>CAZKDJ010000019.1:9322-34496 GCA_964551295.1 uncultured Anaerolineales bacterium | reverse complement strand
GAGATTGCGACTTTTTGAACGGATTTTCTCTGGATGAGGTTTTTACACCCTACGGGCTTGAGCACAAGCTTCTCCGATGGTTAGCCGACCCTCCAAATTCAAGAGCAACAGGGTTAGTTTTGCGCTATTGCGCGGAATGAGTAGTCACCCCAGGTTGCAGACAATTCGATCCGATGGAGGATACTGAAACACAGGTGCATTACAACTTATATTACGGTACCCATTTGTCATTTACCGTTTATCACGTTATAATCGCCAAATCATGAGTAAAATCGCGCGCTTAGAGGCCCTGGCCGAACGGCTGGTGGAAGGAACATTCGCCCGACTTTTCGCCGGACATCTCAGCCCGCTGGAGGTGGCCACGCACCTCACGCGGGCTATGGAGGACTATCAGGTCGTCTCACCAGACGGTATCTCACAAGCCCCCACTCACTACTGGGTTTACCTGCACCCAAGCGACTGCGACGCACTGGCTGTCGCGCAGCTGGAGCTGGAGACGGAGCTGGCCCGCCACGTAGCCGATCTAGCCGCCCAGGCCAACCTCGGACTTCCGATCCCCCCGGTCATTCACGTCTTGCCCGACCCCACAATGGCCACCCACCAGGTGCGCGTCGAGGCGTGTTGGCTCCCTCAAGAGCCGCCGCCTGTGGAAAAGACACGCGAAATCACCGCCGAATCTGATCCACCAGAACCAGAGATAGAAGCACAGGCAGAATCCATCGCGCCACCAGGCCGCCCGTTCTTGATTCTAGAGGGTCAGCGCCACGCGAACCTGCTCAAGGCCACACTATCCATCGGGCGCGCGCTCGACAACGACATCATCATCGAGGATCCGCGGGTCTCTCGCCACCACGCTCAACTCCGCCGGCGGTATGGCCGGTACGTGCTCTACGACCTGGGAAGCTCAAGGGGCACACAGATCAACGGCTATCCAATCGAGGAGTGCGTGCTTCACGCCGGGGATGTCATATCCTTCGCCGGCATCCAGGTAGTCTACAGCGAGGATCCTCCCACTCCCATTCCGCTGCCAAATATGGAAGATACCCCCGCCCTGCCCCAAGAACCCGAGTCCGATTGACGATGGACGTCCTTCTGCTGATTCTGCGCGTATTCCTTGCCATTCTACTCTACGCCTTTCTAGCTGCCATATTCGTCATGGTGTGGCGTGATGTGCGGCAAGCGGCTATCAGCCGCGAGTCAATCCGACCAAGCGGGCGACTGGTCGTCCTAGAGACGACGGATAAAGCCATTGGAGCAGGCACCACGTTTCGCCTGCAACCCGTCACCTCCATCGGCCGGTTGCCGAGCAATACCATTCTCATCTCTGACACATACGCCTCTTCCCGGCACGCCCTGCTCTCCTGGAAAGAGAAGCAGTGGTGGCTGGAGGACCAAGGCAGCCGCAACGGCACACTGCTAAACGGCGCACGCGTCGCCGATCCCACCGTCGTGAGCACCGGCGACGTGATCGGCATCGGGCACACGAAATTGAAGCTGGAGCTAGAGTGATGTACTGGGGGGGTGCCTTGAGCGAAACCGCGCGCCTCGAACGGGGCGATTGGCCCTGGCTGGCGAGTCTGCTCCTCGTTGGGTTTCTGGCGCTGGCGACCTTTTACCTCAACGCTTACAACCTCACCAACCAACCGGACGGCTGCGCCGGCGGCGTTCCTTTGGACGACGCCTGGATCCACTTCCAGTTCGCCCGAAACCTGGCGCGCGGAGACGGCCTCTCCTTCAACCCCGGCCAACCCACGTCCGGCTCCACCGCGCCGCTGTGGACGCTGCTGCTGGCTGGCGTCTATCTCCTGAGCGGCAGATTCCCCTTGGCCGGGCAGGCGCTGAGCGCGACCTGCTACCTGACACTGCTGATGGCGACCTACGCGCTGGGAAAGCGCCTGACCGGTCGGCGTTGGGCCGCCTGGCTGGCCGGGATGGTCGTCGCCGTCAATGGCCGCATGGTCTGGGCCGCGCTCTCGGCCCTGGAGATATGCCTGTTCGCGGCGCTGAGCCTCTGGGCAATCGGCGCTCACCTGAGTGATAGAGCCCAACGCCGCTACCGCCTCCACACGGCGACGCTCTTCGGACTAGCCGCCCTCACCCGCCCCGAGGGTTATCTCCTCTTTGCGCTTTCTGTAGCCGACTACATCTGGAGCCTCTCACGCATCACCCATCACGCATCTCCAATCTCCAATCTCCAATCTCGCTTCACATCGTACATCTCACGCATCTTACGACGCTTCCCTTTCCTCCCCATCGCCCTCTTCATCGCCATGATTCTCCCCTACCTCCTCTTCTCCTACCACACCAGCGGCCACCTGCTGCCCAACACCTATCACGCCAAGGCCGCCGTCAGCCTGCTGCCCGACCACGAGTTCCGCGACTTCCTGAGCGTAGGCGCCGTCTACCTGATCCTCGATAACCCACTGCTGCTGCCCTTTTTCCTCTTCGGCCTGATCATGCTAATCCAGCGCGCCCCGCTGCTGAGCCTGTGGTGTATGGGGCTGCCCCTGGCCTACGCCTTTATGCGCGCCTCCCTCTACCAGCACGGACGCTACCTGATGCCCCTCATCCCCTGCAACGCCGTCGTCGCAGTGTGGGGGCTGCTGGAGGCGAAGAAACTGGCCCAACGCCGCCGGTTGGCCTTGACTACAAAGACACCCAAAAAATTCGGCGATCTCTGCGTCTCTGCGGTTTTATCTGTCCTGCTCATCATCGCCGGGACGGCTTGGCGGCTGCCGGCGATGGTCCACCAATACACCCAGAACGTGGCCGACATCAACCAGATGCACATACGTCTAGGACACTGGGTCAAGGACAACACCGCGCCCGACGCCATCATAGCGCTGAACGACATCGGTGCCATCGCCTACATCTCTGAGCGGGAAGTGGTCGACCTAGCGGGGCTGGTCACGCCGGAGATCACCCCCGTCCTGCGCGCCCCCGAGCAGACCCAGCAACTCGTCGATTTCCTGGCCTGGCGAGACGTGGATTACGTGATCATCTTCCCCAACTGGTTCCCCGGCCTAGCAGGTCGCGACGATGTACTGGAGGAAATCCACCGCGTCACGCTGGAGGAGCGCTCGATTACCGGTGGAGAGACGATGGTGGTCTATCAAGCCCATTGGTAGCAAGAAGTAAACTGGCATAGATACAAACGGTGGTGTACAATTAGAAACGCAGCCTCCACCACATTTACAGGTCTACCAGTCTCCCAACATACCACAAAGGAGTACTCAATGAGCGAGAATCCCATCAGAATCGGCATCATCGGCGGCAGCGGCCTATACCAGATGGAGGGACTGTCCGCCGTCGAGGAATACAAAGTCGTCACTCCCTTCGGCGATCCGTCGGACGCCGTCGTCATCGGCACGCTGGAGGGCGCGCGCGTCGCCTTCCTAGCCCGCCACGGACGCGGCCACGTCCTGACGCCCACCGAGGTCAACTACCGGGCCAACATATTCGCCCTCAAGAGCCTGGGCGTGGAGCAGGTGATCTCTATCTCCGCCTGCGGTTCCCTGCGCGAGCACATCGCCCCAGGCGAGGTTGTCGTCCCCAACCAACTGTTCGATTTTACCAAGCAGCGCGAGTATACCTTCTTTGGCGGCGGCCTGGTGGCCCACATCGGCACCGCCGACCCGTACTGCGCGCGTCTCTCGACCCTGCTGGCCGAGGCGGTAGAGGAGGCCGGCGGCACCGTCCACACGGGCGGACGCTTTATCACCATCGAAGGCCCGCGCTTTTCCACCAAGGGGGAGAGCCACACATTCCGCGCCTGGGGCATGGACATCATCGGTATGACCGCCTGTCCCGAGGCCTTCTTGGCCCGTGAGGCAGAGATGTGCTACGCGACGATGGCTCACGTGACCGACTATGACGTGTGGCACGAGACGGAGGAACCGGTCAGCGTCGAGGCGCTGCTGACCACGTTGGCAGCCAACACCCAACTGGCCCAGGACGCCCTCCGCATCCTGGTTGCCAGACTCGCCACAGCCGAGCGGGACTGCGAGTGCGGGCAGACGCTGGCAGGTGCCCTCATCACCCAGCGCGAGTTGATCCTCGGGCAGATCAAGCGCGATCTGGCGCCGATTGTGAGCAAGTATCTGGAATAGTCTCAGTATTGCATCCAGCGGAGAGGTAGCCGCCACATGTTGACGCCGGGCAGTGTCCTGCAAAATGGCACGGTACTGGCCTCGGGATCCTACGACAACACGATACGGCTGTGGCGGGTCAGCGATGGAAAGCTGCTGCGCGTGCTCAGAGGGCATACAGAGGGTGTGAAATTCGTGACCTTCTCGCCCGACGGAACGATGCTGGCCACGGCGTCTTTCGACAACACCGTGCGACTGTGGGAAATAACGGAGAGCTAAAGCAACCGAGAGGGGCAGACCATGAAATGTTCGAAATGTGGCTTTGAGAATCGCCCCAGTGCACGCTTCTGCAAACAATGCGGCCAGGTATTGCAAGACGCGCCTTCGACGGGCACCACCTGCCCAGCGTGTGGCGCTGCCAACGACGCCGACGCGCGCTTTTGCAGAAAGTGTGGTCACGCACTAACCCCTGCCGCCAAACCCGCGCCGCATCCCGAGCCTGCCGCGCTCCCGGTGAGCGTCCACATCGCAGGCAGCGTCAGCGGCCAGGTGGCCATCGGCGACCACATCCTGCAGATCGGCGACGTGCATGGAGGCGTGGTCAACATCATGGCGCCCGGCGAAAAGATCCAGCCGGAGCCGCGTCCCACCCCCGTCGATTTGCGCCCACGCTCCTTCCCAGATTTGCTGGATAGAGACACCGAGATCAAGGAGGCGACAGCCGCTCTTCAATCTGCCCAACCGGTCGAGTTCCACGCCGCAGCGGGATTGGGCAAGACCGCCCTGCTGCGCCACCTGGCGCATCATCCCACCGCCGCCTCCCTCCCTGACGGCGTCGTCTACCTTTCAGCCCGCCACCAGCCCGCCGCCGACCTGCTCCAATCCCTTTACGATGCCTTCTACGAAACCAGCATTCCCTACAAGCCCACCGACGCCCAGCTCAAACACGACTTGCAGAACACGCGCGCCCTGATCCTGCTAGACGACGTCGAGCTGCCGCGGGAGGATGTGGAAAAGGTGATGGATGCCGCACCCGGCTGCGCGTTCCTGCTGGCCTCCCCTGAGCGTCGCATGTGGGGCGAGGGGCAAAGCCTGGCACTGGGCGGGCTCCCGCCGGACGACGCCCTGGCGTTGATCGAACAGGAACTCGGCCGTTCGCTGACCCCCCAGGAGCGCCCGGCCGCTCAAAGGCTGCGCGTACACACCAAAGGCAGTCCCTTGGCCCTGATCCAAATAGCAGCCGAGGTGCGCGAAAAAGGATTGCTCCTGACAGATCTGAAAGCACAAAAAGACCAGGCAAAGGGTATGCGGACAACCGACCTGCTCGAATTCCCCAGGCAGCAGATGCTGCTGGTGAGATACATCACGCGTGAGGGAGAGGTAACACTGGAGACAGCGGCCGAACACCTGGGAGAGACTCCCGCCGAAGCGCAACAGATGCTGGACGCACTGATTGAAAAGGAATACCTGGAGCGAGTGGAGAAAAATGGGGACTGGATTTATCAAATCCACTTGGCGCGCAAGAGCGCGCGGGGACTTCCACAGGGCATCTGGAACGCATTGGAGCCAGAGGAAAAAGGTAAAACCTCTACCTCCCTCGATGCACTAAACGCCCTCCCGGCCGCGGAACAACAGGTTATAGCGGCTCTAGCAGCGCTGGATGGAGTGCCGGCCCACGCCGAGCACTTGGCTGCCCTGACCGGGGTCGCCAATATCGCTGCCACCTTGCAGGCGCTGCAACGCCGCGGACTGGCGCAGGCCCACAGTCCGCGCTACAGCCTGACGGGCGGCTTGGACACCACCCTTCAGCAGGTTTGGGACCTGGCAGCGTGGAGGGAGCGCGCGTTGGCCTACTTTACGACCTGGGCAGAGACGCAACGGCAGACACCCGACAAGCTGCTGGAGGAAGCAGACGGCATCCTGCGCATATTGGAGTGGGCCGCCGGTGCCGAACGTTGGACCGACGTCCTGCGGCTGGGGAGAGCGATCGAGGGCGCATTGGCCCTGGGCGGTCGCTGGGCCGCGTGGGCGCATGTGCTGCGCTGGATGCTCCAGGCAGGCCGGGCGCTAGGCGACCAGGCCATTGAAGCCTGGGCGCTGCACCAGGCCGGCACGCGATCGCTCTGCCTGGGCAATCACGCCGCAGCGCGCACCTCGCTGACCCAGGCCCTCCAACTGCGTGAGGCCCTGGGCGATCAGGCCGGCGCGGCGGTCACCAAGCACAACCTGGACCTGATCTCGGCTGCCCCACCGCCGCCTCAGGAACCACCTGAGGAACCGCCTGCGCCCAAAACCCGTCCACCACTGCCCAAGTGGCTCCTAACAGTAGCGGGAATCACAGCCATAGGCGGCATCGTGTTGACTGCCGGTGCTACACTCATCATCGGCGGAGCCCTGCCCAAGCCTCCGCCACCAACAGATCAACCCGTAGCAGCCGAGGTACCGACTGAAGGCCCTTGGATCAGCATCGAACTCAAGGACGGCTGCGACAGGGAATACGAATACGGCGACGAGACCCGCCTCCTGGTCGAATCGAACATGGGCGGGCCGGCGAAAATCCGGCTAGACGACGAGCCTTCATTTGGCGCAGTTCTGGAGCCCGGCCAGGTTTGGGACAAGAGCTGGGGACTTGTCGATATACAATCGGGAGAACACGCATTCACCGCCGTGCTGATGAGCCCGGATGGCGCGCGTCTGGACGAGGCGAGTTGTTCCTTCACCCTCAAGCTTTTCTGTATCAGCTTTGAGGACCTGCCGGCAGACGCAGAATACATCGAGGGGGACGAGTTCGCATCATCCGACGTCAAGATATTGGTCACCGACGGCGTGATGCACGTCGAAAACGGCGAACGCGCTGGCGGCTCGGGCAAAGAAATCAACCTCGAAAACGCCTGCCTTGAATTCCACTTTGGCCGCCCGCTCGACGGCCTCGATCTCAACTACAGCCAGGAACCTCTCGTAACCCCCTTCTCCGAACTCGTGATCAACGACGATTTCTGGAACGGCTCCCTGCTGGATTCTGCCGACGGGGAGGTCATTGGCGGCGTCGGCGTCACCGCCGGCGATGGCACCCTCCGACTTGACGGCACGATCAATTCGTTTATCATTGCCGGAAGCGACATGTACGTCGATGATATCTGCATCCGGTAAATATCCAAGTGCGGGAGGATTTGAGACACTTTGACCAAACAGGCCCCAGCCCGGACTACCACCCGCGAGCGTATCCTGCTCCTCATCGCCACGGCCCTTATCCTCGTCGGTGCGCTCACCCTCGCAATCTCCACTCTCCAATCTCCAATCTCCCTGCTACTTGCCGTCGTCGCCTGGGCAACATCCTTCACCGCAGCACATATTTTTCTCTCCCGCCATCTCCCCGACCGCGATCCGCTGCTGCTGCCCATCGCCGCGCTCCTGACCGGCCTGGGATTGTTGCTGATTGATCGGCTGGCGATCAACTTTCTGCTGCGCCAGGCCATCTGGCTGCTCATCTCTACCGGCGTGCTGGTCGCCATCGTCCGACTGAGCCACGACCTGCGCTGGCTGCGTCGCTTCCGCTACACCTGGCTCTTTGGCGGACTGGCACTGCTGGCAGCCACCCTCCTCTTTGGTGTCAATCCCTCTGGCTTCGGTCCACGTCTGTGGCTGGGGGTCTGGGGTATCTACTTTCAACCCGCCGAACTGCTTAAACTTCTACTGATCGCCTACATGGCCTCCTACTTGGCCGAAAGAAGGGCCCTGCTCGTCACAGAAGGGCGAAAAATCGGGCGCTGGCGGCTACCGCCGCTGGCCTACGTCGGCCCGCTGCTGGCGATGTTCGGACTGGCCATCGTGCTCCAAGCATGGCAAAAGGACCTGGGCGCAGCGATGCTCTTCTTCTTCACCTTCCTGGCCATGCTGTACCCGGCCACGGGCCAGTGGGGGTACGTCGCCGCCGGACTTGTGTTGTTCGTCATCGTGGGCGCGGCCGGCTACGCCCTCTCCGACAAGGTCGCGTTACGCGTGGATGGCTGGCTCAACCCCTGGCCGGAGGCCGCCGGCCGGGCCTTCCAGATCGTGCAGAGCCTGCTGGCCTTTGGCGCCGGAGGCGTCTTTGGACGAGGGTTGGGACTGGGCAATCCTACCTACATCCCCGCCGTGCACACCGACTTTGTCTTTGCCGCCATTGGAGAGGAACTCGGCCTGGCAGGAGCGCTGGCCGTCATCGCGCTGTACGGCATACTGATGCTGCGCGGTTTCCGCATCGCCATCCGCGCCTCGCGCCCCTTCGAACGCCTTCTGGCAGCGGGTCTTTCAGCCGGACTCGCGATCCAGGCCTGGGTCATTATGGCCGGCAACGCCAAGCTGACCCCTATCGCCGGCGTCACGCTGCCTTTCATCTCTTACGGCGGCAGCTCCATCCTAACCAGCTTTATCGCCCTGTCCCTCCTCCTCCGAATCTCTGATTCTCCAGTCTCCCATACGTCCACACCCGCTACCACCTTCCGCCAATCTCTGCTCCGTTTGACATGCGCCCTGGTCGCAATCCTCGTCCTACTGGCCGCCACCTGCGGCTATTGGACCATCGTTCGCGCCGAGTCCCTGCGCGCCCGCGAGGACAACCCTCGCCGCGTCCTGTACGAGCAGCGCATCGTGCGCGGGCGTATCCTGGATCGGGACAACGTCATGCTGACCGATGTGGAAGTTGCCGCGGACGGCGTCGTCACACGCCGCTACCCGGTTCCGGAGGCTGCACCCGCGCTCGGTTATGCCAGCCTGCGCTACGGCACCGGCGGGATCGAAGCCGCGTTCGACGCCGAACTGCGCGGTGAAGCCCGGCGCGATGCCTGGCAAGCCGCCTGGAACGATCTGCTGCACCGCCCGCCGCAGGGCCGCGACATGCAACTGACCCTCGACGCAGCGTTGCAAACGCAAGCTCAACAAGCGCTGGCAGATTATGCCGGGGCTGTGGTGCTGCTCGACGCCACCACCGGCGAGATATTAGTCCTGGCCTCAAGCCCCACCTTCGATCCCCAACGCCTGGACGAGACGTGGGACATCCTCCGCGAGGACCCCGCTGCCCCATTGGTCAACCGCGCCACCCAGGGTCTCTACCAACCCGGCGCTGCATTGCAGACCGTCATCCTGGCCGAGGCGTTGCGCGACGATTTGGTTGACCTCACCGCATCACCCCCTGACGCAGCAGACGGTATTGCTCTGAACGGCTCACAATTGACCTGTGCCGCCCCCCTCGCCGAACCATACACCCTGGCCGACGCCTACGCTGCCGCCTGCCCGGCCCCTTTCGTGGACATAGGAGAGCAGCTAAGAGGAAAGAGAATGACGGAAGCCATCCAACGCTGGGCGCTGACCACCACCCCACCCCCGCTGGAAATCCCAACCGAGACCGCGGATTGGGATCCCCGCGCGCTGCGAACCACAAACGACCTGTGGCTCGAAGCCATCGGCCAGGGCGAGCTGACGGTGACGCCCTTGCAGATGGCGCTGGTCGCCGGGACGCTGGCCAACGACGGCACCAGGCCAGCCCCACAACTGGCGCTGCGCGTTCAGGACAGCGCAGGCCATTGGCAGAATCAGCCCAGCATCGGGGAGCCCCGTGCCGTGCTCACCCGCGACACAGCAAATGATCTCTTGGCAGCCTGGCAATCCTACGGGGAGGGAATATCAGGCCACCTGGGTCTCGCCGTCGCCGGCACAGACCAACCGCCCCACGTCTGGTTCCTGGGCGTGGCGCAGGTGAGCGGCACACGCTACGCGGTGGCAGTCCTCCTGGAGCATCCCAAAGACCCACACCAAGCCGCCGAGATCGGAGCCGCACTCTTGAGCACAGTAGCCAAGTAGGTCACGCTACCAGTGACTCTTGCGGGCGTCGTCACGTTAAAAACGTGACCTACATTTTCGTCATTGGAGATGAATCCAGTTTATAGCGACTGATTAGAAAACAGAAAAGGAGATTGGCATAAGAAAAAAGGTCACCATCCACACGTTGATGAAAAAGATGCGCGATCAGGAGCCGATCACGTGGCTCACGGCCTACGACTATCCGACGGCTCAATTGGAGGAAAAGGCGGGAATCGACATCATCCTGGTGGGGGATTCCATCGGCAGACGATCTTTGGGTTTGACTCCACGCTGCCCGTGACGATGGACCTCTTGATTCCCCACACCAAGGCCGTGCGCCAAGGAGCACCTGGCGCCTTCCTGGTCGGTGACATGCCGTACATGAGCTACCAGGTCAGCCCACAGGAAGCCATCAGGAATGCCGGCCGGTTCATGGCGGAATGCGGGTGCGACGCTGTCAAGCTCAAGGGCGGGAGAGAGGTCATCGACACGGTCAAGGCGCTGATCAAGGCCACCATCCCCGTCGCGGGACACCTGGGGCTGACCCCGCAGTCGATCGCCATGCTGGGCGGATTCAAGGCCCAGGGCCGCGACGCCGACACCGCCATGCGCATCATCGAGGACGCCCGGGCACTCGAAGAGGCCGGCGCGTGCTTTCTGCTGGAGGCCATCCCGCCGGAGGTCAGCAAGGTCATCACGCGGAACGCCAACGTCCCCATCATCGGCATCGGCGCCGGCCCGCACGTCGACGGCCAGTGCTTGATCGTCCACGACATGCTCGGCATGTTCGAGGCCTTTACCCCCAAGTTTGTCAAAAAGTACGCCGATATTGGGGAACGGATCGTCCAGGCTATGGAGGCCTTTAAGCAAGACTTGAACCAAAGAAACCGGGTTTTTTCTGAGGCTATCCATAACTACCACGGCTCTCGGCGGAAAAACCCGGTTTCTCCAAAAGTGTCAGATGTCTACATCAAGCGACGGTCACCTCGTCCGACAGGTAGACGTCCTGGATCGCGTTGAGCAGTTCGACCCCATCCGCCATCGGTTTCTGGAACGCCTTGCGCCCAGAGATCAGGCCCATGCCGCCGGCGCGCTTGTTGATGACCGCCGTGCGCACCGCCTGCGCCAGGTCGTTTTCACCTGAGGCGCCGCCGGAGTTGATCATGCCGATACGACCCATGTAGCAGTTGGCCACCTGGTAGCGCACCAAGTCGACGGGGTGATCGCTGGTCAGCTCGCTATAGACCTTGGGATGCGTGCGGCCAAAGCCGATAGCGGTGTAGCCGCCGTTGTTCGTGGCCTGCTTCTGCTTGACGATATCCGCCTCGATGGTGACGGCCAGATAGTTGGCCTGCCCGGTCAGATCGGCGGCGGTGTGATAGTCCACCCCTTCGTGCTTGAAGGCCTGGTTGCGTAGATAGGCCCACAGCACCGTGATCATCCCCAGCTCGTGAGCGTAGGCAAACGCCTCGCTCACCTCCTGGATCTGGCGGCGCGACTCCTGCGAGCCAAAGTAGATCGTCGCGCCGACGGCCACCGCGCCCAGGTCGAACGCCTGCTGCACGCCAGCGAACAGCGTCTGGTCGCGCATCGCGGGGTAGGTCAGCAGCTCGTTGTGGTTGATCTTGACGATGAAGGGTATCTTGTGCGCGTACCTGCGCGCCACCGCTCCCAGCACGCCCAGCGTGGAGGCAACGGCGTTGCAGCCGCCCTCGATGGCCAGTCGGACGATATTTTCGGGGTCGAAATAGACCGGATTGGGCGCAAACGAGGCCCCGGCCGAATGCTCAATCCCCTGGTCGACGGGCAGGATCGAAAGATAGCCTGTGCCTCCCAAGCGCCCGGTGTTGAAAACCGTCTGCAGGTTGCGCAGCACCACTACAGACCGGTCGGTCTGCGCCATCACCCGGTCGATGAAATTGGGCCCTGGCAGGTGGAGCATCTCTTTAGGGATCCCCTCACAGACGTGCCCCAGCAGATTGTCCGCCTCCGTCCCCAGCAACTCTAGAATCTCGGTCATTTAGTGCCTCCTCTTTCGACGCTACTTGTCCAACTGGCCCGCTTCGAGGGCCAGTTCCAGATACTCCTGCTTGACCAGCTCTTGCTCCTGCACATCGAATAGCTGCAGCAGTTCGACGATCAACTCCGCCTTGCGCTCCGCATCCTGCTGCGACCAGGTACGGCTCTTGATCTCCAGGAACACGCCCGGCAGATCCGGCTGCATCAGCTGATCCAGATTGATGGCGAAATCAGTCCCGCCGTAGCGCAGGTGGCAGCGCTGCCGCTCCTTGTGCACCGCCACCTCTTCCGTTGGCTTGAAGTATTCGCGGTAAAAGCGCAGGCTGCGCGTCGCCGGCGCGTCAAAGCGCGACCGGGAGAGCAACACCGAGTTATCGTACTCCCGCTCCTTCGTCTCGGTGGTCAGCGTCAACCGGTAGACCGCGTCCTGTACCTCGCCATCCTCACCCACCACCTCGTCCTCCCGGTAGCGCAGCCGACTGCGATACATGTCGTCGAACAGAAAATAGGTATCATACTGGCGACGCGTCGAGGGCTTGAGGACCACAAACTGGGGTCGGTCGAGAAAACCCTCGGGCGGCGGCTCGCTCAGAAGCACCTTCACCTGCACCTCGAACATCTTTTGCTGCGCCACCTGGCCAATGACGAGCAACTTGCTGAGCACGCTTTCCTCCCGCTCGATCAGAAACGCGTCGATCTTGCTCGCCACGACGGCGGCCTCGTCGACCAACGCCTGCTCGTCCAAGGTCAAGAGTTCCCGCTCGCGCATCAGCCACTGCCCCTGGCACATCACGTCCCGCACGTCGCTGCCCTTGGCGGCATAGACTAACTGCGCGTACAGCGCCTCCGGATCGCGGGCAAAGTGGGGCGTGTTGTGCAAGTGCTGCAGACCAATCACAGCGATATCGGCCCGCTTGCCTGGCTCCAGCGAGCCAGTGACGTCGCCCAGGTGCAGCGCCCGCGCCCCGCCGATGGTCGCCATAGCCAGCGCCTGCCGCGCCGGCAGCGCCGTCGGATCGCCCGTCATCCCTTTGGCCAGGAGCGCCGCCAACCGCGCCTCCTCCCACATGTCCAGGTCGTTGTTGCTGGCCGGGCCGTCGGTGCCGATGCCCACGTTGAGCCCCAGCGCCAGCATGCGCGTCACCGGCGCAACGCCGCTGGCCAGCTTGAGGTTGCTGGTGGGGTTGTGCGCCACGCCGACGCCGTGCCGCAGCAGGATGTGCATCTCGTCCTCGTCGATGTGCACGCAGTGCGCGGCGATGACTTTAGCGTCCAGGACGCCGTGATCTTCCAACCAGGGCACGACGGACATCCCGTGCTCGGCCAAGTGATCCTCCACCTCCTGCTCGGTCTCGGCGACATGGATGTGTAGCGGCACGTCGAACTCTAGCGCCAGCTTGGCGCTATCTTGCAACAGGTCCGTCGTGGTCGTATAAGGCGCGTGCGGCCCCACCGCCGGCATGATCAACGGGTGCCCCTGCCACCGGCGGATGAAATCGCGCGTGTGCTGCAAACTCTCATCGTAGCTCAGCGCGTCGGGCGAGGGGAAACGCAGCAGCGTCTCGGCGCACACGGCGCGCATCCCCGCCTGCGCTGCAGCGTCGGCCACCGCCTCCTCGTAATAATACATGTCGGCAAAGCAGGTCGTGCCAGAGCGAATCATCTCGGCGCAGGCCAGTTGCGTGCCCAGCCAGCAGAAACGGGAACCGACGAACTCGCGCTCCACGGGCATCATGTAGCCCATCAGCCATACGTCCAACCGCAGATCGTCGGCCAATCCCCTGAGCAGGGTCATCGGCGCGTGCGTGTGAACGTTCACCAGCCCTGGGGTCACGGCACAGCTGCTACAGTCCACGACATCGTCAGCGGTATATGCGCCCGCAATCTCATCGGCAGGACCCACCGCCTCGATCGAACCCGCGCGGATAGCTACCGCGCCGGGCACGAACAGATCAAACTTGGCATTCATCGTGGCTACGCTACCACCGGTCAAGATTACATCCACTTTTTCCATCGCTTTGGCTCCTTTTGACCCATTATAGCTCCAACCACCAGCAAGGGCAATTTCCCAGATGATCTCAACCTATGCTATAATAAAGCCAAGTTGGGCAGATCATGATTTGATGCTCCAAGCGGACAAAAGTCCGCGTCTGAGCCGCTGGACTCTCGTCCAATGGGAGCATTTCGTGGTTTACCAAAGTTGCCCTTTTTTCACATCAACAACGAGGTGACCTATGCATGCCACAGACATAATTGCCAAGAAACGCGACGGGGATGAGCTCTCGCGCGAGGAAATCGAGTTCTTTGTCCAAGGGTACGCCCAAGGCCAAATCCCCGACTATCAGGCCGCCTCATGGCTGATGGCCGTCTTTCTGCGCGGCATGACCGACCGCGAGACGCTCGACCTGACCATGGCAATGGCCCACTCGGGCGACATGCTCGACCTGGATGATGTGGCCCCCATCACGGTGGACAAACACTCCACCGGCGGCGTGGGCGACAAGGTCAGCCTGATCGTCGTCCCGCTGGTCGCTGCCTGTGGCATGCCGGTAGCCAAGATGACGGGACGTGGCCTGGGGTTTACCGGCGGGACGGTGGACAAGCTGGAATCGATCCCCGGCTTCCGCACCGACTTGAACGACGCCGAGTTCAGGGCCCAGATCGCCGAGATCGGCGTCGTGCTGACCGGGCAGAGCGCCGATCTGGCCCCTGCCGACCGCAAGCTATACGCCCTGCGCGACGTGACGGGCACCATCAACTCCATCCCTCTCATCGTCAGCTCGATCATGAGCAAAAAGATCGCCGCCGGCGCCGACGGAATCGTGCTCGACGTTAAGGTGGGCCACGGCGCATTCATGAAGACACTGGAGGATGCAGAGAAACTGGCCGAGGCCATGGTGCGCCTGGGAACCGAGGCCGGGCGGCGCGTGGTGGCCCTCATCTCCGATATGAATCAGCCGCTGGGCTGGGCAGTGGGCAACGCCTTGGAGGTCAAGGAGGCGATCAGCACGCTGCACGAGGGCGGCCCCGCCGATCTGCGCGAGCACTGCCTGGTCGTGGCCTCGGAGATGTTGGTGTTGAGCGGCAAGGCCGTCGACACGAGCGACGCGCTCACGCTGGCCTTGGAGACGCTATCCTCCGGGGCGGCGTGGCAAAAGTTCAAGGAACTGGTCGAGGCACAGGGCGGCGATGTGCGCACCATTGAGGAGCCGGAGCGGCTGCCCCAGGCCAAGCTGATCGAGCCCGTGCCTGCGCCGCGCAGCGGCTACCTGGCCGAGCTCAACGCCGTCGAGGTCGGCCAAGCGGTGGTGGAACTGGGCGGCGGGCGGGAGAAAAAGGAGGACCCCATCGATCACAGTGTGGGGGTGGTGGTGCACTACAAGGTGGGCGACCTGGTGCAGAAGAACACGCCGCTGTTCACCGTCCACGCCAGCGACGAGGAAAAGCTGGCTGCCGCCCGCGAGCGGGTGCTGGCCGCCCATACCTTCAGCGACAGGCCCGTGCAGCGGCTGCCCATTTTCTACAAGCGCGTGGCAGAGTAGAGCTTATCCATCTAGCTGCAGGCCTGCGCTCACGCGGCAGAGGGAACCACTTGATATTCAATCTGGCTCGGCAGTATCACCCGACGCGAGGCGTCGAGAATCTCTAGCTGCCGCGATCTGACCCTCTCGCCGCTACGGCATGTATGTCGGCACGCCATCTTCCCCGACATGGTACCAGTACAAGGTCGTACCGCTTGACTCCACTTCGCCCAGCGCCGCCGCCATCCCCTCCCGCGTCGGCGCGCCGTGGGCAGCGATATCTCGCTCCAGCGCTGCCAGCACCTGCTGGGTGGCCTCGTAGGCCGGGAGCGACAGCGGGCCGGGAGGCTCCACGTGCGGTCCCATCGCCTGATAGGCCGCCACAAAATCGGCGCTGCCCGGCATGTCCTGCGGGAACGGCCACGGCGTGACAAAGCGCGCGCCCTCGGCAGCTTCTCCGGCCACGGCGGCAAAATCGGCCGCGGCCAGCTCCGGCCCGCCCAAAAAGACGCCCTCCCACCCCGCCTCCCGCAGCGCCCGCACTACCTCACCCGCCGTCACAGGCTCGGCATCGCAGACGACCGCATCGGAGGTCAACACACGCTCCAGCCAGTCCGCGTCCTGCGGCGATACCACCGACCCGACCCGTGCGTCGTGCTGTAGCGCCAATCCCAAGGGGCCGCCCTCGGTCACCAGCGCCACGCTATCGAGTTCCGCCTCATCCAGGTATCGCAGCAACTCGTCGGTCAATGTGTCCGCATAGGGCGCGATCAATCCAGGAGAAACCAGAGGGATACCCACCTCGGCGTAAGCATCCGCCGCAGCGGCGGTCGTCTCTAGGCGGAAGTGACCGGTAGCGGCGACGACCTGGGGATCGATGGCCAGCTTGCGTGCCTGCTCAAGCGCCATCGCTGGGTCCGCTACATCGTCGTAGGCCACCAGCTCAATGCTGTACCCACCCACTCCACCGGCGGCGTTGGCCTCGCGCACCGCCAGCCGCACAGCGTAGATCACGTCGTAGCCCACGTAGCGGTAGCGCCCCTCGAACGGCGCGACCAGCCCGATCTTGACCGTGGGGCGGACGGTGCCGGGGAAGCGACAGGAAGCAAGAAGCAAGATGCAGAAAGCAAGAAGCAGAAGCCGAGAAGCTGAACCCTGCATCCTGCCTCTTGCCTCCTGCATCTTTTGTCCCACTCTTAGCCAACAGCTCTACCCGCTACGGCGCTCCACCACCGCACATCGCGTAATTGCTAAGATGCTCCTCCTCGGTCACGGCGAAGAGGTGGCTGCCGTCGTTCTTGGTGCAGTCGGCGAGAAAGTAAAAATAGTCCGTGTCGGCCGGATATGCCGTTGCCTCAATTGAGGCCAGACCCGGGCTACAGATGGGACTGGGCGACAATCCCAGGTTGAGGTAGGTGTTGTACGGCGAGATCACCCCCTGATAGTCCTCAGGCGTGAGCTGGGGCCACCACTCGCCCGTCCAGCCCGGCTGAGAGGCCATACCATACTGCACCGTCGGGTCGGCGTTGAGCAGCCAGCCCGAGTTCCAGCGATTGAAATAGACGCTGGCGATGAACGGGCGCTCCTCGTCCAGCACCGCCTCCCGCTCGACGATGGAGGCCATCGCGATCAGCTCGTAGAAAGTCATCTCGTGATCGGCCGCCGCCGCCCGCATCTCGGGCGTCACGCGCGCGTCAAAGGTCTGCAGCATGCGGTTCAGCAGATCGATCGCCGTAGCCTCCTCGGGCAGGCGATAGGTCTCGGGGAAGAGGAACCCCTCGAGCGTCGCGCCAGCGGGGATCTCGGCCAGGAAATCGAAGGCTAGTCCCGTATCGCGCCAGCCCGTCGTCGCCAGCGCCAGGAACTCGTCCTCTGGGACGGTCGTCTGCGCGGCCACCGCGGCGGCGACCTGCTCCAGCCGCAGCCCCTCCTGGATCGTGACGACCTGCTCAGCAACCAGGCCCCGCTGCAACGCCTGGGCGATCTCGGGGATGGTCATCGTCTGGCACAGGGTAAACTCCCCGGCTTCAATCGTCGTATCCATCTCGTGATACTGCACGTAGCGGCGAAACAGCTCGGCATCGACAACGAGTCCCTCTTCCTGCAGCCGCATGGCAATTTGGGCCACCGTCTCTCCTGGGCTGATGGTAAAACTCACCGGCGTGTCATCTTCGCCGGCCGACTGCTCCAGCTTTGCAGCATTGGCTTCGAGATAACGGCCAATGAGCACATCATCCGCTCCGGGTACATCACTCAGATCTATGCCTCCTCCATTACCACCCACAGACAGCGCGCGCTTTACGAACTGGTAGGCAAAGAATCCCGCAAAGACGAGAATCCCCATCGTCACACCAAAAACGACGACCCGGCCTATCGTTTTGACAACTTTTTTATGACTCAAAGCCATCCTCCTACAATCGACGGCTGCCAGCTTTCCATCGTCGGCCCACCATCCAAACAGCGATAGCTCCTACAGCTCCTGTAGGTCACGCTAGCAGCGTGACGCTCAAAGACCCTGTCACGTTGTTAACGTCACCTACGTCCCCTCGCCGTCGCGATAACGGCTATCCAAATAACTTTGCAAAATCACGGCAGCCGCTATCGCATCCAGCTCACCGCTAGTCCGAGCGCGGCGACGTTTCTTTTCACTGCGGCTCTGACGCAGAATCTCTTCCGCCTCCGCCGTCGTGAAACGCTCGTCCCACAAGACGACCCGTGTGGGCAAATAATCGGCCAGCCCTTCGGCGTAGCCAGCGATCCTGCGCGCCTGCGGCCCCTCCGTTCCATCCAGGCTGAAGGGCATACCAATCACGACCAGGCCGACGTCATACTCGGCCACGACAGCAGAGACAGCGGCAAAGTCCTCCTCGCGGGAACCCCGCTCCAGCGCTTGCAGCGGGCGGGCCACGGCGCCGGTGGGATCGCTGATCGCAATTCCCACGCGCCGCTCCCCCACATCCAGAGCCAGCACACGCATTTTATCTTCCTAGCGCGCCTGAGCCGCCGCCTCGGTCGGTGATTCTACCCGCACATCGATACGCAGTGCCAACAACGGCATGCGCTCCAGCCAGTCTAGCTGATCCGGCCAATCCGGCCAGTGTGTGATCTGAGGCTCCTTGGCCAGCGGCAGGTTTGCCACCAAGCGATTGCGTGCATCGTCCAAAGGCTGGCCACGCACGAGATAGACCGCCTCGCCCGAGTTGAGCATGGCATCGGCCTCGCCATAAGCGGTGACAAAAAAGGTGAAATCGCCCGGACCGACGGTCTCCTCGGCAGCCTCGCCCATTTCGAAGCGGGCATCCATCAGCCGGTACCCGGCAGGAATCCGACAAGACAGGGCGACATATGCCACCGCCTCGGCATTGTCCACGTCCACCGCCCAACCGTCCACCAATACTCGCATAGTGACCCCCACCTTGTCCGCCTGCTCGGTGACAAAGCGGTCATACGCCAGCTTGGGCACCGCCGCGACACGCAGCGACTGGCGTAGAAGGATCTCGGAGGGCTCCAGACAATTCCTGCTCAATTCATCATACGCTTGATCGAGCAACTGCTGCATCAGCAGGGCCTGCCCCCGGTCGTAATCGGCCTGGGTCACGACGCGCGCCTCTCGAGGTTCCGCTCCCGACGTCGCCTGGGGATTGATCACCGCCACGGCAGACGCAGCCACCCCCTCCACGACGTTGATCTGGAAAGCGCCCACATTGCCCACGCCATCCTCCAGCGCCTCTATGGGGGCCAGGGCTCGGCCGGCAGCAGGGACGACGACGTCGGCGGTGGTGCGGAAGCGAATCGGATAACTGGTCGAGGAAGTCCGCACAATGGTGCCCTTTGGCACAACGTAATCCTGTACCAGCAGGTTGGTAAACTCGACCTCACCGGTCGCCCGGCCCGTCACCAGATTCATGATGCCCGTCGTCTCAACTTCGATCGAGCCCTCGAAATAGTCGCCGACCTTGCGCGTGGGTATGAGCCCGGCCGCGTGATCGATCTCCTCGATCTCCAAGTCCGTCGACACCGGCACGATAGTAACAAACTCCCGGCTGGCGGGTACCAGCGTGACCGAACCACTGGGCACGATCACGTACGCGCTCACGACGACGACCAACAGCGCCAGCGAGAATATGAGCAGGCGAACGCCCAGCTTGACCCAATCGAACCACGGAGGAAGAAACCGCAGCCGTCGCGAACGCGGGCGCGGCTGAAGGTCAACTTCTACCTCCCACCAATGACGCGGAGGGGCCTCCACCGGCTCTAGAGAACGGGCACGCCATTTCTGTGTGCTCCTTGCCTCAGAGACGTCGGCAAAGGCCGGCACCCCACACCGATGGGCCAATCCCCGCCGCTCAAAGTCGGTAGAGACAATGGCAACCTCCAACTGCCATCGCTCGGTCTCGCGCCGCAGGAGATCAAAGTCCAACTTGCGGGATAGGAACTGCATATCCCAAGGAGTGACGAGCACAACGCGCCCATCCTCCACACGATCAAGCCGATGCCGGATGGAGGCGAGGTCATCTTGGGTCTGCAATTCGATGACAGCACAAGAGGAATGATGCTTGGCCTGGGGAGATACTCGCGCCGGCGCGGTCTCTCGCTCCGGCGGAACCGCGTCTGCACCGCGCACCGAGGATACCGCGCCACAAAACTCACAGGTGACCAGATCCGCGAACTGGTCATCAATACGCAACGTCGAACCGCACTCTGGACAACGCATCGCCGTCACCAGCTACTCCCGACCCACCTGCAAGTATCCAAAACTAAAAACCCCATCTCGTCAGAGCATTTCCTCAAGCATGCGCGGCGCCTGGCTCAAAGCCTCATCCAGCCGGTTGGGATCGCGTCCGCCGGCCTGGGCCAGCGCGGGCTTGCCCCCACCACCACCGCCCACGATCTGCGCCATGCCACGCACCAGCTTGGCCGCATCCACACCGCGCTCCACCAGATCGGGAGTGACGGCAACGACAAGCGCAGGACGCTCACCCAGCACTGTGCCCAGGGCAACGACGCCGGAGTGCAGCCGGTCGCGGAACCAATCCGTCATCTCGCGCAGCACGTCCATGCTCGGAGCGGTCACGCGAGCGCTCAGCAGGGAGACGCCAGAGACCGTGCGCACGTCGTCCAACAGCGTCTCAAACTCGCGGCGAGCCACCTTTTCCTGAAGATGCGCGATCTCCTTGCAGGCCGACTGCAGCTCATCCAACAACTCCAGCGCCTTACGATCCACCTCCTCCGGCGTACTGCCCAGGTAGGCCGCCGTGCGCTTGAGAATGCCAATCTGACGCTCCACCAGTTCCACCGCCACCCGCCCGGTCACCGCCTCGATGCGCCGCACGCCGGCCCCCACGCTTTCCTCGGAGACGATATGAAACAGCCCAATCTCGCCCGTCTCGTGCACGTGGGTGCCGCCGCACAACTCCTGACTGAAGGGCTCGCCCGGCCACCCGACGCGCAGGACGCGCACCTCGTCGCCGTACTTTTCGCCAAACAGCGCGATCACACCCTCGCTCACGGCTTGCCGATAGTCCTCCCGGCTGACCTCCACCGGGTAGTTGACCAGAATGGCGTCGTTGACCGACTGGGTCACCAAGTTCAACTCGTCCTCCGTCAGCATCGCCGGGTGTGTAAAGTCAAAGCGCAGGCGATCGGGCGTGACCAGCGAGCCAGCCTGCTGCACGTGCTCGCCCAGAATGTAGCGCAACTCGCTATGCAAGAGATGGGTGGCCGTGTGATTGCGAGCGATGTCCATCCGCCGCTCATAGCCCACGACGGCCCAGGCGGCATCGCCAACCTTGGGACGGCCCCGACGCACTCGACCCACGTGAACGATCAGGCCGGGAACCGGCTGAAGCGCGCCGCTCACCTCAATCTCCCAAATCGGCTCGTCTCCCTCCGGCGGATATGCCAAGATGAACCCGGTATCCGAGACCTGGCCGCCGGACTCGACGTAGAAAGACGTCGCCGCCAGCACTATCTCGACCTGATCCCCCACCCTGGCCGATTTGACCCGCTTTCCATCACGCAAGATCGCCGCTGTCGTGGTCTCCAGCTCGGTCGCCAAATAGGGGTCATGGACGACGCCCTCCTCACCCAAGAGGTTGTCCCGCTGGATATCTGCGAGAATACCCGTGTAGCGTTTTAGCGTCTCTTCATCTTGGATCTCGAATCTATCTGCTTTGCGGGCTCGACGGCGCTGTTCATCAAGCGCCGCGCGGTAGCCGGCCTCGTCCACCTCAAACCCGCGCTCCCCGGCTACATCCCGCGTGATCTCTAGGGGCAGGCCAAAGGTATCATAGAGCCGGAAGGCCACATCGCCCGGCACGACCTTTACGTCCCGCTCCTCCAACTCGGCCAACTCCTCGTCCAGGCGAGCCAAACCCAAGTCCAGCGTGCGCAAGAAACGCTCCTCTTCCTGCGTGATCGTGGTGAGAATAAACTGGCGGCGGTTCGCCAGCTCGGGGAAAACCGTCCCCATCGTCTCGATCACGACTTTGGCCACATCTGCCAGGAACGGCTCCGTCAAGTCGATCTTGCGCCCAAAGCGGGCCGCGCGACGCAGGATCATACGCAGCACGTAATTGCGCCCGTCGTTGCCCGGCAGGACCCCGTCGCCGACGAGGAAGGTGGCCGCCCGCCCGTGGTCAGCGATGACGCAGTAGGCGACGATGTTCTCCGCCACCTGCGCGTCGGTGTGGCCCGTCATCTCCTGGATGCGTCGAATGATCGGCATGAACAGATCGGTTTTGTAGTTCGAGTCCACTCCCTGAAGTACGGCGACCAAGCGCTCGAATCCCATCCCAGTGTCCACGTGTTTGTCCGGCAGCAGGTGCAAGTTGCCGTCCTCGTCCTTGTTGTACTGGATAAAGACCAGGTTCCACAGCTCGAGGAAGCGGCTACAGTCCCCGTTGACCCGGCAGACGTGGTCGGGATCGTCGCGCCGGTCACAGGCATCAGGCCCCTGGTCGAGATGTATCTCGCTGTTGGGACCACAGGGGCCAACCTTCGCCATTTCCCAAAAGTTGTCCTTGCGGCCAAAGTACAAGATGTGATCGGGGTCGATCTTTGTCTCCGAGCGCCAGAACGCGACTGCCTCCTCATCCGTCTCCAACTCGCCCAACTCGTCCTTGAAAACAGTGGCCCACAGCCGCTCTTCAGGCAGACCAAACACCTCGGTCAGCAGCTCCCACGCCCAGGCAATCGCTTCCTTCTTATAGTAGTCGCCAAACGACCAGTTGCCCAGCATCTCGAAGAAGGTATGGTGAGTGCCATCGTGTCCCACATCCTCCAGATCGTTGTGCTTGCCAGAGACACGCATGCACTTTTGCGTGTCGGCAGCGCGAGTGTAAGGCCGATCGCCCAACCCCAGGAAAACGTCCTTGAACTGATTCATCCCGGCATTGGTGAACAGCAGCGTCGGGTCGTCCACCGGCACCAGGCTGGCGCTGGGCACGATCGCATGGCCATGATCTTGAAAGAAATCGAGAAATCTCTGGCGTATTTCGGCGCTAGTCATTTTCTTCATCAGCTACTTCTACTCCTCCTAGGTGGGCGATATTGTAGCCGGAAGGGGAAAAACTGTCAACTGGACATCCAAAGCCCACCTGGCAGACGTTTGAGTCAGACGTGTAATTGTGGTACAATGGGGTCACGATGTGATTGCAGGACCAACAAACATTGACAGCCAATAGGCGTCGGCTTTGAAAGAGAACTGGTGAAACAAACATGACAGATGAGGACAGAGAAAACGCGAGCGAGTTGCTACACTTGCTAAACTATCCCATGATTACGAGAAAAGCAACTAGTTCATCAGACGACGATTCAGATAGCAGCTTGTTAACAGTACCATCACATCTCCCTATCCTCCCCTTGCGAGGTGTGGTCGTTTACCCGATGACGGCAATGCCCCTGCGCGTCGGCCAGCCCCGCTCGATCCGGCTAGTCGACGACGCGGTGAGCAGGAAACGGCTGATTGGCCTGGTGACCAGCCGCGACCCGGAACTGGAGACGCCGGGACCCGATGACGTCCACCGTATCGGGACGGTGGCGGCCGTCCAACGCCTGTTCAAATCCCAGGATGGGACGATCACGCTGATCGCTCACAGCCTGTTGCGCATCAAGATTGAAGAGTTTACGAGCGAAACGCCCTATCTGACCGCGCGCGTATCCACCATCCCAGAGATCGCCGATACCTCGCCAGAGATTGAAGCGCTGCGCCGGAACATCGTGGATGGGTTCCGCCGCCTGAACGAGCTCTCCCCCACGGTCGCCGAGGAAATGGTCACCGTAATCAGCGACATGGAAGACCCCCTGCAGCTCGTCTACAACGTCGCGGACCAGGTCAAGCGCATGGAACTGGAGGACGCGCAGCGCTTGCTGGAATTGGACCGGGTCACCGAAAAGATGCACCTCCTGGTGAGCGTCGTGTCGAAAGAAATCGAGGTGCTGGAACTGGGGCGCAAGATCCAGCACGAAGCCCAGTCGGAGATGGAAAAGACGCAGCGCGAGTACTTTTTGCGCGAGCAACTCAAGGCCATTCAACGGGAACTGGGCGAGGCTGACGAGCAGCAGATGGAGGTGGAGGAGTTCCGCAAAAAGATCGAAGAGTCGGGGATGCCAGAGGAAGCGGAGAAAGAGGCCCGCCGCGAACTCAACCGTCTCAGCAAGCTCCCCACCGCTGCCGCCGAATACGGCGTCATCCGCACGTATCTGGACTGGCTGACCAGCCTGCCCTGGAGCATCCAGACGGAGGACGACCTGGACATCTCCCACGCGCGGGAAGTGCTGGACGAGGACCACTACGATCTGTACGAGATCAAGGAGCGCATTCTCGAGTACCTAGCCGTGCGCAAGCTGCGGGCCGAACGCAAGGAGGAACTTGAGGCGAACGAGCCGACCGACCTGATCCGCAGAGAGCGAGAGGGCGTCATTCTGTGCTTTGTCGGGCCACCGGGGACGGGCAAGACGAGCCTGGGCCAGTCGATCGCGCGGGCGATGGGGCGCAAGTTTGTCCGCCAGTCATTGGGCGGCGTGCGCGACGAGGCAGAGATTCGGGGCCACCGGCGCACCTACATTGGCGCGCTGCCTGGACGCATCATCCAGGCATTGCGGCGGGTGGAAACAAAGAACCCGGTCTTTATGCTCGACGAGGTGGACAAGCTGGGAACCGACTTTCGGGGCGATCCAGCATCCGCCCTGTTGGAGGTGCTGGACCCGGAGCAGAACCGCGAGTTCCGCGACCACTACCTGGACGTGCCGTTCGATCTCTCGCAGGTGATGTTCATCACCACCGCCAACCTGCTCGACCCCATCCCAGCTCCGTTAAGGGATCGTATGGAGATCCTCCAGCTCTCGGGGTACACGGAGACGGAAAAGGTACACATCGCCCAGGGGTACCTGATTCCACGCCAGCTACGAGAGAATGGCCTGCGCAAAGAGGAGCTCAGCTTTACCGACGGCGCGCTGCGCCAGATCATCCGCGACTATACCCGCGAGGCCGGGGTGCGCAATTTGGAACGGGAGATCGGCAAGGTGTGTCGCAAGGTGGTGACCCACATCGCGGAGGAGGAAGATACAAAGCCCACCAAGGTGACAAAGAACAATGTGGCCAAGTTCCTGAAAAAGCCGCGCTACTTTCCCGAGACGGCGCTGCGCACCCAGTTACCCGGCGTGGCCACCGGTCTGGGCGTCACGGCCGCCGGCGGCGATCTGATG
>CAZKDJ010000019.1:0-9312 GCA_964551295.1 uncultured Anaerolineales bacterium | reverse complement strand
GAAGCCACCAAGATGCCCGGGGAGAAAGGGTTCATGGTCACCGGCCAGCTGGGCGACGTGATGAAAGAATCGGCGCAGGCCGCATTGAGCTACGTGCGCGCCAAAGCAAAGGATTTGAGCATCCCCGACGACATTTTCGAACAAATAGACATTCACCTACACGTACCGGCAGGGGCAGTGCCCAAGGACGGGCCGTCGGCCGGGGTCACAATGGCCACCGCCTTGGCATCGCTGCTCACAGGCCGCAACGTACGCGACGACGTGGGCATGACGGGTGAGATTACATTGCGCGGCCAAGTCCTCCCCGTGGGCGGCATCAAAGAAAAAGTATTGGCAGCCCACCGAGCTGGTCTCAAGACCGTCATCATGCCAAAACAAAACGAAAAGGATTTAGAAGATATTCCCGACGAAGCACACAAAAACCTCAACTTTGTCCTAGTTGAACAAGTGGACGATGTATTTGAGGCTGCGTTAGCAGCAAATGGCATTTAGAACATCAGGAGCGAAACCAAACCATGGAAACCGGCACCGTCCTTGTGCTAGACGACGATAGGACCTTCACGGGTCTTCTCAAAACGGTATTCGAGCTAGAAGGATACCAGGCAGCCATCATCTCCGACCCGAATGACTTGATGCCAACCGTGCGTCAAATCAAGCCGGTGCTGCTGGTGATGGACGTGCACGCCGGCTGTGGAGACACAGTTGGCGTGCTGCAGGAACTCAAATCAGACGAGACGACAAGAACGATACCAGTGATCATGACATCGGGGATGGATCGCTGTGATGAGTGCCTGCGCGCGGGCGCCGACACGTTTATCCTGAAACCTTTCCGCCCATCGGAACTGTTGCAACTCGTCGAGGAACTACTAGGAAAACAGGATACAAGCGAATGAGCAAACAAAAAAGAAAAAACAGCAAACAAGAGTGGCGGCGGGTTGATCTGCATCTGCACACCCCCGCCTCTACTGATTTTCAGGAATCCAACGCATCATATCTGGATATCCTAAAAGCTGCAGAGCAAAAAGACCTCGACATTATCGCATTCACCGACCACAATTCTGTGGCCGGCTATCGCGAGATGACAGAGGAGATTCATCAACTAGAGCTATTGGAAGACTTGGGCAGGTTGCGCAATGAGGAAAAAGATAAACTGGCAGAATACCGCCGTTTATTGGACAAGGTGCTGGTGTTGCCCGGATTCGAGTTTACGGCCACATTAGGCTTTCACATCCTGGGCATTTTCTCCCCAGGGACAGTCGTGCGCGAGCTGGAATTCATCCTGCGCCAGCTCAACATCCCGCCGGACAAACTCGATGCCGGCAGCGGCGAGGTGGGAGCGACAAGCGATGTGCTGACCGCCTACCGGGTGATCGACGAGGCGGGCGGCATCGTCATCGCCGCCCACGCCAACACCAGTCACGGCGTGGCGATGCGCGGGATGGGATTTGGCGGCCAGACACGCATCGCGTACACCCAGGATCCCCACCTGCACGCACTGGAAGTGACCGACCTGGAGAAGAAGGGTCGCCGCACAACGGCGCGCTTCTTCGACGGCTCGCGCCCAGAATATCCACGCCGCATGCGCTGCATCCAGGGCTCCGACGCGCACCGGGTTCACCGTGATCCCAAAAACGCCAAACACCTTGGGGTCGGCGATCGGGTGACGGAGGTGCTCCTGCCCGAGGTCAGCTTTGCCGCGCTGTGCGAGGTGCTCCAGAGCGACGACTTTGCCCGCACGCGCCCCTACCGAGCGACAAAAGCGCCAGTGGACTATATCCAGGCAGCGCGGGAGGAAGGCGCCTCCATCGTGCAGGACTTTCACGTCGAGTATACGCGGCGCGGTGGGAGGCTGTACGCCATCTTGGCCGATGTGTGCGCTTTTGCCAACACGAACGGAGGCACCCTCTACATCGGGATCAGCGCCAATCCCAAGGAGCGCATCGAGGGAATTAGCAATCCCTCGCGGGCGGTCAAAACGCTGCAGGAAGAGATCGAGCGCCGCATCACCCCTCCCTTGCCGGCCACAATAGACGTGCAAACGACGGGGGAGGCCAAGGTGATACGGCTGGTGGTGCCTCGCGGCGGCGATCCGCCCTATGCCATCGACGACAGCAAAATCTATGTACGTAGCGAGACCGAGACCGGCCTGGCAGTGCGAGACGAGATCGCGAATCTGGTCAAACGTGCTTTGGGCGCGCCCGGAGTCGCTCACGAAAAAACGCTCCCCAGCCACCACATCGAACCTCCCCGTACTGGCGTAGAGGTCGTAGAGACGGAGGAACGCAAAGGCACACGCTACCACACCCTGCGCGATCTGCGCAACGGGAACGTGGTCAAGAACGTCACCCGCCAATCAGCGCGGCGGCTGTGGCACTATGCCATCGTAGAGGCCGAGGAGCATCCGGTAGATGCCACCAAAGTCGACTGGCGCGGTGAAATCGCCATGCTCAAGAAACGCAAACACGCCGACCAAGCGCGCTACGATCTGGTGCAACGCCAGAACGGCAAAGTGCGCGTCTACTATGGCGTGACTGAGGCTGGCATCCATAGCGAGTGGACACGGCTGGTCGGGCTGGACTCTGAAAGCGACTGACGCTGACGCGTTACACACACGTGCGATCATCCTGCGCCAGTCGATCAGCAGAAAAATGGCCGCGCTTTTCGGAGCGCGGCCATACTGCGATATAGAATCAAGGCGCTTCGATGCACGACCGTAGATTATTCATAGGCCTTTTGAGCCTGGCACTCCTCGCGCTGATCGTGGTGGCCTTCTTCTGGCCACTGATGTTCGCCGGTTATTGGATTCCCCACGGCGGCGGCGACCTGGTCTCCTTCCTGTGGCCGATGTATCGCTTCTCGGCCCGCAGCCTGCGGGCGGGCGAGATTCCCCTGTGGAACCCCCATCTCTACAGCGGTGCTCCCTACGCCGCCGATAACCAGTCCGGTGTATTTTACCCGATCAATCTGCTGGCCTTTGCTTTGTTCGGAGAACCCTCCTACGCAGTTCTGGAAGGGCTGGTCGTTTTTCACGTCTGGTTGGCGGGCGCGACCAGCTTGGCGTTGCTGCGAGGAATGGGTCTGCGACGTCCGGCGGCGCTGCTGGGAGGGGTCGCGTTCGCCCTTTCCGACCTGTTCGTCACGCACATCGGCAACCTGAACCTCAATGCGACTGCCGCCTGGCTGCCCCTGCTTATCTTGTTCACCCATCGCGCGCTGACGGAAGAAGGCAGGCGGTCAATAAGTTGGGCGGCCGGGGCCGGTGCGGTGCTGGCGATGGCTGCGCTGGCCGGCCACGGGCAGATGCTGCTGCTGGTGGGGTTGACGCTGGCAGGGTACGTGGTGTATCGACTCGCCATTGAGATGACAAGAGGCAAGAGGCAGGAGGCAAGAGGCAAAGAGGTATGGACAGGGATCCTGGGAATGTGTATACGTGCGGCGCTGATCGTGGCGGTCGGGATCGGGGGCGCAGCGCTGATGCTGCTACCCGCGCGCGAGATGGCGCAACACACCGGCAGGAGCCATCTACCGTACGCAGAGGCCACGGCTTACTCACTGCCGCCACAAGCCCTGGTCGGCCTGCTGGCACCGGGTTTCTACGGGCGCAGTGCGATAGGCTTCTGGGGCGACTGGGATCGGGTGGAGGTGGGATACGCGGGCGTGGCGACGCTGGTGCTGGCAGCGGTGGGCATCGGCATGGCCGGCGCATCTTGGATCGCCAAGACCAAGATTCCAGGTTCTGGGTTCAAGTTTCCGCGAGCCGACGACCCGAAACCCCTCTTCCCCGTTGGCTTCTTCGTCCTTCTGACAACGCTCGGGTTTCTGCTGGCAATGGGCAAGCACACACCGCTGTATGGGCTCTTGTATCGCTACGTGCCGATGTTCGACCAGGTGCGGGTACCGGCCCGCATGACCGTGCTGGCCGACCTAGGACTGGCAGCACTGGCGGCCTATGGGCTCGATCGGCTGTTGCACGGGGCCAGCCCGATCTCAACCTGGGTCGGGCTGGGCGCGATAGCGGTCGGAATCGCCCTGCTAGCCTTGGGGCTGGGACAGGCGCGGAATGTACCTTCCGAACGCGTAACCCAGGCTACGATGAGCATCTGCGTCGCCGCAGCGCTTCTGACGCTGAGCGGGATACTGATCTGGCTCGTGCAGCGGCGGCGCTGGATCGCTTGGCTACTCGTGGGACTCTTGGCGACCGACCTGATCGTACTGGGTTCCACGCTGGAGATAGAACCGAACGACCCCACGTGGGGGTTCCAGCACCAAGACGTGGTCGATTTTCTGCGCCAAGACGCCAGCCTCTACCGCATCGAGGCCACCGCCGGGGCATGGCAGCCGGATGCAGCGCCGGTGCATGGCCTGTACGACGTCGGCGGCATCTTTAACCCGCTGGGTCTGGCTCCGTATCACGCCTATCTGGAAGTGGCGAAAGGAGAGCGCGGTGCAACACTGTACAACCTCCTGGGGGCAAAATACGTGCTGGCCCCCAAGGAACAGGCGCCGGGCGACGAGCGTTTGGTGCCGGTGTACGCGGACAATCCACGCATCGACGTCTATCTCAACACCCAGGCTCTCCCGCTGGCGTTCATGGTGCACGAGGCCACGATAGTAGAAAACCACACGGCCGCCTGGGAGGCGCTGTTTGCAGATTTCAACCCGACAGAGACAGTGATTCTGGAAGAGAGCCAGGCTAGGCATCTATCAGAGACTGGAGATCGGAGATTGGAGATTGAGGGGGGCACGGTCGAGTTTGTGAGGTATGGGATAAATGAGATCGTGCTGGCGGTCGAAATGCCGGCAGACGGATGGCTGGTGTTGAGCGAGGTGTACTATCCCGGTTGGCAGGCCACCGTGGACGGTGATCGGGTGGAGGTGCTGCGGGCAGATTATACGTTTCGTGCGGTGAGGCTGCCACCAGGCGAACACGTCGTTCGAATGACGTTCACGCCCAGAACTTGGAAGGTAGGCCTGGCGGTGAGCGGGATCACATGGGCCGGGCTCGCAGCCCGGACGGCATGGGAACTCGAGAGATACCTGGGCAAAAAGCGCCTACCGGCAGATTTGCCCCCCCGGCAGCCGATGGTATAATACGGCCCACGTGTTTCAAAACGTAACCACTCACCCTGTTCAGCTTGGATTTGACAATCCGGCGGGAGCGACTGAGTAGATACTTCAAACCAGCTTAAGGAGCAACTCTATCTATGGATCTAGACAGTATTCCTCTAATCCTGACCATCCTCGCCACGGCCTGTGGGGGTATGACCATCGCGCTGTGGGGCGGGATGGGAATTTGGGTGTTCCGCGACATCCACGCCCGCTCCCGCGACATCCTGGCCCAGCTACTTGCCACGTTGCTGGTGCTCGTGCTGCCCGTTATCGGATTTATGGTGTACCTGATGCTGCGCCCGAGGGAGACGCTGGCGGATACGTACGAGCGCTCCCTGGAACAAGAGGCGCTGTTGCAGGCCATCGAGGAGCCCGAGATCTGCCCCGGCTGCGGGCAGCGCGTCAGAGGAGAATACCTGTTCTGTCCCTCCTGTCACACCAAACTCAAGCACGCCTGCCCGGCGTGCAACCGGCCGATTCACCTGCGCTGGGCCCTGTGTCCATACTGCGGCACGAACGTCACCCCGCAAGTGGTGGAACCCGTGCCCAACAGTCCGAAACCAAAATCGGAGAAGGCTGCCACGCCCCCCGCTAAAGAAGCCAAGTAAATCCACCTCATCAAAACACGAGCCCTCGGGAATCCGAGGGCTTTGTTTGTAGCACGATCCCACCCGTAGGGCGGACCTTCAGCGTGCTTCTGTGGTGCCGAATCGTCAACTGCGAACCGCTCTACATCTCCTCTTGCTCACCCACGACGTGCACCTTGAGCATGTTGGTCACCCCGCCGCTGCCAAAGGGAACACCTGCCATCAGCACAACCGAGTCACCCCAGTCCACCAGGCCCGCCTCGCGCGCGGCCTGCACCATCACCTCCACCATCTCGTCCGTGGTGCTGAACTCTTCCACCTGCACCGGCACCACACCCCACACCAGCGCCAGTCGGTACAACGTCGCCTGATCGGGCGTCACGGCCACGATGGGCACAGATGGGCGATGGCGGGCCACCATACGCGCCGTCATACCCGACATTGTGGCGGTGATAATCGCCCGGGCGTCTATCTCATTGGCGATATCGACGGCAGCAGCGCTGATCGCCTCCGCACTCGTCAATTGGGCGGAGCCACAGACATCATCGCGTAAAAGGCGCCCATAGGGCAGATGGACCTCCGCATTGGTACAGATCTTTTCCATCACACTCACCGCCACGATCGGATACTGCCCCACTGCCGTCTCGCCGGAGAGCATCACGGCGTCCGTGCCGTCCAAGACGGCGTTGACCACGTCCGACGCTTCCGCCCGCGTCGGACGTGGATTGTCCATCATCGATTGCAGCATCTGCGTGGCGGTAACGACCGGCTTGCCTACCTGATTACAGGCGCGGATGATGTGCTTCTGATGAAACGGCACCGCCTCGGCGGGTGTCTCCACCCCCAGATCCCCCCGGGCGACCATGATCCCATCCGCCTCGGCCAGGATCTCGTCAAAAACGGCCAACGCCTCCGGCTTTTCGATCTTGGCGATGATGGAAACGTCACCTTGCTTGGCCCGCAAGAATTGCCGCAACTCGCGCACGTCAGCCGCGCGGCAGACAAAGGAAAGAGCGATGAAATCCACGCCCTGCTCCAGGGCAAACGCGGCATCCTCCCTATCCTTTTTGGTCAACGCAGAGAAGCGCAGCGCAGCCCCAGGCACGTTGATCCCCTTGCGAGAGGTGAGTTCTCCCCCCGTTATCACGCGACACTTGAGGCCGCCGTCACTCAGGCCGATGACGACCAGCTCCAAGTGACCATCGTCCAGCAACACCGTCTGCCCGGACCGCAGGTCGCGCAGTAACTGTGGATGCGGTACCAGAATATCGCCCTTCACGCCCGCTCGAGGATGAGTGGTCAACGTGACGATATCTCCCTCGTCCAATTCGATCCCCTCTCCCTCGATCTCGCCCACGCGCAGCTTGGGCCCCTGCAGATCGGCCATCACACCCACCAACTGCCTCTCCTCCTCGGCCACCCGGCGCAGCGTGGCAATCGACCGCGCGTGCGTTTCGTGATCGCCGTGGGAAAAGTTGATCCGGGCTACGTCCATACCCGCTCGGACAAGGCCGCGTATCACCTCCGGCGATTCGGAGGCCGGCCCAAGTGTGCAGATAATCTTTGTACGCGCCATCTTTCCAACTCCCTGCCCGTTGACCTATGGTCCAACCAACGTCAATTCGTACTCGCCCACGTCTTCGTCGTCGTGTCCCCTGGCTATGATACGATAAGTGCCGCTCAAAGGCAACTCGAACGCGGCGATGGCGGCGTCGGAGCCACCGCCGCCGTCGTCATCGACCGCCACCCGCACGCCGTCGGGCGCGAAGAGCTCCAGATATGCATCCAGCCCACCCCGCATCGAGATGTCGACCATGTCGCCCACTTCCCCATCGAACAGCCAGTGATGGCGCGCGTCGGGCTCCAGCGTGGCGTGCACGCTGTCGCCGTAGGCGAGGGTATCCTGCACCACCATCTCTGTCAGCTCTAACGTGAGTGTGTACACTCCCGTCACGCCGAACTCGCCGCCGCGCGTGACCACGCTGTAGACGCCGTCGGCGGGCAGCGCATAGTACTCGATGAGCGCGTCGTACCTCGCCCCGCTGTCGTCGTCATCGGTCAGAAACACGCCCTCGGGGCCATAGAGCTCCAGATAGCAGTCCAGCACGTCGTCCGCCGCCCGCATCGCGACGTTGACCACCTCCCCTTCCCAGCCCTCGAACGTCCACTCGTACCGACTCCACGGTGCAGGTAGCACGCCCGCCACCGGCGCGGCATACCCCAACGCGCCGCCCCCTGAGGGCGCGACGACGTTCACGTTGAGGACGTAATCGCCCGAGCCGCTATAGGTTAGCGCGCGAATCGTCAAGGTTTCCGTCACGACAACGGGAAACTCGACGATGAGCGAGTTGGTGTCCCCGCCACTATCGTCGTCCTCAGCTACCAGCACACCGTCCCCGTCGTAAAGCTCCAGGTACGTGTCCAGCGCGCTTGGGTCGAGGGCGCTCATACCGATGGTGAGGTACTGGTCCGCACCGGCTTCAAAGGTCCACACGTCGGCTCCCAAAATCGGCAGCGTGCCCTGCACCGTCTCACCTGGCTCGATCATGCCTCTCATCACAGGCTCCGGCGGCGTGGGCGCCACCGCCGCCGTCGGGCTCGGCGATGGCGTGGGCACCGGCGTGGCTGTGGGAACAGGAAGCGCCGTAGGCGTGTTTAGTACAGGCGTCGATACCGGGAGAGGTGTGGGGTTTAGCACGCCACACGCCAGTCCGGTCAAGAGCAGCATAGATCCCGCAAAACCAATCAGCCACAGTCTTTGAGATTTAGACACGTATCCACCCTCAGAGCATGCGCGGCGTTCAAGAGAGGCACCAGGCATTATGGAATAAGTGAGAGGATGCCTGCAGCAACAGCAAAGCCTAGCGAAACAGCCAACCCACCTCCAAGGAGCCCCCAGAACATCAAAGCTCTTGGATTCTCGCTCCCAACTACACGTCGAGCCATCGCCCTGCTCCCAAGGGCGCCAATCAAGCCACCGAGCATCCCACCGGCCCACAAAAGACTGAACCTCATGGCCATGTGAGCAGGCGCAACAAACATTGGCGGCAGTACAAAAACGAGTACCATCGCAGCCAGCCAGGCAATTAGCCATGTCCTGCTTGTGAACGGCGCGGAGCGCTGAGCGGGCAGCGGCGCCTGTACGAGAGCGGCTGCTTCCGCTTCATTCTGCCATTCGTCTATCGCCGCCTGGATCAGATCGCGGACAGTTACATCGGAAATCTCATCGAGGCCTTTATACACTTTGCCATCAACGACTATCTCCAAGCTCAAATCCGGCAGACCGCGCAACTCAATTTCCCTGTCGCGCAGCGAAGACTCGGACAGAAGCTGCTGAATATTCCCGTTAATCACCTCGAGCCACAGTCGGCCTTTCACAACACACCCCTATCACAATCTACTACCAAGCGGGCCAACTTTCATACAAACGAAAGCGCAACTACCCACACCCAACGCAAAGCGGGTGCAAGTAGTCGCGCAAATGGCACACTCGCAGAAGATTTGACGACCTAGCCGCGCAGGTGCGGGAATGCCGCCAGCCCGGCGTAGACGGCGTCGTCACCCAGCTCCTGCTCGATGCGCAGCAACTGGTTGTACTTGGCCACGCGGTCGGAGC
>CAZKDJ010000018.1:0-34813 GCA_964551295.1 uncultured Anaerolineales bacterium | reverse complement strand
AGGGCGTATGTAGGTTCCCGACTTTTTGGATTAGCGTGCTGCTGGCCGGGACGGTTAAAGAGGGCGCTAGGCTTGTTTCGAAAACGCTTGCCTGTGCAGCCACACTGCCGCTATCAGAAGGACCACGACTGCAGCCACGCTGGGGATGAGGTTGAGGATGATGGGCGTAGCCCGGGAGGACGACGTGGGAGTTGGCAAAGGTGTTGCGGTAGGCACAGGGGTGGGTGTGACGAAAAGCGTGGTTTGGGGCGGGTCCACTTCGCCCAGGGCCGGTTTCGCAGGCAGCAGAGCGAGCAGCAATACGGCTAGTGTAAGTAGATGTCTTACGGTTTTCATGGTGCCCTCCAGTAGTTACTAGATGTTCGCGAATCATTATACCGGAGGGTAAGGGGATGTGCCGGACGGATCGCCCACGTTTGCTGGGCGGCAGGCTGCCTATTGGTCGTCGGTCAGGGTACCTTCAACCGCCTCGCCACTGCCTGCGCCATCTCCAGCGTCGAGGCGTCCCCGCCCAGGTCGTAGGTGCGCACGCGTCCCTCGGCGATGACGCCGGCGACGGCTTGCTCCAACGCGCCCGCCTGCTCTCCCTCGCCCAGCCAGTCCAGCATCAGCTTGACCGCCAGGAGCATGGCGGTGGGGTTGACCTTGTACTGCCCGGCGTACTTGGGGGCCGAGCCGTGCGTGGGTTCGAAAATTGCAAAATCGTCGCCGATGTTGCCACTGGAGGCAAATCCCAATCCGCCCACCAACTGGGCCGCCAGGTCGGAGATGATGTCGCCGAACATGTTGCTGGAGACCAGCACGCCGTAATTCTGCGGGTTCTTGACCAGCCACATGACCATGGCGTCCACGTTCGTCTCCCACAACTCGATGCCGGAGTACTCGGCGGCTATTTTTCGCGCCTCGCGCACCATCAGCCCCGAGGTCTCGCGGATCACGTTGGGTTTCTCCACCAGCGTGACGGTGGGATAGCCGTGAGCTTGAGCGTACTCGAAGGCGCGGCGCACGATGCGCCGGCAGCCCTCCCGCGTAAAGACCCGGCAGGAGAGCGCCACGTCCTCACCCGGCACAGCGTCGAACGCGGCCATCCGCGGGTTGTGGGCCTTTAGCGCCGCCCGCACCTCGTCCGGCAGCGGATGGAACTCGACCCCGGCGTAGAGCCCCTCGGTGTTCTGGCGAAAGACGACCAGGTCGACGTCGTCGCGCAAGTTGAGCGGGTTGCCGGGGAACGCCTTGCACGGACGCAGGTTAGTATAGAGGTCGAACATCTGGCGCAGGCGTACGATGGGGCTGCGGTAGACGAGGCCTTTCCCCTGCAATTCGGGAACCAGCTCCGCCCCGGCCTCCTGCTTGGGCTTGGAGGTGATGGCGGCGAAGAGGGCGCAGTCGCACGTCTTGAGCGTTTCGACCGTGCGCTGCGGCAGCGGCTCGCCCTCGGTGCGCCAGAACTCCCAGCCGATGTCGGCGGGCACGTACTCGGCGTCGAGCGCGATCTGGTCGAGCACGATCTGGGCGGCTTCCATCACGTCCTGGCCGATGCCATCGCCGGGCATCAGCGCGATGCGGTACTTGGGCATAAAGCGTCCTCCGATGGTTGGCCAATTTGGCAAAATGATAAAGCGCCTGCCAAGTCGCCCACATTCTAACCGATGGATGGTAAAAGAACAAGCAGGGGCGCGTCGCGACGCGCCCCTGCCAGGTGATGCCCGTTTACTCTCAGTGGTTGCGCATGACGATGGGCAGGTAGATGAATCGCCAGGAGACCGTCGTCGTGAGGACGGCGGTATCCGTCTTGGTCGGGTCGGACTGGGAGGCGGCGGTGACGGTGACGACGCCGGTGCTGCCATCGGGCGCGGTCGCTGGGATGGTGACGATGACTTTGACATCGGCCCCTGCGCCGGCTGCCAGGCTCACAGGGTTGGCCGAGAAGCCCACCGTCCATGTGCTCGGCCCCGTGTAGCTCAACCCAATGACGTCGGCGGCGGTGCCGGTGTTGGTGATGCGCAGGGTGTAGGTGACGGTGTCGCCGGGGTCGCCGTTGCCCATGGCCGTCGCGGGCGCGACCTCCACGCCGTGCGTGATGGTGCCCGTCTGCGCCGTCGTGGTCAGCACCGACGTGGCGCTCTTGCTGCTATCCCCCTGTGAGGTGGCGACGATGGTGGCGGTACTCGTGTCGCCCGATTGGGCGGTGGAGGAGATCTGTACGGTGATGTTGATCTGGGCGCTGCTGCCCCCCGCCACCGGCCCGGCCGAGACTGGCCAGTTCGTCGCCCAAGCTTCCCCGGATATGCTGCCAGCGATGTTATAGGTATCTGTGAGGTTGCCGGTGTTATAGATCGCCAGCGTGTAGGTGACGACCTCGCCCGGATTGTTTGTTAAGCCGGCTGTGGGTGGATGGAGGTCCACGCCATGGTAGAGGACGGTGTTGCTGGCGCTGGCGGTGTTGTTGGTATAGTCGCTCTCCGGGGTATCGGTGCTGATGGAGACGTCGTTGGGCAGCGTGCCCCCGCCGCTGAGCGTGGGGCTGACCTGGGCGGTGACGGTGATGATGCCCCAGCCGCCGGCCGGGACACTGCCAATGGACCACACGTAGCGGCCGGTGGGGACGGGCACTATGACGGACGGGTAAGAAGTCCAGGGGCCGCTGTAGCTGGCGTTCACCAGCCACGTGTGCAGTTGGTCGGTAATCACCGTGTTGACCGCTGGCACCGAGCCGCTGTTGGTGTACACGATGGTGTAGGTTAGCCAGTCGCCGGCCTTGAGCTTTGCGGGCTGCACCGACTTGGCGATCTGCACGTCGGCCGTCTGCACGGTCACTGTTGCCGTGGCGGTGTTGGGTAGTTCGGCGATCTGGTACTGTTCGATGCTGCTGGTGCTGATCTCGACAGTGTTGATGAGCGTCGTGGTCGCCGGCCAGACGAGCGAGGGATCGACCTGAGCGGTGAGGGTGATCACCCCCCATTCCTTCCACTTCAGATCAGGCAGGTCCCAGGTAAAGGCCGTGCCTGTCCGATGCACGACTGGACTCCCGTTCGACGTCCAGGTACCGACGACGGCGGGACTGATCAGCCCACTGGGCAGCGTCTCGGTCAGAACCACGTTCTCGGCTGCCAGGGAACCGTCGTTGCCGAACCGGATGGTGATGGTGACCGTGTCCCCCGGTATGGCGGTGGTGGGGTCAAAGGCCTTGTTGGCCCACACGTCGGCCACGGGCGAGACGGCGACGGCCCAGTCGACCTCGGCCTGGATGGGATCGGGGGAGGCAGGAGGATATCCCACCGTGCCGTTCAATCCCCAGAAGGGCTCGACGCTGGTAAAGCCGCCTTCGACATAGTTCCTGGGTCCCCACACGCCGCCGGGGCTGTCGGTGGGAGTGACGTAGTAGACGTCGTGAGAGACGTTGCCCGCGTCGTTGTGGACGGTGGGCGCGTGTGAGTGGTAAGGTGGATGTGGGATCAGCCAGCCGTCGGCGACGCGGCCCAGCACCGTGGGCGTGCCGGCGGGATAGGCATAAGGCCAGGCGTACTCGGCCCCGTCGTAGTAGGGGTCGGAGAAGGCGATGAACCCGCCCTGCTTGTCGACGCCGGGCACGGTGACATAGTGGCCGCCCAGCCGCACCCATTCGCCACCCTGGTCCTGCCAAAAGCCCAGCAGCAGGATCACGTCCTCGCTGTGCTCCACCTCCTCGGCCACCCACCAAAAGTCGGGGCTCTTGGTCATTGTGATCACGTACCCCTGGCGTAGCGCCTTGTTTTGTATGTATGCCTCGAGTCCTTTGTACACATCGGTGATGACGGTGCCGGCGTGCAGAGTGCCTGATTGCTGTCCGTCGGTGTCAAAGTACCAGGCCAGATCGTCCACGAACTCGATTGATGTACTGCTGTACTCCACGTTGGAGGGGTCGTGGTCATCCCATGCTCCCGTAGGATCGTAGCTCTGCACCAGGGGATAACCGTCGTTGATCCCGGGCGTGGTAGGCGCGACAGGACTGGGCTCGAACTTGCTGTCGAACCACCACAGCGAGTTGGCCGCCGAGGCGGGGCCGCAGTAGGTCCACTGCCAGCCCATAGGCCCGCTCATTCTCCAATTATCCTGCTTCTGGTCGAAATCGGGCACCCCGTTGATGGCATAGTCCTGCCACGGCTGCCAGGCGCCCCCGGCAGGGCTGGTGAGGTCGACCTCCCATTCGCCGCTGGACTTCCACGTGTAGGGCGAAACAGCCAGCGCGTATTCCACCTCGACCTGTATCTCCTCGCTTCCCATGTATGGGCCGTTCTCGATCTCGGGGTGCGGGTTGACTGATATGGGCTCAAATCCCGTGAACCAGCCCCTGAACTCCTGCCAGGGATACCCGGCCGGCCCCCAGATGCCGCCGGGGCTGGTGGTATCTGTGACCGTGTAAACGTCGTGGGAGACGTTGCCGGCGTCGTCGTGAATCGTCGGATCGGGGCCGGGATGGGGCGGGTAGTGGGTGATCAGCGTGCCGCTAAGCACGCGGCCTGCGCCCGTCACCTCGGCATTGTCCACGAAAGGATCGCTGAAGGCGATCGCAGGCCCGTTGGGATCCACCCCGGCGACGTTGACATAGTGGCCGCCGACGCGCACCCATTGCCCGCCTGGGACGGTTTCCTGCCACTCGTAGAACCCCAGCAGCAGGACCACGTCCTCGCTGCGCGTGACCTCGTCGGCCACCCAGCGGAAGGTGGGAGAGACGACCAGGGTCACCTGGTAGTCGTCCCACAGGCCGTGATCGCGCAGGTATTGGTGGGTGCCGTGGAACATGCTGATCACGCTGGTGCCGATGAGCCCCTGGTTGGTGCCAAAGTATCTTTTCGCCAGATCGTCGACAAAGGGGATCACGTTCTGGGGGTCGTGATCGTCCCAGACGCCGGGGCTGTAGGATGTCACCAGGCGGTAGGTATCGCTGATGATGGGCGGCGTGGTGCCGGTGAGCGTCTCGAATTTGCTGTCGAACCACCACAGCGAGTTGGCCATGGCCACCGGGCCGCAGTGGGTGGAGATGACGCCCATGCTCCACGCTGCCTTCTTCTGGTCAAAGTCGGGCATGCCCGAGGGGGCGTAATCCTCCCACGGACCCGGCTTCCAGTAGAAGGCGTCGTCCCAGTCGCTGGAAGAGACCAGCGAACCCCATGTGGAGGGTTGCGCCGGGCTGGCTCCCCCTGGCCAATAGTGATCCTGGGGTGCGATCCCGCTGTTACTCAGGGCTAATCCCAGTTCCTGGAAAGCCCCGCCTCCGATGCCGATGGTCGTGAAGGGGATGGCGAATTCGGCTGACCAGCCGGACATCGTCTCTGTCTTCCCGTTAGCCCAGGCGAGGGAGGTGGCGATCCAGGTTGCCCCGTCGCCCTGCCAGGTGGCTGTGCCGCCGTTGCGCCTTATCTCGAACCGAAAGTCATCGGTCTGGGGGGCGCTGCCTCCGTCGTTGTTGGTGTCCAAAAAGATCGAGACGGCGGGTACGAGGGCGTGGTTTACCTTGTCCTGTAGCTCGAAGGCCACGTAGAGGGTGCTGCCATCCTGGGTGAAGAATACCTCGACCTCGTCGTAGTAACCGCCATATCCCTCGAAGGCGACCTTGCCCGCCCCGGCGTACTCGCCGGGGGCGATGGCTCCATCGACGGTGGGAGCAGGTGGATTGTCGTAAGGAGCGTCGACGACGTCGGGGTGGTTGAGGTAGGGCGTGGGCAGGCCCTGTGTCGCTGCGGGGGCGTTGATTGCCGCCGCGGCGGTGGCTGGCTGTCTCAGTGCCAGGAGCCATATCGCGCCGCCAAAAAGAGTCAATGCCAGGGCGGCGGTCAGCACAAGTTTGGTCGTTCCAATTTTGAAGGTCATTTGAAGACTCCTTTCCTTCATGCGCTTTCCTAACCCGGCCAGGCCGGAACCAAAATGTTGACCAGGAAGGCCGGCTCTGATTTCCTGCTCGATGTGCAAGGATTTGCAGGGTTAGGCCCTAACAGCTTCTCGATCGATTTAGGAGCGTATTGTTCAAATACCACCTCCTTTTCCAAATTCAACCCGGGGACCTACCCTTGGTAAGCGCGCACCTGGCTCATTGGGGTGCCGACCATGCGGAAGGCGCGCCGCTCGGCCTCGTAGCGGATGCGTTCCTCGTCCAGCGTCAGCAGTTCGCCGTCGCGCAGGATGATTCGACCATCGACGATGACGTGGCTCACGTCGCAGGGGTGCGCGGCGTAGACCACGCCGGCGGCCAGGTCGTGGCGCGGGAACCAGTGGGGCGCGCGAGTGTCGAGCAGGATCAGGTCGGCAGGGTGACCAGGGGCCAAGGCACCGCTGCCCTTGAACCCCATCGCCCGCGCGCCGGCCTGCGTCGCCAGCCGCAGGAGCTGGATGCGGGGCAGCGCGTCGGGCTGACCCAGCCCGTGTTTGTGATACAGCCCCGTGATGCGTAGCACCTCCAGCATGTTCAGATCGCTGTTGGATGCCGGGCCGTCGGTGCCCAGCGCCACATCCACGTCTCCTGCCAATAATCGCGGCAGAGGGGGCATCTCCATCGCCAGCTTGAGGTAGGTCTTGGGCGTGTGGGCCACGTGCACGTCCTTCTCGGCCAGGATGGCGATGTCGTCGTCGCTGGCGACGTTGCAGTGGGCGGCGGTGGTGGGTACGTCAAAGACGCCCAGGTTCGCCAGGTGGGCCACCGGCGTCGCGCCGTGGTCGGCCAGGGATTTGTCGACCTGCTCCCGCGATTCGGATACGTGGAGGTGGATGCCGACGCTAAGGTCGTGGGCCGCCTCGACCACCTGGCGCAGGAAGGCGGGCGGGCACATGTACGGTGAGTGCGGACCCAGCGCGCAGCGGATGCGGTCATCGGCCTTGCCATGCCAATCCCGCACGAAGCGTAGCGTGCCCTCCAGCGTGACCCCGCCCACCTCGTGCTCGGCGCCGATGCCGAACTGGCACCAGGCCAGGTTGGCCTTTACGCCTGCCTCTTCCACGGCGCGCGCTACCTGATCCATCCAGAAATAGTGATCGGCAAAGCCGACGATACCGGCGCGCACCATCTCGCAGCAGGCCAGCGCCGCACCCCCGTAGACGTCCTCCTCCTCCAACGCTGACTCGGCGACCCATATCTTTTCGTTGAGCCAGCGCTCGAAGGGCAAATCCTCGGCCCAGCCGCGCTCCAGCGTCATCGCCGCGTGGGTGTGGGCGTTAAAGAATCCGGGCAGCGCCACGCGTTCCCGTCCGTCGATCACCTCGTCGGCGGCAAAGCCAGTAGGCGGCTCACCGACGGCCACGATTGTGCGGTCCTTGATGGCAATGTCAATATCGTGTAGGATGCGGTCTTGGTCGTCGAGGGTGACGGCTGTGACGCCCTTGATTAGAAATGTAGCCATAATCTTTCAAATGAGGCAGGATGCAAGATCGGCCCGTTTCTTGCCCCTTGCTTCTTGCATCATTGTCTGTAAATAGGGTAGAAACCCCCACCTTTAGGTGGGCCGTTTTCAACACCGCACTGACGGTTTGAATGCAGCGGTCGGCGGTATGCCATAAGCTCTTCTTTCACGATGTCATCTGGAATGTGCCCTGGCTTGTTTGCTTGTTTTCTGGTTGTTGAGTGCTACCTACAAATACGGCGTAGACGCCGCGCTGGCGAGCTTCAGGCGACTTTCAGTCGCGCTCCAAGCTACCGGCTTTCAGCCGGTAGTAGTTGACTTCCTATCCGCCTTACCGATGCACCCGTAGGCCACGTGACCGAGGACTCTGCGGCAGGCGCTCGGTTACTGCTTCTCGTAAGGCTTGCCTTCCTCTGCCGGGGGCCGAGAGCGTCCCACGACGCCGGCGACAACGACGATGGTCAGGATATAGGGCGCCATCTGCAGGAACTCGGGCGGGATCGAGACGTTTACGAAGGGCAGCACCGGCTCGAGGATCTGCATCTTGACCTGCAGGGCGTCGGCGAACCCAAACAGGAGCGCGGCCAAAAAGCCGCCCAGCGGGTTCCAGTTGCCAAAGATCATCGCCGCCAGCGCGACGAACCCCTGCCCGCGCGTCATGTTGTCCTCAAAGGCCCCCACGATGTCCAGGGGAAAGTAGGCGCCCGCGATTCCGGCGATGAGGCCGCCGCCGATCACGCTGATGTAGCGCATGCGGTTGACGTGGACGCCGACGGTGTCTGCGGCGCGGGGGTGCTCGCCGCAGGCGCGCATGCGCAACCCCCACGGGGTGAAAAAGATGACGTAGCTGACGGCCAGCGTCAGGATCAGCATGATGAACACGGTCGGTGGGTTATCGAACAGGATGGGGCCGATGATGGGAATATCGGCCAATAGCGGGATGCGTATGGAGCCGATCTGCCCTGGCGTGCTCATCCCCGCCGGCTCCAGCAGGCGCAGGTTCAGGAACCGGGTCCCGCCGGCGGCCAGAATGTTGATCACCGTGCCGGAGATGATCTGGTCCACCTTGTACTTGATGGACAGCACGGCGTGGATGGCGGCCATGATCCCGCCGACCAGGCTGGCGGCCAGCAGGCCCATCCACAGGCTATTGAACACGCCGGCAAAGGCGACGGCGGCCAGGGCAGCGGAGAGCATCATGCCCTCGATGGCGATGTTGATGATACCCGCCCGCTCGCACAGGATGCCTGAAAGCGCGCCCAGGGTCAGGGGTGTGGCCGCGGTGAGCATGGATTGGACCATGCCGGTGATGTTCAACTGGGTGCCGCTGGTTATCCAGACCAGGAACCCAAAGGCGACCAAAAAGACCAGGCCCCAGGCGAGAATCGATTTGATGGAGCGTAACGTCCGCACCAACCGCAGCCCGGCAAAGAGGATGCACACGCAGCCGATGGTGTAGAGCGTGGCCTGCGAGGGCAGAGTGAAGAGATTTCCCAGCATCTGATCGGTGAAGGTGGCTTGGTCGCCGGGCTGGGTCCCGAACCCTCCCATCACCAGGACGACGCCGCCCACGATTAGCATCAGCAGCGTGATCAGGATATCTTTCCAATTGAGTTTGGATGGGCTGGCCACATCGATGGTCTGAGCTTGTGTTGCCATAGGCGTCTCCTTACGATCCCCAGCCCCGCAAGGACACGGCCTGTTCGGCCCCCTCGCCCTTGGCCCGGCGGAACCGGTATATCGCCTGGATGATCGCCGGGGCGGCGATAAAGACGATCACCAGCGATTGGACGATCTGCACGATCTCTGTGGGGACGCTGGCCACCGACTGCATCCGCGCCGCGCCGGCCCGCAGGGCGCCGAAGAGGATGCTGGCGCCGACGACGCCGACGGGATTGCTCTTGCCAAGCAGGGCCAGGGCGATCGAGTCAAAGCCGTACCCGGCGCTAAAGCCCAGGGCGACGTTGTGCGTGATTCCTAAACCCTGGCTGACGCCCGCCAGACCGGCCAGACATCCGCTCAGGAACATGGCCAGGATGTAATTCTTTGCCACGCTCATGCCGCCGTAGCGGGCGGCGTCCGGGTTGGCGCCCACGGTGCGCAGCTCGAACCCCCAGGTGGTTTTGAACAGGAACCAGGCCGCGGCCGCCGCTGCTGCCAGGGCCAGCACGAACCCCCAGTGTACCGTCACCGGGTGGTCCAGGAACTCGGGCAGGTAAGCGCTGGGGGCGATCTCCTGGGTGCGGCAGGTCCCCTGGGTGAACTCCAGCGGCCCGCATAGCAGCCACTCGCTCAGCCGGAAGGAAATATAGTTGAGCATGATGGTGGTGATGACTTCGTGGGCGCCGGTCTTGGCCTTGAGTACGCCGGCGATTGCCGCCCACAGGCCCCCGGCGACGGCACCCGCCAGGATCGCCAGCGGCAGGTGGATCATGGCGGGCAGGCCGGTGAACGAGAAGCCGACGATGACGGCCACGATCCACCCCACGCCGATCTGACCCTCGGCGCCGATGTTGAACAGGCCGGAGCGAAAGCCCAGCGCCACCGCCAGACCGGCGAAAATATACGGCACCGATTGCACCAGGCTGTCGCTGGGGCCGCGCACGGCCACGGTGATGGGGCGCAGTCCCTCACTCCCTATCGCGCGAAAGATGGACGCGATGATGCCAAATGGGTCCCCCAGCGCTCCCTGGTAGAGGGCGACGTAGGCGCGGAACATACCGCCAAAAGCCAACCCCAGCGCACGCCCCACCTGGCTTTCTCTCATCGCCTGGTATACGCTCTGGTCGGTGAACATGATCACCAGTCCGCCGATGATGAGCGCCGTGAGAACGGAGAGCGCGGGGATCACCATCTGGCGCAAGCGAGCGACCAACCAGGATTTCATCCAGGGCCACCCACCGCGCTTGGTCGCGATCAGCGCCAGGATGCCCAGTCCAATCAGTAGCGTGATGGGCCAGAGGCCCAGGCCGATCAACAGGAGGAGGATCAGCCATTTGCTGAGCAGGACGGCTACACCGACGAGGGCTGCCAGCAGAACCAGGCGCAGCCATAGCGGCCAGGAGGCGATTCGTTGACGGAGTGTTTGTGAACTTTTTTGCTCAGCCAATGTCGGTGCCCCCTTTCCGATTGTTCAGTTGCGAGCCCGCCATCAATAGTCCCAATTCCTCGCGAGTGACCTGGTCGGCGTCCACCGTGTCTGCGATCGCACCTTCGTACATCACCGCGATGCGGTCCGAGAGGGCCATGATCTCGTCGAGCTCCACCGAGACCAGGAGCACGGCGCATCCCTCGTCCCGCTTTTCGATCAGCCGCCGGTGGATGTACTCGATCGATCCGACGTCCAACCCGCGCGTGGGCTGGGCGGCGATCAGTAGCTGGATGGGGCGCGAGAACTCGCGGGCGACGATGACCTTTTGCTGGTTGCCGCCCGAAAGAGACGCGACCTCCAGGGAGATGTTTGGAGGACGCACGTCGAACTCGGTGACGGCCCGATCGGCGTACTGGTGAACTCGATCAAATTGGACTTGGATACCCTGCGCGAACGGCTGCAGATAATAAGTGCATAGAATCAAGTTGTCGGAAACGGGGAATGGTAGGACGAGGCCGTTGCGCTGTCGATCCTCTGGAATGTGGGCCACTCCCAGCTCGGTGATCTTGCGCGGTGAGGCGTTGGTCACATCTTGCCCCAGTATGGTGACGCTGCCGCTGGTAGCCGGGCGCAGACCGGTTAGCACCTCGACCAGTTCCGTCTGGCCGTTGCCCTGGACGCCCGCGATGCCCAAGACCTCGCCCTCGCGCACAGACAGGTTGACGTTTCGCAGCACGTGGTGATGGTGGGCGTCCTGCGCGTTGAGATCGCGGACCGACAGCACGATATTCCCCGGCGACGCGGGCTCCTTCTCCGCCACCAACATGACCTCGCGTCCGACCATCATCTCTGCCAGTTGTTCTTCCGACGACTCTGCCGGCGTGGTCTCGCCCATCGCCCGGCCATTGCGCAGCACGACGACGCGGTCGGCGATGGTCATCACCTCCTTTAGCTTGTGGCTGATGAAAATGATGGACTTGCCCTGGGCGACCAGGGTGCGCATGATCCCGAACAGCTCCTCGGTCTCCTGGGGGGTGAGCACGGCCGTGGGCTCGTCCAGGATGAGGATGTCGGCGTTGCGGTAGAGCGTCTTGATGATCTCGACCCGCTGCTGGACGCCCACGGGTAGATCCTCGGTCAACGCCCGTGGGTCTACCGCCAGCCCGTATTGATTCGAGAGTTCGCGGATTCGCTGGGCGGCGGCGCGCCGGTCGAGCGCCGTGGTAAAGACGCGCAGAGCCGGGTAAGAGGCTGCGGCAAAGAGCAGTGCCAAAACAATGAGCAGCGGAATCCGCCCGGCAGCGCCCTGAATCAAGGCCAGGGTCACAAATAGCGCGATACAACCGGCGGTCACGATAGAGATGTAAAGCCACGCCTTTTGCCGGCTCAACTTGCCAAGCAGGAATATCAGGGCATATAACCCGGCTGCGATGGCCCCACCTGCCAGCGCTGCCAGCAGCCATTGTCCTACCCCGCTGAGCGCAAAGATGGAACCGATAAAAGAGAGCAGAGCAACAGCTCCGCCGATGATTCCCAGTGTCTGCCAGGAGAAGGCAAACCGCATTGGCTCCGTCCCCATCACGATATTCTCGGCCACGGTAAAGACCGGGACCAGTTGAAAGTGCTGATGGACCATGCCGATGCCGATGGCGATGGCGTCGTTGGGTTCGTGGATATCTGCCGGCTTGCCTCGTATCGTGACCTCTCCTTCGTCGGGCGTGTAGAGCCCGTAAAGGATGTTCATCAGGGTGCTTTTTCCCGCGCCGTTCTCGCCTAAAAAGGCCAGTATCTCTCCCTCGTTCAGCGAGAAGCTGACGCGGTCGTTGGCCAGCACGCCGGGAAAACGCTTGGTGACGTTGCGTACATCCAGGATTGGGGCCATATCGGTTTCCTTTTCAAGCTTCCCGAAAACTACAAGGAGCCTGCGCTTTCGAATGCACTGTGGATTGGTAGATTCGTTGGTTCCCAGAGTTATTTATAGTTTTCGGGAAGGTGAGTCGCCAAGCCTGTAAGGCCATAGCGATGGTGCTGGGTTTTTCCCCCAGCACCATCCCAGATGGTCTTTGGTTTATTGTGACCAGCCGGTGTTGATCTCGCCGGCCTCGACACCTGTGAGGATCGCCTCGACTTCTGCCTTCAACTCGGCAGGGATTTCGTCCTCAAAATCGTGATAGGGTGCTAGGCCAACACCGCCGTTCGACAGCGTGCCAACGTAGACGCCGCCGCCGGCAAATTCGCCGGTGAGCGCGGACTCGGTTACCCCGTAGACAGCGTTATCAAGGCGCTTCATGCACGAGGTGAGCAGAATGTCCTTCTCGTTGGGCAGTGTGTTGTACTGATCCACGTCCACGCCGATGCCCCACTTGCCGCGCTCCTTGGCCGCGGCAATGCCGCCGTTGCCCGTCTTGCCACCCACGCCAAAGATGACGTCCACACCTTCGTCGATCAGCGAGTTGCCCTGGATTTTGCCTTGGTCGGGGGCCTCAAAGTCGCCGACGTACACGCCCTTGACCTGGACGTTCGTCCCCTTCTGCTCGTTGTAGTATTCCACGCCGGCCTCATAGGCCACGATAAAGATCTCAACGGTCGGGATCTGCATACCGGCGACGTAGCCCACCTGCGGGTCGTCAGGATCCTTCAGCACAGCCCAACCGGCTGCCAGGTAGCCGATGGGGAACGCTGCTTCATCGGTGTTAAAGACGATGCCCACGACGTTGTCGATGGGCGGGTCATAGGCAAAGTCGACGATGCCAAACTTGACGTCAGGATACTGCTCCGCCATCTTGGCCGTGGCGTCGCCCAGCAAAAAGCCCACGGTGATGATCAGGTCATAGTCCTGCTCGGCGAACTCGGTGATGTTCTTCTCATAATCAGCCTGGGCCTGGCTCTCGATGAACTTGGCGCAGACGGCCAGTTCCTCGTCGGCCTTTGCCAGGCCCGCCCAGGTGTTCTCGTTGAAGCTGGCGTCGTCCAAGCCACCCACATCCGACACCATGCCGACCTTCAGGTCGCTCTCCTCACAGCCTTCTGGAAGGGCCGGCCCGCAGGTGCAGCCGGTGATCAAGGCGATCAGGGTAACTAGACAAAGGACGCTTAGAAATTTCTCGCGCATTTCAATTCTCCTCTCTTAGTTTGGAATCTTGGAATCTCGGGGAGCTTGTCGTGGTATTCTTCGATACCATCACCTCCTTGTCATGGAGTTGATCGATCGTCGAGAGAATCACCCGTGGCAGCGATTCTCTCGCCGTGGAAAAGCACTACGCCGAGTGAGAGAGGTTGCTCGGTTGGGTGATCCAAAAGGAGCAGGTAAGCGGGCACTTTTACATCGTAATTATAGACCAGTCGGTAATTTCGGCAAATTGTCAATCGGTGGCTCTGGCTGCTTCGTACACTCTCCCGAACTCTTCCACGAAAAGCGCCGCCACCTCGGGATCGTGGACGATGAGCACGTTTTCGTCGTTCCTGTCCTCGGCGCTGGCGGTGAAATTGTAGGAGCCCAGGATCACCGTTTTGTCGTCGATGATGATCACCTTGTGGTGCATAACGTATGGATTGCCATCGGGGAGCACATCGTGTACCTCGGCTCGCAACCGTTCATACTCGCTGTATTCCCGCTCGGCGTTTCGGTCCTCGATCACGCCCTGGACCACTACGCCTGCCTGTGCCCGCTCCAACATCGCGTCGGCGATCTCATCGCTGGTGAAGGTAAAGGCCATAAAGCGAATGCGGCTCTGGGCACCTTGGATCTCGGCAATGATCTGGGCCTGTGCCTCATCCTCGGGTGCAAAGTAGTTCTCCACCTCGACCTGTTTCGTCTGGCCCTCGTCCAGCTCGGCGGTGATAAAGATGCGCGGATTGGGGGTATCGGCGGATGAGGTGGGACCGAATTGGCCTTCGAACATCTCTTCGAACTCGGCGGTATAGTTTTCTGCCAAGGCGGGTGAGGCGATGAGGACGACGTTGTTGTTGTTGCGGTAGGTGCCGTTCTCGGTGAGGTTCCACGAGCCAGTCCAGACCCATACACCATCGATGACGACAAACTTGTCGTGCATCAGCCCTTCGTCGCGTCTATCCTCGATGACGGGGATTCCGGCCTGCCGCAACAGCGCGACTGCGTCCTCGTCAGCGTTGTCGCTGTCAGTAACGAACCGCACCCTGATGCCTCGCTGGTGAGCGGCGATCAGTGCGTCGGCCACCGACTCCAGGTCAAAGTCGTAGGCGACCACGTCCACGCTGCTTTCGGCGTAATCGATCACGGCGACCAGTACCTCGTCCAGTCCGCCGTAATGATGCGAATCGTCGTCCGGGTAGCGTGGGCTGGTAAAGTAGACGCGGACCCAGTCGCCGCTGACCGTCTCCTTGACCGAGTGTTGCCCGCCGCCGCATTCGCCGCACGCCACCTGGGCGACGACCAGGACGGCCAGGGCTAGAACAAGTGATAACGATCTGTGGAGCTTGCGTACCATTCGTCAACCTCGGGTTCGTTCTCTTTGGGCGTGATCTCGGACAGCAGTGCCTGCACCTGCGCTGCCTGTTCCTCAGGTGCGGCTTGGCCCGCTTGCTCGCTGACATGCTTCAGTGTGCCGCGCAAATCGGCGAGGCGCGCGCCGAGTTCCTCGCGCGATAGCTCCTCCTGCTGGGCGATGGTTTTGGCTTGGACTATTCCCCAATCCAGCAGGGCCTTGGCCGCGTCGTCGATCAGGTCGGCGGTGAGGGATACGTCTTCTAGCAGCCGCTCGATGGCGTGCCGGAGGGTATTCGAGTCGGTCATCCTTTTTCTCCTCGTTGGTCTTCCAACAAGTATAATGCCAGCTTGCGTGGAGCACAAGCGGCAGGGCCACATTGTACCTGGGTACAATGTTCATTTCGGCCATGCGCCCGATGCCAGGTTGGGCGAAGTGTGGTATAGTAGGGATGAATTGCAAAGCATCTGCAGCAGGAAAGGGTCTTGCATACAATATAGCAATAAACACAAAAAGTACAGGTTTTTTTGCAAACTAGATTCAACCTCCTGTGGGTGTCGAGGGTGTGATTTAGTGATAGGAACGAGCGATGGAAGATCAGATGTGGGCTGGCAGCGAGATTGAGGTTGAAGTGTGGGGCTGCTTTACCACCCACCACCGACTGCTGACGGAAACTGACGTCTTGGGGGAACTGACCCTGCCCGTCTTCAGCTCGGGCGGGGTGTTCGAGGCCGCCGATGGTCGGGAATTGGTGGTGGAAAAGACGAGTCGGTGGCGCGGTTGGCACGAGTTGCGGGAGAATGACATCGTCGTGGGGTCGGCGCGCCCGCTCGGCTTTTGGGGACGCAGGATGAGCGTCGGGTTCCGGGGACTGATGTACGAGTTGGTGCCGGTGGGCTTTTGGTCGGATGGCTGGGATTTGCTCGACGAGTCGGGAGCGGTGGTGGTCGAGATTCGGCGCTGGGGCTTCTTCCGCCGGAAGGTCAGCCTGACGGTCCGCGAATTGGTCCACTTCGATCTGTTAGTCTTTGTCTACTACTTGGCTCACGTGCGCTGGCAGGAGCAGGCGGCGGCAGTCGCGGCGGCGGGGAGCTAAAGGGACGCTGGGTGCACGCAGGGCTTCTCCGAACTGGACATAAGTTCGCTCGTCGTAGCGCCCGCTGAGCGCGAAATGCTCTGTCGGCCTGGCACACTGGCGACGGATTGCCGAAAAAGCATCGGCGCGCAAGAAAATCGCGCGCCGATGTTTCACGTGAAACATTGTGCGACTTTGGGGCTCATTATCTGGTGTTCTCATCCAGCCAGGCTAGGTAGCTCTGGCTTCCCTTGAGGATTGGTGTGGCGATGATCTCTGGCTCTTTGTAGGGATGAACGGCTCGAATGGCCTTTTCCAGCTCCTCGTAAAGCGTCCCCTTGCTCTTGATAATGCACAGCCATTCTTCAGCGTTCTCAATCTTTTCCTGCCACCAGTACGTGCTCGTGATGGGGCCGATGACCTGCGCGCAGGCGGCCAGCCGCTTCTCCACAACCGCGCCGGCGATCGCTTGCGCGTCGGCCTTGGTCTCCGTTGTCGTGGTCACTTGGATAAAAGTTGCCATGTGTGCATTCCTTGCTTGCTAATCTCCAATCTCTAATCTCCAGTCCCCGCCTACCAGTCCGGCCACGTCTGCCACAGGACGCGGTGATCGCCAGCGTCGTAGGTGTTCAGTTCGGCGTCCATGGGCCGATCTTCCGATAGCGCCTGCTGTTGCTTCTTCAGCCAGGCGATGGCGGCCCGGTAGTGGGTGCGCAGCCCGGCATAATAACCCAGGGCGACATGTATCTCGCTGCGGCGGGCACGGGCCAGCCACACCGTCTCGAACTCGGCCTGCAGATGCGCTAGTTCTTTATCCAGGGCTTTGAGCGCCAGGATGTGCTGATGGATGCCGGCAGCGTCCAGGTCGGGTGCGCGCAGATCCTGGCGGATTTGTTGGGAGCGCGCGGTCTTGCGGGCGGCATAGGCGGTGAGGCGCGCGGCGGAGGCCATCTCGAGCAGGGTGAGTTCGCGCGGGTGTCCCACGGATAACTCATCGAGGGCGGCGCTGGCCTCTTGGGCCAGGACGTGCGCCTCGGCTGCGGTCGCGGGGGGTAGGGAGGTCACGGTTTCGCCCGTCAGCGGCTCGTCGAAGAGGGCCAGTGCGGTGTTTGAGGCGTTGGGCTGGGGGATGCCGGGAAGCGTATTGATGCGATCCAGCTTGTGGACGGCTTCTAGTATTTGCCCATGTGCCGGGCCAAAGAAGAGCGGGCCAAAGGCGGCCTCAAAATCCTCGTCGGTCGTCGCGCCGCCGCTCCAGCCCTGCGCTGCGCCAAAGGTGTAACCGTACCAGCTCAGCCCCAGATATTGGTAATGACCGCAGTCGCCCCAGTCGGTGTTCAGTATCCCCTGCGCGCCGGCAGCTACGCCGTCACGTACAAAGTTGCGCATGTTGACGTTGGCGTTGTGGATGCGTGGAAAGAGGGTGTTCCACGAGGAGGTGCCGGGACAGACCCAGAAGGCGTGCTCTGATTCGCCAAAGGTGCGCGCCGTGGGATATGCCTCGGCGGCCTCGTAGTGCCAGTCGAGCAGCGTCACGTCCTGCGGTACCTCGCCGATCAGCTCGGGGTGATGGAGCAGGATGTCGCCCCAGATTTGGATGCGGCGTCCGTAGCGGGCGGCCAGGTCGCGCACGCGCAGGATGTGGTTCAAGTAGACGCGTCCGACACCAACCTTGTCGGCCATCGGCTTGCTGGCTCCCTGGCCCAGATCCCAGGTCTCGTCGCAGTCTACGTTGAAGGTGGCGGAGGTGAAGGAGGGCAGCATGTCGCCGTAGAGCTCGTCCAGCAGGGTGTAGATCTCCTCGCAGGCCGGGCTCAAGGTCCAGAGCAGGTCCGTCTCTGCCATGTGTCGGTACTCGGGGATCAGGAGCGTGTTACGGGCGTGACCGAAGGATTGCAGGTTGGGCATCAGCTCGATGTGATGGGCGCGGCAGAAGACGTCCAGTCCCAGGATGTCCTGGCTGCTGAGGGAGCCGCAGCCTGCGCCGATCCTGGGATGGCGCGGGAACCGGAAGGTGTGCTCGGTGTAGAGTTGAAGGACGTTGATCTTGTAATGGCTGAGTTCGACAACCAGATCCTTCAATGTTTCGAGCGTGGGCACTTTGCCACGGGAGACGTCGAGCATGAGGCCGCGGTAGGGCAGCGCGGGCCAGTCTTGGATGGTCAGCGCGGGTAGGTCGGCGCCGTGCACGCGCACCAACTGGCGCAGCGTCTGGACGGCGTAGAACAGGCCGATGGGTGCGTCGGCGTAGAGGGCGATGTCGTCCGGCGTGATGGTCAAACTGTACGCCTGGTCGGCGATGGTGGTGGGTGCTTGTGGTCGCCGGGGTTCGATGCCGAAGGCGGCAGCCTGCTCTTGGCTGTGGATCAACTGGATCGCGCGATTGGGCGGCGTGAGGGATTTGGCGATGGGCAAGTTCAGGCAAGCCGCCCGGGCGATCTCGTCTTGAAGCTGGCGTGCTGCGAAAAAGGCTTCGTCGCTCGCCGAGGCCGAGATGACGATTGGGCTATCCAGGCCGATGGCGAACGTGCCCTCAAGCGGCACAAGCGTCTTGGGCTGGGGGAGCAAATGGCGATCCATCCGGCCTCCTTTTGACGCCATTTTACGCCCGATCCAGTTCTTTTGCAACTATCGATGAGGGATGAAACAGCTACTGCAATATATTGTGCAGAAAACGTTTGCCATAGCAATGCGGCGTGCCGCGAGATTTTAGTAGATTGGCGTCTCGTTTTACTTGACAATTCGGTAAAAGTCGATATAATAACCGGCGTACAATGAAGAAACGAAGCCTCTACGAAGCGCTGAGCGCAGCCTCACGCGCTTCTTTCACGTATGTGGGAGGCACGGACGTGCGCTCTGCATGTGTAATCGCTTCTTCTGTACCACAAAATTTCCCGGACGGGGAGGATTATGAACGGTCGAGAAGAGCAAGTTATGGAGGCACGAGATTTCCGTTCGCTGCGCATCAGCTTGGCGTCGCCTGAGCAGATTCACTCCTGGTCATACGGCGAAGTCACCAAGCCCGAGACCATCAACTACCGTCGTCTGCGGCCCGAGAAAGATGGCCTCTTCTGCGAGGCCATTTTTGGCCCCACCAAGGATTGGCAGTGCTATTGCGGCAAGTACAAGAACGTCCGCTACAGGGGCATCATCTGTGACAAGTGCGGCGTCGAGGTGACGCGCTCCTCGGTGCGGCGCGAGCGCATGGGACACATCGAGCTGGCGGCCCCGGTCGCTCATCTGTGGTACACGCGCCGTGTCCCCAACCTGGCCATCCTGCTAGGGATCACCAAGCGCGATATGGATCGCGTGCTCTACTTTGCCCAGTACGTCGTCACCCACGTGGACGAGGAAGCGCGCCAAAAAGCGCTCAAGCGGCTGGAGGCCGATCTCGAGGAGCAGCAGGAGCAATTGGAGGCCGTGGCTCAGGAAGGCATCGAGGCGCTGAAGCAGCGGCTGGTCGAGGAAGAGGTGCAGATCGAGGAGCGACGGGAGGCCATCCGCGGCAAGCTGGACGAGGAACTCGCCACCGCCACCGAGCGGGTGATGAAAGAAGCCCAGGCGCTGCAAAAGAAGGTGGAAGAGCGGCAGGGCAAGACGATTCGCGTGCCCCTCGTCTTCAAGCCAACGGGCACGACGATCGCCGACAAGGGCGTCACGGTGGGGCGCGAGCATCTGACGCTGCTCAACCAGACGGTGCAGGATCACCTCAGCCAATTGGAGGAGGAGATACGCGAGCGCTGGGAGGACAAGGTGGCTCCTTTGACGGTAGACACCGAGCACTGGCGCGAGGCAACCAGCGACGAGATCGACCGCGTCGAAGAGCAGTTGGCTAATGACATCGCCGCTTTGCAGGCCAGGATCCGGGCCGACCGAGAGGAATTGCTGGGATTGGCCGAACTGCAGTTCTTGGGTGAGCCTCGCCTGCGGGAGTTAAAGGGTAAATGGGGCCAGGTGTTCAAGGCCGACATGGGCGCCGAGGCGTTCTACGAGATCCTTTGCGACATCAACCTGAAAAAGCGGGCCGAGGAACTGTGGCGCGAGGTGCGTCACGGTACGTCGAAGCAGCGCCGCAAGCGCGCGGTCAAACGGCTGCGCGTGGTCGAGGCGCTGCGCAAGAGCGGCAACCGGCCCGAGTGGATGGTCATGACCGTCCTGCCCGTCATCCCGCCTGACCTGCGTCCGATGGTGCAGCTCGACGGCGGACGTTTTGCCACTTCCGACCTGAACGACCTCTACCGGCGGGTGATCAACCGCAACAACCGGCTCAAGCGACTGTTGGATCTGGGCGCGCCCGATGTGATCGTGCGTAACGAGAAGCGCATGTTGCAGGAGGCGGTGGACAGCCTGATCGACAACAGCCAGCGCGGCAAGGCACTCTCGCGCCGCGGCCGGCGCGAGCTCAAGTCGTTGAGCGACATGCTGAAGGGCAAGAAAGGGCGCTTCCGGCGCAACCTGCTGGGCAAGCGCGTGGACTATTCCGGGCGCTCTGTGATCGTCATCGGTCCCAGGCTGAAGCTGCATCAGTGCGGTTTGCCCAAGACGATGGCGTTGGAGCTGTACCGCCCCTTTGTCATCAGCAAGCTGGTGGAATACAACTATGCCAGCAACGTCAAGGCGGCCAAGCGCATCATCGAGCGCGAGCGGCCGGAGGTGTGGGAGGTGTTGGAGGAGGTGATCAAGGATCGCCCGGTGCTCCTCAACCGCGCGCCCACGCTGCACCGCTTGGGCGTTCAGGCCTTCGAGCCGATATTGGTGGAGGGCAAGGCGATCCACATCCATCCGCTGGTGTGTGCCGCCTTCAACGCCGACTTTGACGGCGATCAGATGGCGGTGCACGTGCCGCTCTCGCGGCGGGCGGTGGAGGAATCCCGCAGGCTGATGTTGGCGACACATAATCTACTCAAGCCGGCGGACGGGCAGCCTGTCGTGGGGCCGACGAAGGACATGTGCCTGGGGGTCTACTACCTGACGATGGAGGACCCGACAAAGGCTGAAGAGGAACCCAAGCTGTTCATCGATTTGGATGAGGTGGAGTTGGCCTACTCCCTGAGACAGGTTCGTCTACACACACCCGTCATTGTGGGGCAGTTTTACGATGACCGGGCCAAGCCCGCAAAGCCCATCGAGACGACAGTAGGGCGGTGTCTGTTCAACCGCGTTCTGCCCGACGAGATGCGCTTTATCAACCGCGTGTTAGATAAGGGCGGCTTGCAGGAATTGGTCGGCGTGTGCTATCGTCAAATGGGTGGCGACGTGACGACCGAGGTGGTGGACCACATCAAGGACATCGGGTTCAAATACGCCACCCGTTCTGGCGTGACCATCGCGATTTCTGACCTCGTTATCCCAGATGAGAAGCAGGACATCATTGCGCAGACGGAGCAGGCCGTATCCGAGGTGGAGCGCCAATATCGGCGCGGCCTGCTGACGGAGGAAGAGCAGTACACGCGCGTGGTTGAGTTGTGGTCTCAAACTCAGGAACAGGTCTCCAAGGTGGTGTCAGCGGGGCTGGATCCGACCGGCCCGGTGTCCATTATGGCCAAATCGGGGGCCTCCAAGGGGGGATTCAACCCGATTGCTCAGTTGGCCGGCATGCGCGGCTTGATGTCAGATCCCTCGGGGCGCATCATCGAGCAGCCCATCCGCAGTAGCTTCCGCGAGGGGCTTTCGGCGCTGGAGTACTTTATCAGCACCCACGGCTCGCGCAAGGGGCTGGCCGATACGGCGATGCGTACCGCCGACGCGGGCTACCTGACGCGCCGCCTGGTGGACGTGGCGCAGGACGTGATCATCAATGCTCACGACTGTGGCACGATGGGCGGCATCTGGATTCGTGCCGCAGATGACGTGGGCGGTCAAAAGATGTCCGAGCGGGTGGTGGGGCGCGTCGCTGCCGCTGCGCTGGCTCATCCCAAGACCGGCGAGGTGTTGGTCGATCGCAATGAGGTGATCGACGAGGATGTCGCAAGCGCTATCGACGAGTTGGAGATCGAGAGTGTCATGGTACGCTCGCCTATGACGTGCCAGTTGCGCCAGGGCATCTGTGCACTGTGCTATGGACGCGACCTGGGGCGCGGCAAGATGATCGCGGTGGGTTCGGCCGTCGGCATCGTGGCGGCCCAATCCATCGGTGAGCCGGGCACGCAGTTGACGCTGCGCACGTTCCACACCGGCGGTGTGGCACACGCCGGCGATATCACCGCCGGTCTGCCACGGGTGGAGGAGATGTTCGAGGCGCGCAAAAAGCCCAAGGGCGAGGCGCCGTTGTCAGAGATCGGCGGCGTCGTGCACATCGTCAGGTCGGAAGATACACGCCGCGTGTTGGTGGTCGATAGCGAGGTCGAAAAGTACGAGCTCGAGATCAAGCGGGGGTGGAAGATCCTGGTGGAGGATGGCGACGAGGTCAAGGCCGGCGCCCCGCTGGCGACCTGGCGCGATGAGAAGGAAATCGTGGCCGAAAAGAGCGGGCGGCTGGCCGTCAAAGACCGGCTGATCATGCTGATCCATGAGCGGCGCGATGAGCGGGAGTACGAGGTCCCCACGTCCGGTCGTTTGCTGGTCGAGGAGGGGCAGCGCATCGATCCGGGCACGCAGTTGGTGGAGGGCGTTCTGAACCCGCACGACATTCTGCGCATCCAGGGGCGCGAGGCCACGCAGCAATACCTGCTCTCGGAGGTGCAGAACGTTTATCGCTCCCAGGGCGTGAATACGAACGACAAGCACTTTGAGATCATCTTCCGCAAGATATTGAGCAAGGTGCAGATCGTCGAATCGGGCGATACAGAGCTCCTGCCGGGCGATTTGGTGGACCGGCTAGAGCTGGAGGACATCAATCGTCTGGTCATTGAAGCAGGTGGGCAGCCTGCGAAGGCCTGGCCGGTGCTGTTGGGAATCACCAAGGCGGCCCTCAACACCGAGAGCTTCCTTTCGGCCTCGTCCTTCCAGCACACGATCCGGGTGTTGGCTCACGCGGCGATCGAGGGCAAGGAGGATCCGCTGCTGGGGTTGAAGGAGAACGTGATCCTGGGCAAGCTGATCCCGGCCGGCACGGGCTACCGGGGGGACAATCCGTCTTCGGAGGGCCCTGTGGGTGAGTTTGAGGGCATCTCCTTGAGCGGGCCTGCAAAAGATGTCCCGGCAGCAGTGGAAACGGAGGTTGGCGAGCCTGAAGCGGTAGAGATCGTCCCTGCCTAGTACAGGCGATGGGTGGGAGTTTGTGCGCGGCAGCGCTGATCAAAGGCGCTGCCGCGTTTTTTTGTGCGCCAAGCCCTGCGTTTGCCAGGGTTCGCAGAACAAATTGACAAACCAGGCTGGACGAATTACCCGGATTCGCGCCATCCCTTCGAGGTCGAGCGCGAGGTGAAGCTCTAGCAAGTTCCCGCCGGCATCAAGAGGACAGTGGCGATGAGGGTGTCTTGCAGACTGAGATGCCCTGTGATACAATCCAGGCTAGAAAAAAGTTGACCTGAAAAAGGCTTGTTCGTGTGACTTTCGCCACTTGCTCCCAATTTGGGAATAGTGTATAATATATTCACTAAAGCGTCTCACTATGGGCATTGTTGGCATATCAATTCTTGATGAATGTGCAAAAAAACATTGTGATGTTCGTGAGCAGTTACGGGCTTGGCGTAAAGATGCCGAAGAAGCAGACTGGAAAACCCCCCTTGATATAAAGGCCCGTTACCCTTCGGCAAGCATCATTGGCGGGAAGTGTGTAGTATTCAACGTCAAAGGCAATCAATATCGTGTAGTAGCCAAGGTGAATTATGAGCTTGGCAATGTTAGGGTTCTTTTTGCCGACATCCACGCAGAATATAACAAAATAGACGCAAGCAAGCTTTGTGCAGGAGTCTAATATGGAAATCAAACCCATCAAGACCGATGAGGATTATCAGACTGCGCTGGCTGAGATTGACTGTCTGTTTGATGCTTCACCGAATACTCCTGAGGCTGACAGATTGGAGGTATTGATGATACTCGTGCAGGCTTACGAGCGCGAGCATTTCGATACTTCCTTGCCAGACCCCATTGAAGCTATAGAGTATTATGTGGAAAGCCGTGGTTTGTCGCGTTTGGATCTTGAGCCTTGCATCGGGAGTCGTGCTCGTGTATCCGAGATCCTGAACCGAAGGCGCCCTCTTACGCTGAGAATGATACGAAACCTAGAAGCCGGGCTTGGTATTCCAGCGGAGATATTGATACAGCAGTATGATCTGGTTTTAGAAGGGGTTGACGAGATTCTAGCATACTCTGTTGATTGCATCACAGCTAGCAACACATATCAGGGGGAAGAAGAGATCGATGCTCCCCTTCAATACATGGCTCGAGTTTTAAGCATACCTCAACAGTACACAATACTGAGAGAACAAGAATCTTTCTCAACAGGGGATGCACTATCCGATACATGGGATGAAGGGTGTGTGAAATTAGATCCAGAGAAGAAGCGATTTCGTCATACCAACTCTTGTGCCTATACCTCAGCACCTGTGCAATAGGAGTATAATCATCTATGATAGACCATGTATGGACCGTAGTTTGCTCACAGGCAGTTATTGATCGCGACACAAATAATGTGAGTCTTCATAATGTGGCAGAGCAGATAACTATTCAAGACAGGCCTGATCCCGATGCTAGCGCCTTAATTCCACTGGAAGTAGTAACACTTTGGGCAAGGAGTGACTTGAGTATACCATCTCGTGGTCAAGGCCGCTTTACTTTCGTATCTCCTTCTGGCAAAACAAAAGTTGGCCCCACTCTCTTTGACATCGATCTATCTGAATATAGGAGATACCGAACCCGAACCCGCCTCCGAGTATTGCCTGTGGGTGAACCTGGTCGTTACATCTTCCGTGTAGACTACAAGGACGAGAATGGGCAGCGGTGGCGTAAGGTAGCCGCTGTACCGCTCGAAGTGACCTTTGAATCACCAGAAGAGAGTGAACAGGCTCCAGATGAAGCCAAGTAGTTTATCAGGCTCTTTCTACTACGCCCGTCATATTCGGCGGGCGTTTCTTTTCACAAGTTCGAGTTTCTCCAGGATAGGGCCCGTTTTTTGTCGAGCGAAGGTGTCATGTTCAACAATTGACGAAATCGCGTGCTCGTGTTACCATACCCCGCTGTGAGCTAGAGCAGCGAGACAGCGGAGTAGCGATGCGTAGTGTTGAATGGCACGACGACAAAGTTCGCATGATCGACCAGCGGCTCCTGCCGGCCGAGTTTCGCCTGGTCGAGTACGATGATTACCATGGTGTGGCTCAGGCCATCGGCACGATGGTCATCCGCGGGGCGCCGGCAATCGGGGCGGCGGCGGGCTTTGGCATGGCGCTGGCCGCGCGGCAGAGCCAGGTGCGGGACCGGGATGGCCTTTTGGCCGACCTGCGGGAGGCGGGGGACGTGCTGTGTGCTGCCCGCCCCACAGCAGTCAACCTATCCTGGGCGGTGGCGCGCCTGCTGCGGCGCGCTGAGCGCGAGCCCGATTCCGCGGTCATCCCCGGTGCGCTGCTGGCCGAGGCCCAGGCGCTGGCCGACGAGGACGTGGAGACAAATAAGCGGCTGGGGGGCCACGGCGCGGCGCTGATCCGCGACGGCGATACGATCCTGCATCACTGCAACACCGGCGCTCTGGCGACGGTGGACTATGGCACCGCCCTGGGCGTCATCCGCGCGGCGCACGGGCAGGGCAAGCGGATTCACGTGCTGGTGGACGAGACCCGCCCGCGCCTGCAAGGGGCGCGCCTCACGGCGTGGGAGCTTCAGCAGGAGTCCATCCCCTTCACCCTCATCGCCGATAACGCCGCCGGCCACTTTATGCGCACCGGCCGGGTCGATATCGTGCTGGTGGGGTCCGACCGGACGGCGGCTAACGGCGACGTGGCCAATAAGATCGGCACGTACAAACTGGCGGTCGTGGCCCAGGCCAACGGCATCCCCTTCTACCCCTGCGTGCCGACGTCCACGATCGACCTGTCGCTGCCCACCGGCGAAGACATCCCCATCGAGGAGCGGGCGGCGGACGAGGTCGCCGGAATCACTTATCAGGGCCGACCGGTGGCGCCGGAAGGCGTGCAGGTGGCGAACCCGGCCTTCGACATGACGCCACATCGATACGTCACCGGCATCGTGACCGAGAACGGGATCGCCTACCCGCCGTTCGACGTCAGTCTGCGGCGACTCGTGGAGGGCGACCGTGAGGACTGAAGCTCCCTCTCTACCCGTCATTGTTCTCTGCGGCGGGGAAGGCACGCGTATGCAGGCACCGACCAACAAGGTGTTGGTTGAGATCGGCGGCAGACCCATCCTCTGGCACGTGATGAAGATCTATGCCAGCCACGGCCACACGCGCTTCATTCTCGCGCTGGGCCACCAGGCTGAGGGGATCAAGCGATATTTCCTCGAGTACGAGCCTATGAGCTATGACTTTACGATCCACATGGGCCAATCGTGTGCCATCTCCTGTTATGGTGCCGAGACAGAGGATTGGGAAGTCATACTGGCGGACACAGGCCCCCATGCTTTGAAGGGGGCACGTGTCTACCGTGCTGCCAAGTACGTTGACACCGATACTTTCTTTGTCACCTATGGTGAGGCGGTGGGCGATGTGGATCTAGGGGCCCTGCTGGCCTTCCATCGACAGCACGGTCGGCTGGCGACCGTGACCGGGGCGCGTATGCAGTCGCATCTCGGTGTCTTCCAGTTGGGTGAGAATGGAGATGGGCAGGTGGTCGGGTTTGCCGAAAAGCCGGTGCTGGATCATTGGATTAACGCCGGGTTTATGCTCTTTGAGCGTGGAGTGTTGGACTACCTGGATGATGACGATAGCTTTCAACTGGAGAGGGATGGCTTTCCCCGCCTGGTCACTGATGGACAGTTGATGATGTATCGCCACCCGGGCTACTGGCGCTCGATGAAGACATTTAAGGACACGCAAGAGCTGGATACTGTTTGGCGTGAAAGTGCACCGTGGAAAACGTGGGAGTAGAGTGGCATTATGACGAGTGATTTGCAATCCTTTTGGCTCGACCGCCCTGTATTCATCACTGGCTGCGCGGGGTTTCTCGGTTCCTGGTTGACCTCCGCGCTGGTTGAAGCGGGGGCCAACGTCGTCGGCCTCGTGCGCGACCGGGTGCCTTTCTCGCTTCTGCGCCGGTCGGGCTACCTGGATCGGATCACCGTCGTGCGCGGTGACGTGACCGATTACGAGTTGGTCGAGCGGGTGCTGAACGAGTACGAGATCGACGCTGTTTTCCACCTGGCCGCCCAGACCATCGTGCCCATCGCCAACCGCGCGCCGCTCTCCACCTTTGAGACGAACGTCAAGGGCACCTGGACGGTGTTGGAGGCCGCCCGCCGCTCGCCCACGGTTGCCCGAGTGGCGATTGCCTCCTCCGACAAGGCCTACGGCGCGCACGAGACGCTGCCCTACGTCGAGGACGCGCCCCTGCTGGGCTGCCATCCTTACGACGTATCCAAGGCCTGCGCGGATCTGATCGCCCGCACGTATTTTGCCACCTACGGCTTGCCCGTCGCCGTCACCCGCTGCGCCAACCTCTACGGCGGCGGCGATCTGAATTGGAACCGCATCGTGCCCGGCACGATGCGCAGCCTCATCCGGGGCGAGCGACCCCTCATCCGCTCCGATGGCACGCTCCAGCGCGACTATCTCTACGTGCAGGATGCCGTGCACGCGTACATGACGCTGGCCGAGCACCTGGATACAGACGAGGTGAAGGGAGAGGCATTTAACTTTGGGATGGACAAACCGACGTCCGTCCTCGAGATGGTGCAGGCCATCGTCGCCGTCTCTGACCGTCCAGACCTGGAGCCGGTCGTGTTGAACGACGCGCCGAACGAGATCCCGACCCAGTATATGGACAGCAGCAAGGCCCATCGGTTATTGGATTGGGCGCCCGGACACTCGCTCGAGGAGGGGTTGGGAGAGACGTTCGAGTGGTATCGGGAGTTTTTGAGCCAGTGAATTGGTAGTTGATAAGTTGGTAGATTGGGAAGGAAAGCACGTGCTGGTCACCGGGGCGGGTGGTTTTATCGGCCAGCGCCTCGTGCGGCGATTGGTGCAGGCTGGGGCGCGGGTGTGGGTGGAGTTGGCCCCTGGCGAAGCGCCAGAGCACATAGCTGCGTTACCTGCCCAGGTTGAACGATCGGTCTTTGACTTGCGCGATGCACGGGCGGTGCTGGCCGCGGTGGACGAGGCCGCGCCGCGGGTCGTCCTTCACCTGGCCGCCGTCGGTGTCACCAATCCCAAAATAGACCCGACACTGGCGCTGGCGGTGAACGCCGGGGGAACCGTGCACCTTCTGGAGGCCGTGAAGGAGCGCGGTGTCGAACGGGTCGTGCTGGTCGGTACCTGCTACGAATACGGCGCTTGCGAGTCGGTTGAGGGGCTCGACCCCTTTAACGCCTACGCCGCTTCCAAGGTGGCCGCCTGGGCCTTTGGGCGCATGTATTGGCGGGCGCACGACCTGCCCGTCGTCACCGTGCGGCCTTTCCAGGTCTATGGACCGGGGCAATCGGCCCACACGTTAGTGCCCGCCGCCATCGATGCGGCGCTGGCGGGGCGGAATTTTCCGATGACGCCGGGCGAACAGGAGCGGGACTTTATTTTTGTAGAGGATGTCGTTTCGGGGATGCTGGCGGCCGCGCGAGCGTCCGGAATCGAGGGAGAGAGCCTCGACCTGGGGACCGGGCGGGTGCACTCCGCTCGACAGGTGGTGGAACGCATCTGGGCCGTGACGGGGGCGCGCGGGCAGGTGCTGCCCGGCGCCCTGCCGTATCGCCCTGGCGCGGTGATGCACAGCGTCGCCGACGCCGACCGCACCGCCCGGCTGACCGGCTGGCGGGCGACGACGACTCTGGAAGAGGGTCTGCGGCAAACCATCCAAAGCTACGCAGAGCAGATTTGATGAAAGACGCACACAGGCAGACATCGGAAAAAGACCTGCGGCGCCAAATCCAGCAGTTGGTGGCCGAGTATTACCGGCAGGCTCACGCAATGCGTCCTTTCACGCCCGGCGAGACGCGCGTGCACTATGCCAGCCGCGTTTATGACGAGCGCGAGCTGATGGCCGCGGTGGACGCCTGCCTCGATTTTTGGCTCAGCGCCGGCCCCAACGCGGCGGCGTTCGAGCGTCGGTTGACGGAAACGGTCGGCGTGCGCCACGCGCTGCTGGTCAACTCCGGTTCCTCGGCCAACCTGGTCGCCGTCAGCGCCCTGTGCTCCCGCCGCTTGGAGCGCCCGCTGGAGCCGGGCGACGAGGTGATTACGCCGGCGGCGGCCTTTCCCACCACCGTGGCGCCTATCGTGCAGAACGGTCTGGTGCCGGTGTTCGTGGACTGCGAGCTGGGGACGTACAACCTCGACCCCGGGCAACTGGAGCCGGCCCTGTCGGACCGCACGCGGGCGCTGTTCTTTGCCCACACATTGGGCAACCCGGTCGATATGGAGCGGGTTTTGGCGTTCGCCCGGGCTCACGATCTGTACGTCATCGAGGATGCCTGCGACGCGCTGGGCAGCACCTACGACGGCCAGATGGTGGGCTCCTTTGGCGACTTGGCCACGCTCAGCTTCTACCCCGCCCATCACATCACCAGTTTGGATTTTGATGAGCCGATTATGGTGATGAGTCCATCTGGCACAATCAAGATTCTAAAGATAGGGGACTTTGTCGAGAACTGTTCCCCTTTCGGATGGAAGTGCATCGCTTTCGACAGGCAAGGCTGCCTTGATTTCAGAGACATAACTGGGGTGGTGAAGCATCCGGTACAGGAGAAACTATATCGTGTTACCGCACGGACTGGTAGACAAGCTGTGGTCTCTGCGTCGCACAGCCTCTTTACGGTGAGGGATGGGGAAATACAGGCTGTGAAGGTTTCCGACCTCGCTCTTGGAGACTATATTCTAGTGCCAAATTCGCTGCCAAACGTGGAAACCACCAGGGAGGTAGCCTATACGACCTACAAAAGAGGGTCTTGGGAGCCGGTACAGACCTCTGTGCCTTTGTCTTGCGAATTGAGCGAGGTGTTGGGATATTTTGTCGCAGAAGGCTCATTTAACAAAACGGACAGGGGGTACTATGTCAAGTACACTTTTTCTGCAAATGAAGCCGATGTTGCCGAGAGGGTAAAGGACTTGTTAAAGTCCCTGTTGAATGTTCGAGCGTTTATCTATAGACGCCCTAATGGCTCGACCATTGATGTTGTTGCCAGCTCCAAGGCTCTCTATCAGTTTCTCGAAATTCATTGTGGAATGGGGGCGAAAAGCAAAAGAGTACCGGACTTTATTTTCACGGCCCCAAGTGAGATGAAGTGGGCTTTCCTCAAGGCTTACTTCATCGGTGATGGATGTGAGCACGAGACAAAGGGAAAACACAAAGGCTTTTCCTATGACTTTGTTACGGTAAGCAAAGGTTTGGCGCTTGGTGTTCATTACTTACTACTTCAACTAGGGGTCAACTCTCGATTCTCCGTCAAGAGTAGAGCCTCTGTAAGGGACTTTGGTAAATATCAATCCAAAACACGCTTATCCTACGCTGTTTGTTATAGCAAGAAAAGCATCGTTTCTGCTGGAGGATTTAGAGGGGGGAGAGGTACGGGCAGAAAAATCGGCAACCTGTCCCTTGTGAAAGTCACAAAGGTAGAGCAAGTTCAGCCATCGAGCGAGTTTGTATACGACCTCGAGGTAAAGGGGTATGAAAATTTCATTGGCGGCATTGGAATGTGTTTGCACAATACTGGCGAGGGAGGCGCGGTGCTCACGAACGGCCCTCGATTGGCTCGCATTGCCCAAAGCGTGCGTGACTGGGGCCGCGATTGCCGGTGCACGCACGAAAGCCCCCCCGAGGGAGCCTGCGGTCGCCGCTTCGAATGGCACATCCCCGGTCTGGACGAGCCGTACGATCATCGCTATCTCTATTCCGAGATCGGCTACAACTTGAAGATGACGGACATCCAGGCCGCCATCGGGTTGATGCAGCTGGACAAGCTGCCCGATTTCATCGCCGCCCGCAAGCGCAACTTTGCGCGGCTGTACGAGGCGCTCGAGCGCTACCAGGCGTTCTTGGCCCTGCCGGTTTGGAGCGAGCGGGCCGACCCGGCCTGGTTTGCCTTTCCTGTTTCTGTGCGACCCGATGCACCCTTCACCCGGCGCGACCTGACCGGTTGGCTGGAGGGACGCAACATAGAGACGCGCTTCCTGTTCGCGGGCAACATCACCCGGCAGCCTGGCTACCGCCACATCCAACACCGTACCGTGGGCGATTTGCCCAACTCGGACCTGGTGATGCGTTCCACGTTCTTTGTCGGCGTCTATCCCGGCCTGGACGACACACGTCTCACCTACATGCAAGAGGCCTTTGACGACTTCTTCCATTCGCTGACTCACTGATTCGCTGACTCGCCGATTCACTATGAAACTATCCATCATCATCTGTGTCTACAATGAGCGCAAGACGATTCTGGACGCCATCCATCAGGCCCGCGCCGCCCACTTTCCCGGGTGGGAGCGGGAGATCATCGTCGTGGACAATTTTTCCACCGACGGCACGCGCGAGCTGATTCAGGGGATCAACCTGTCGGACGTGGGCGAATGTCCCATTCGCGTTGTCCTCCACCCGCGCAATCTGGGCAAGGGGGCATCGGTACGCACCGGTATCTCCGAGGCCAGCGGCGATTACTTTGTCGTCTTTGACGCTGACCTGGAGTACGAGGCGGACGACCTGCCACGCCTGGCCGCGGAGGTCGTCCCCGGCGAGACGGTCGCCGTGTTCGGCTCGCGCACCTTGGGTGGACGCAGGATCTACAAGTACGCCAAGAACTATTGGGGCGTGCGCTTTCTCTCGGCCGTCACCAACCTGCTCTACGGCGGCCGGCTGACCGACGTGGCCGTGGGCCTCAAGCTGGTCCGTTTGGACGTGGCCCGCGCGCTAAAGCTGGATGGCTCCGATTTCGGCCTGGACTTTGAGCTGCCCTGCCAATTGCTCAAGCGTGGGTACGAGATCCGCGAGGTGCCCGTCGCCTATCACCCGCGCACCTTCGAAGAGGGGAAAAAACTTAGGGCGTTTCACGCCGGCCCTGGGGCGCTGTGGGCCATCGTCAAGACGCGCTTCGTGGGGTGAGGCAGGCGGAAGAGGTAGGTATGAAGCTTTCGGTCATCATCTGCGTCTACAACGAGCGCGACACGTTTCCCGCCGTACTGGACGGGGTCTGGGCGGTGGACCTGGGGCCGGGCTGGGAGAAAGAGATCGTCGTCGTGGACAATTTCTCCACCGACGGCAGCCGGGAGATGTTGCAGGCGTTGGACCTGCCGGAGGGGGGCGAATGTCCCATTCGCGTCATCTTCCGCCCGCGCAACCTGGGCAAGGGGGCCTCGATCCGCACCGCCATCGCGCACTGCACCGGTGATTACGCCATCATCCAGGACGCCGATCTGGAGTATGATCCGGCGGATTATCCGATCTTTCTCGAACGGATCGCCGCCGAGCGCCCGGCCGCCATCTATGGCTCGCGCACCCTGGGCGGGCGGGCGATCTACAAATACGTGGCCAATTACCTGGGGGTGCGGGTGCTGACTTGGCTGACCAACCTGCTCTACGGCGCGCATCTGACCGACGTCGCGACCGCCGCCAAGATGGTGCGGGTGGACGTGCTCAAGTCGCTGCACCTCACCAGTTCGGGATTCGACCTGGACTTTGAGCTGACCGACAAGATTTTGCGCGCGGGGTACGAGATCATCGACGTGCCGATCTCCTACCGCCCGCGAACCGTCGCCGAGGGTAAGAAGATCCGTGCTTGGGATGGCCTGTGGGCGCTGAAAGTCATCGTCCGCGACCGGCTGATTTCAATGAGTCAGGTTCTCGAGGAGGGAAAATGAACGTCATCGTTACCGGTTCTATTGCCTTTGATTATCTGATGGGCTTTCCGGGCCGCTTTGTCGAGCACATTCTGCCCGATCAGCTCGAGCATCTCTCCGTCAGTTTCCTGGTGGACGAGATGCGGCGGCAGTATGGGGGCACCGCGCCCAACATCGCCTACAGTCTGGCGCTCCTGGGCGAGCGGCCGCGGGTGATGGGTACCGTCGGTCAGGATTTCGGTGGCTACCGGGTCTGGCTGGAGCAGCACGGGGTCGACACCTCTCTCATCCGCGAGGAGCCCGATCTGTTTACCGCCTCTTTTTTCGTCAGCAGCGACCTGGACGGCAACCAGATCGCCAGCTTTTACACCGGGGCGATGGCTCGCGCACGGGAGCTTTCGCTGATCGACAACGTGGCTGACATGGTGACTGTCTCGCCCAACGACCCGCAGGCGATGGTCAAGTATCCTGCCGAGTGTCGGGAACTGGGCATCCCGTACCTTTACGACCCCAGCCAGCAGATCATTCGCCTCTCCGGCGAGGATTTGCGGGCTGGGCTTGAGGGATGCGACCTGCTGGTGGTCAATGAATATGAATTCGGCATGTTGCGCGAAAAGACCGGCTTGAGCGAGGAGGCGATTTACGTGGCTCCGGCTCGGGCTTGCATCGTCACGCTGGGCGAAAAAGGGACGCGCATCTGGGCAGCGGGTGAGGTTTACAACGTCCCGGCTGTGTCGCCCAAGCGCCTGGACGATCCCACGGGTGTGGGAGATGCCTTCCGCGCGGGGTTGATCAAGGGGCTGGCGCTGGATATGGATTGGGAGTTGGCGGGGCAGATCGGCGCGCTGGCGGCCACCTACTGCCTGGAGCAGCCCGGTCCGCAGAGCCACAGCTACACCCTGCCCGAGTTCGTGGCCCGCTTCCGCGAGCACTTTGACGACCAGGGCGTGCTGGACGTGCTGCTGTAGGGATGGTTTGTTGCCGTGTGGAAAACCGTTGAACTCGTCGACAAGTCCCAAATCCAGGCCTATCTGGAGACCGATCGACTCTACGCCGCGTACGCCGTCGGCGACTTGGAGCCAGAGTTGTTCGCTCACTGTGCGTGGTTCGGCGCACGGTGGGATGGCCGATTGCAGGCCTTGGCGCTGCACTATAGCGGCCTGGGCTTTCTGATCGTGTTCCTGATGGGGGATGCCGCTGGCCTGCGGGTTATCTTTGAGGACGCGCTGTACATCGAGCAGGCCTATTTCACCTGCCGACGGAAGCACCTGATGGTGATGCAGGATTTCTACGAGTGGGAGCCGATCCCGATGTGGCGCATGGCGCTGCGGCCTGACAGCTTCCGGTCCGCAGATGGCGACTGCGTCCCGCTCACGCCCGATCACGCGGAGCAACTGGCGGCACTGTATGCTCACGGTGAGGAAAATGCCTTCGATCCCAAGCAGGTACCGGGAGGTGCCTGCCACGGCGTTTTTGAGAATGGTCAGTTAGTCGCAGCCGCGGGCACGCATTTGATCAGCCCGACCTACGGCGTGGCGGCGGTGGGCAACATCTTTACCCGCCCGGACTTTCGGGGACGCGGCTGCGCCACAGCGGCCGCCAGCGCCGTCGTGGCCGAGCTTTTGTCCCGCGGCATGCGCGACATCGTACTTAACGTCAACCAGAAGAACGGGACGGCCATCCGTATCTACGAGCGGTTGGGTTTCGAGCGCTGCTGTCCCTTCTTCGAGGGAAGCGCCGTGCGGTAGGGGCGACGCATTCCTAGAACCTTTTCACGTTACGAAAGGCGATCCGAAAAACATATCATTTTGCGCGACGCAACCACGCATCAGGAATGCGTCGCCCCGAAGAAACCAATAAAGTAAAGGAGCCAACCCATGACCGAAGAGTATGATATCAAAGACATCGACCTGGCCCCGGCGGGCCGATTGCGCATCGAGTGGGCCGAGC
>CAZKDJ010000017.1:0-35370 GCA_964551295.1 uncultured Anaerolineales bacterium | reverse complement strand
GAGGCGGTCACGCTTCCTGCTTCTGGAGCCTGCGCTATGCTCAACTCCTGGTTCACCCGCTTGGCCAACACCCTGTCGTCAGGCAACGCGTGCTCTTCGATCACGGCGCTCAAGATGATCTGGATGAGCGCCTTCTCGACCGCTGTCTGCGTGGTGACTGCCGGCCGCCCTGGAATCGGACGATCAAACAGCCCGGCCAGACCTTCTGCCCGCAGCCGCTCTTTGTACACCCGCACCGAACGGGGTTGGGCGAAGCCCGCTGCTTGGGCCAGGACCTTCTGCGGAGCCACATCGGCGGCTTCCAGAATCTCCATCGCCAGGCGAAGAACTGCGTCAGGATCGTCATCGTCCGGTAACAACGCCAGAAACCCGTTGAGCGCGTCAACGATGGCCTGCTGTTCAGTTGATAATGTGCAATCTGATAGTGCGATATGGATGTCCACGTCTACCCCCGCAGAGAAGATGCGGGGAGAGTGTACCACAAAAACGGAATCGACTTATTCGGCGCGATTCGCGCCGCTAAACATTACATGTATAACACACCCCCGGCCGGGGGCCAATGTGTAGCATTTTCTCAGATTTTCTCTGCGAACTCTGCGAGCTCCGCGGTAAAAATGGCGAGCGACTTTCGAGAGGAGACTGCCAAACTTTGAAATTTGAGATTTGGCTTTACGCCCGGTTGTGGTATTATTGGGCCTCGACTGAAAAATGACACACAACGAATTCATCAAAACCCAATTATCCAACGGCCTGACCGTGCTGGTCAAAGAGGCCCACGCCGCGCCGGTGGCCAGCTTCTGGGTGTGGTACCGGGTGGGAAGCCGCAACGAACATACGGGCATCACGGGCATCTCCCACTGGGTGGAGCACATGCTGTTCAAGGGGACCGAGGCGTTCCCCCAGGGCGCGGCCGACAAGGCTATCGCCCGCGAGGGCGGCGCCTTTAACGGCATGACGTGGTACGACTTTACCACCTACTATGCCACGCTGCCCGCCGACCGCATCAAGCTGGGCCTGCGCATCGAGGCCGACCGCATGGCCAACGTGTCTTTTGATCCCGATGTCGCGGCCATGGAGCGCAGCGTCGTCATCAGCGAGCGGCAGGGCGCCGAGAACAATCCCGAGTTCCTGCTCAACGAGGCGCTGATGGGATCGGTCTTTCACGTGCACCCCTACGGGCACGGGACCATCGGCCACATGTGCGACCTGGAGACGATGACGCGCGACCAGCTCCACGCCCATTACCGCGCCTACTACACGCCCAAGAACGCGATAGCCGTCGCCGCGGGCGATTTCGACGCCGGCGAGATGCTGCACCTGATCGAACAGCATTTTGACGCGATACCCAACGGCGCAGAGCCACCGCCGGTCACTGCCGTCGAGCCGCCGCAGCAGGGGGAGCGGCGGGTGATCGTCGAGGGAGAGGGCAACGTGGCCTACCTGGATATGGCTTTCCGCATTCCGTCCGCACGCGAGCCCGACTTTTTCGCGCTGACCGCGCTGGATGCGGCGCTCAGCGGCGCCAGCGGACTGGCCTTTTCCGGCGGCGGCACGTCGAACAAGAGCAGCCGCCTGTACAAGGCGCTGGTGGCAAAAGAGCTGGCGGCCTACGTGTCCGGCTCGCTGATCCCCACGGTCGATCCTTTCATCTACGGTCTCTCCGTCGTCGTGCGTGCGGGCCGCACCCCGGCCGAGGTAGAAGAGGCGCTGCAGGCGGAGCTGGCGCGCGTGGCCGACGAACCGGTCACGGATGAGGAGCTGGCCAAGGCGATCAAGCAGGCCAAGGCCCAGTTCGCCTACTCCAGCGAGACGGTCACCGGGCAGGCGTTGTGGATGGGATACAGCGAGATCTTTGCCGACTATGGCTGGTTCGAGCATTACATCGACAACCTCAGCGCCGTCACCGTTGAGGACGTGCACCGCGTAGCGCAGACCTACCTCGCACCATCGAACCGCACGGTCGGCTGGTACGTGCCGACCAACCAACAAGAAAACTCAAAGGAGAACTCGTGAGAACCATCATCCTGTTGCTAAAAGGCATGATCGTCGGCGTCGTCCACATCGTCCCCGGCGTCAGCAGCGGCACGTTCATGGTGCTGCTGCGGGTGTATGACGAACTGGTCGCGTCGGTCAGCGGCCTGCTTTCGAGCCTCAGAAATATGGACGAGTTGAAAAAGCGCCTGCTCTTTCTGGTTCCACTGGCCCTAGGGGTCGCCATCGGGACGGTGGGTATCGCCAAAGTGGCATCCCTCGTGCTCGATCGACACCCCGTCCTGTCGGTGCTCTTTTTCATCGGCGTGATCGCCGGCGGCATTCCCAGCGTGACCCAGATGCACCACGACATGAAGCCGTCGGCCGGCCGGGCGATCGCCTTCGCCGTCGGGGCAGCGGTCGCTATCGTGGTGGGGCTGGTGGGAAGGAACGAATCATTGACGCACACTTCCGCCGCCGCCGCCTCCGCCCCGAACTTGATCCAACTGGCCTTCGGGGGCTTTTTCGCCGGCAGCGCGATGATGACGCCGGGCCTGAGCGGCTCGTACATCCTCCTGCTGACGGGCACGTACGAGCCCATCGTCGAGGCGCTCGATTCTTTGACTGACCTTTCCATTGATTGGGCGGTCCTCATACCGGCGACGCTGGGCCTCGTCCTGGGCATCCTGGTCTTTGCCAAGCTGACGAGCATGCTGCTAAAGCGCTGGCCGGCAGTGACCTTTTACGCCATCCTGGGCCTGATCTGCGGATCGCTCATCGGCTTGTGGCCGGCGGGGTTTGCCTTTGGCGAGCACAGTCTCGTCGGTATCCCGCTCTTGCTCGTGGGGGCGGTCATCGCTTACTTCCTCGGCAAGTCGACGGAGGGAGAGGCGGCCGCGTTCCAAGAAGAAGGGGCGTAACGTGTCCATTCCCGGTCCCGAAACCATCACCCGGCGCGAGCTGCCCAACGGCATCGTCGTGCTGGTGCGCGAAAACCACGCCAGCCCGGCGGTCGTCGTGCGGGGCTACCTGCGCGTGGGCGCCCGCGACGAGCGGCCGGAGCAGGCCGGACTGGCATCCTTTGCCGCCGACGCGCTGATGCGCGGCACCGAAAGCCGCACCTTCGAGCAGATCTATGAGACGCTCGAAGCAGTGGGAGCCACCGTAGGAACCAACGGCGGCACGCACACCACCGGTTTTGGTTCCAAGAGCCTGGCAGAAGACCTGCCGCTAGCGCTGGACGTTCTGGCCGACGTGCTGCGGCATCCCGCCTTCCCGCCCGACGAAGTGGAAAAGCTGCGCGGCGAGATCCTCACCGATCTCGATGAGCGCGCACACGACACTCGCAGTATGGCCAACCTGGCCTTTCATGAACTGGCCTACCCCGGGGCGCATCCCTACTCCCGCAGCGTCGACGGATACACCGAGACGGTCGGCGACATCAGCCGCGACGACCTGACCGCGTTTTACGCCAACGGCTACGGCCCACAGGGAATGACGGTCGCCGTGGTGGGCGCGGTAGAGACCGCCGCCGCAATGGCGCAGATCGAGGCGGCCTTTGGCAACTGGCAGGCGCCCACTTACGAGCGCGACCCGCTCCCCGATGCCCCTCGTATCACCGAGGTGCGTGAGCGCTTCGTGTCCATCCCCGGCAAGACGCAGTCGGACATCGTGCTTGGCTATCCCGGACCCGCCCGCACCTCGCCCGATTACATGGAAGCAGCGGTGTGCAACTCTATTCTGGGCATCTTTGGGTTGATGGGCCGGTTGGGGGAAAAGGTGCGCGAGGAGCAAGGGCTGGCCTACTACTCGTACAGCCGCGTCGCCGGCGGCGCCGGTCCCGGGCCCTGGCGCATCGTCGCTGGCGTCAACCCGGCCAACGTCGAACAAGCCATTGACAGCATCCGCACCGAGGTCAGGCGCATCTGCGAGGAGCCGGTGAGCGCGGAGGAACTGGCCGACAACAAGGCTTTCATCACCGGCAGCCTGCCCTTGCGGCTGGAGACAAACGAGGGCGTGGCTCGCTACATCCTCGATATGGAGCGCTACGAACTTGGGCTGGACTATCTGCAGCGGTACGCCGCGCTGATCAACGCGGTCACCGTCGAGCAGGCGCAGGCCGTGGCGCAGCACTGGCTTGATTCCGACGCCTACGCGCTGGCCGTCGCCGGGCCGCAAGGATGAGCGATGCTTACCACCGGCGTTGACCTGATCGAGATCGCCCGCATCAAGCGCGCGCTGGAGCGGTACGGCGACCGCTTCCTGGCGCGCGTCTTTACCCCGAACGAGGTGCTCTACTGCCGCGGGCGCGTGGCCGAGCTCGCCGCCCGCTTCGCCGCCAAGGAGGCGGTTTCCAAGGCACTGGGCGTGGGCATGCGCGTCCTGGCCCGCGATGGCATCCACTGGAAGGACGTCGAGGTCCTAGGCGACCAGCGTGGCAAGCCCATCGTGCGCCTGTCTGGCCGCGCCGCCGAGCGCGCCGAGGAGTTGGGACTCGGCGAGTGGGCCGTCAGCCTCTCCCACACCAAAGAGCACGCCATCGCCTTCGTGGTAGCGCAGTAGAACCACGGGCCTTCAGGGCAGCCGCCGATTGCCGGCGTCAGAGCAGCGACGCCGGCTGCTCATCAGACGACGAGAAAGGATGGCTGAAAATGATACAATTTATCAATGCTGAAACCGCTGACTCTGCCTACAAGAACCTCTACAAGCTCGGCGGTGCGGCCGCCTGGATCGTGGTCGCGTTGACCCTGGGCGAGATTATTGGTTTCACTTTCTACCCGCAACCCAGCACGGTAAGTGATTGGTTCACGTTGTTCCAGAGCAACAAGATCATTGGGCTTTTTGGATTTTGGGGGTTAGAAATTCCGATGTATGCCATGTTTATAATGGTGTTTCTCGCCCTCTACATCGTGCTCAGAAAAACCAATCCAGGCCTTATGGCAATCGCGCTGGCTTTTGCCCTTCTGGGAATCGGGATCTTTTTCGCCACGAATAACCCCTTCTCTATGCTTTCCCTCAGCAACCAGTACGCTGCTGCGACGACGGACGCGCAGAGATCGACGCTCTTGGCAGCCGGGCAGGCGGTGCTCGCCAATACAGGCCAACGCGCCGTGGGCGGGTTCAACGTGGGCCTCCTCCTGGTGTCTGTTGCGGGTCTGATCGTCTCATCGATCATGTTCCAGAGCCAAACCTTCAGCAGGACAACCGCCTACGTGGGCATTCTGGCACACGCACTGTCGTTGGCCGATTGCCTCAGACAAGCTCTGACGTCATCGGAGATCATCACCCTGCTCGTGATTCTTCCAAGTGCCCTGCTCCTCATGACTTGGTACGTCTTGGTCGGCCGAAGGCTCTACCGGCTCGGGCAGATCGAGGGAAAGATGCTTCACAGACAAGCGTAACATCTGACAGCAGAAAAAAGCGCACGATACACACGTCATTGCCACAAACCCTCCCCTGTGGTACACTACGCCCATTGCATATAACGGCTCAAAAAAAGTAGCGTGAACCGCGCAAAGCACGGACGAAACTTTAATCACTGGACTGCATCCAAATCGAATGGACGATCACACCACCCTGGCTGACCTGCGCCAGCGCGTGGCGGAGTTCAACGCCGCCCGCGACTGGGAGCAATTTCACACGCCCAAAGACGTCAGCGCCGCCATCGCCATTGAGGCCGCGGAACTGATGGAGCATTTCCTATGGCGCACCGACGAGCAAGCGCGGGCTGCTTTACAGGACGAGGAAAAACTGGCCAAAGTGGTCGACGAGATGGCCGACGTCCTGCTCTACACCCTCGTTCTGGCCAACGCACTGGACGTGGACGTGAGCGCGGCGGTAATGGCCAAGCTGGAGCGGAACGAGGAGCGCTTCCCCGCCGAGGAGTGGCGCGGGCGGGCGTAAAAGATAGGAGGCAAGAATGATCGGCAAACTACCCAAAAACGTACTGGAAGCTCTGCTGGAGACGATCCCGGTCGAGTTCTCGGTCGTCGATGCAGATGACCGGGTGCTGGCCTGGAACAAGCACGAATCGAGAATCTTCAATCGGCCCACCGGCGTGCTGGGCAAGAGCGTCCAAAATTGCCATCCCAAGAAGAGCCTGCCAAAGGTCGAGCAGATCCTGCAAGAGATGAAGGCCGGCACGCGGGACAAGGCACGTTTCTGGATCGACCTGACCATCGACGACGAGAGGCAAAAGGTGCTCATCGAGTACTATGCCCTGAGGGACACGGGCGGCAACTACCTGGGCTGCGTCGAGGTCACTCAGAACATCCAGGAGCTGCAAGGGCTGACGGGCGAAAAGCGCTTGCTCGACTAATGCGTGCAGTCATCCAACGAGTCAAAAAAGCGTCCGTCAGCGTCGACGGCGAGATCGTCGGCCAGATTGGGTGCGGCGTGGTGGCGCTGGTGGGCGTGACCCACGGCGACACACAGGAGCAGGCCGAGTGGCTGGCGCGCAAGGTGGCGGGCCTGCGCATCTTTGAAGACAACGAGGGCAAGATGAACGCCGGGCTGCTCGACGCGGGCGGCGCGGCGCTCGTCGTCTCCCAGTTCACCCTGTACGCCGACGCGCGCAAGGGCCGCCGCCCTTCCTTCACCGACGCCGCGCCGCCCGAGGTGGCCGAGCCTTTGGTGGATCACTTTGCCCAGGCGCTGCACGATCACGGCGTGCCCGTCGAGGCCGGCGTCTTTCAGGCCCACATGCTGGTCGAGATTCACAACGACGGCCCGGTGACGATTTTGTTGGAACGATAGCACCTACTCCTCCACAATCCACGCCTCGCCAGCCGATGCAGTCATCGTCCTGGGAGCAGCCGTGTGGGGCGAACGCCCTTCGCCGGTATTTGAGGAGCGTATCAAACACGCTGTAAATCTCTACACAGTCGGAGAGGCCAGCATCATCATCTTTACCGGAGGAATCGGAGAAGGGGATCGAATCGCAGAGTCAGAAGTAGCCAAGGAATACGCCGTCCAACTTGGCGTCCCGGACGAGGATATCTACTGCGAGACGCATTCGAGGATCACCTACGAAAACCTAGAGGGCGCGAAGGAAATCCTCGACCGACAAGGCCTGACAAAGGCTCTAATCGTCAGCGATCCTTTGCACATGAGAAGGGCCGTCACGATCGCCCGAGATCTAGGCATCGACGCTTAACCATCTCCCACGCCGACCAGCCGGTACGAGACTTGGAGAAGCCAATCGGGGGTTCTTGATGCGGGAGGCCTGCTTTTACACCACGTACCTGCTGAGAAGACCATTTCTTTCCCCGAGTCCTTGAGGTTTCACCTGCCCCGCGTGTTGATCAGGATCACCCCTGCCAGCGATGTCGCCCCGCCCGCCAGGGAGAGCCAGGTAGGCAGCTCGCCCAGCCAAACCCAGGCGATCAGCGTAGCCAGGACGGGTGAGAGGTAGAGGAAACTGCCCGCGATCGAGGCGGGCAACCGCGAGAGCACGTACGTCCAGGCCACGTAAGCCAGCGCGGCGGGGAAAACGCCCAGGTACACGACGGCCAGCGTCGCGCCCAACGGGGCTGCCGGCAGCGTCCGCACCAGCCCCGGCAAAAAGACCAGCATCGGCAGCGTCCCCGCCCAGATCGAGTAAGCTGCGAGTTGCAGCGCGCTGTATCTTCCCAGATACCGCTTCTGCAGAATAAAGTACAGGCTGGTGGAAATCGCTGCCAGCAGGATCAACAACGCCCGCGGCTCGAAGCGCATGCCTTGCCATCCCGAGTCCATCGAGGGATCGCCCTCACCCAGGGCGATCAACACCACCCCCAGGAAGCTCACCACGATGCCCACCCAGCCCCACACCTTGAGCCGCTCGCCCAGAAAAATCGTCGCCATGAGCGCGGTGATAGTCGGCGCCGAGGCGATCAGCAGGCTCGCCGCCCCCGCCGTCACGGCGACCTCACCATAGTTCAGCGCCACGTGATAGACGGTGATCCCCAAAAAGCCCATCAGCAGCATGGCGGGTAGATCGCGCACCTCCGGCAGCCGCATCTGTGTGAGAACGGCGTACACCGCCAGGACCGCCGAGGCGACCAGGAAGCGCAGCAGCGCCAGATGGCCCGGCTGGTAAGCTGCCAGACCGGCCCGAATCGCAGCAAACGCCGAGGCCCAGAAGAGAAGCGTGACCCCGGCGGCAGCCAGCGTGCGATCGTCTATGGATTTATCCTTCAATCGTCAGCCGGTTCATCTGCAAAAACTCGATCACAACAAAGCCTCCAACTTCTGACGCAACACGTGCGCCGGCTGCGCGCCGACCACGCGATCCACCTCCTGCCCGTTGCGGAAATAGATCAGCATCGGTATACTCTGCACCCCGTATCGCTGCGCCGTGGCGGGGTTGGCGTCCACGTCCAGCTTGACCATCAGCGCCCGCCCGGCGAACGATTGCGCCAGCTGCTCGACGGTCGGGGCGACCATGCGGCACGGCCCGCACCAGGCCGCCCAAAAGTCCACCAGCACCGGCACGCTCGCTTGTAGCACCACCTGCTCGAAATCGGCATCGGTGACGACCAGCGGGTGATCAACGCCGGGCGGCGACTGCTTGTGCCGCCGCTTCTTGGTCGCCGGCTTTGGCCCACGCTCCAGCAGGTATTCCATCCACGGACGCAGCATCTCTGCGGTGGGCAGGCCGCGGGCGCGCGCGACCAGCTTCCCCCCACGGAAGAACAGGAACTGGGGCAGTGTATCGACCTCATAGTTCGCATGCGCCTGCGGCGCGTCGGCCACGTCCAGTTTGACCACCAGCGCCTCACCGGCGTATTCCTGGGCCACTTGCTCCAACACGTCGTTGAGCTGCCGGCGCGGCACCTCGCCCTTGGCCCAAAAGACCGCCGCCACCGGCAAGGACGACTGCAACACGACGCGCTCGAAACTGGCGTCGCTGGCGTTGATCGGTGTATCGTACTGTACCATCACAACCCCCTAACTCGTAAACTCACTGCTCAGGCGCTGGACCATTGTCCTTTCTCTGCCCACGAAGGGTGGCCATCCTAAAGATCTGGGAATCGGTGTCCAGTTCTGGCTCCAGTCGCAGCCGCCGTTTCGCCGCCCGTTTCACATCCTCGCGGTCGTAGAGCATCGGGTGGTACCCGCCATCAAACCAAGCCGCGATCTGGTCGTCGTAATGCGGGCTGCCAATGCGGCCCGACTGGCCGGGCGCCAACAACCCCAACGCGTTTCGCAGATCGCCCATGTCGGCGATGAAGCGAAAAGGCGGGCCGGCCAAACGATCGCTGCTCAGGTCATACTGTTTGGGATGCGTAGCCCACAAGGTGTTGGCATCGCCACCCACGGGATATGGCCCGCGGTTAAAAACCCTGTCAAGAAACGGTGCATTCCCCAACGTATGCGCAAAGACCAGCTTGTGAAGTCTGCCCCACGTCCAATCGTCAACCCGGGGACCGAGTTCGGTCTTGAGGAAATCAACCGTCTCGCGCAGCGCCTGGCGCATCACGTAATCGCGCGTCCGGCCCTGCCCCAGATCGAACCAGTGAGACTCGGGCTGCGCCAGCGTCTCGCGCAACCACTCACGCGCCCGTTCACCGAAGCGGTTCTCCCATAGCAACTCTGGTACGAGCCCCCGGCCCAGATAGTTCCCCGCAAGCTCACCCAGCCGGCTAGAAAGCATCAAGAGGGCTACGTGCTGTACAAAGACCTTGTACACAGTAGCGGCTACACTGTCGACCGCCAACGTGCCATCCCAATCGCGCATCACTTCGACGACGGCAGCCAGTTGAGGATCGTCCACGTGCAGCCCGCCCAGATAACGCCCCACGACCTGTGCCGGGGGCGACACTTGGTCGAAATGCATTCTTTTCACATAGCCTATGTCAATCTCTTTTTGCGCCTCGATCAGTGCGCTAATCCGTTTGGCGCGATCGTCCAGCCGGTAGTTGCAACCGATATAGTGCGGATAATCGTCGCCGACAACACAGTTGTTGGCCGTGGCAATATAGCCCTCAGGAGGGTTGTAGCTGTGGGGCAAATCCTCGAATGAGACGTAGCCCGTCCACTCGCATTCCCCCGTCCAGCCCGGTACAGGCACTTGACCGCGGCCCCTGGCCCGTATCGGAACCCGGCCGGCGACTTGGTAGCCGATGTTGCCCTCCACGTCGGCGTAGACGACGTTTTGTGCGGGTACCGTCCAAAGACGCAGAGCCTGGCGAAATTCGTGACAATCGCGGGCGCGATCCATTGCCGAAACGGCCTCGATCATTCTGTCCGGCTCCAGCGAGACCCAGCACAAGGCCAACGGCCGCTCGCCCGAAAAATCGGGTACCAGCTCGTTGATGATCGGACCGTGCCGGGTGATGACCACCTCTTCTACGACGGTCTCGCCGGCCTTGACGGCGATCTCCTCGCGCACAACTTGGGCATCGTACCACTCGCCTTCATACTCGCACTGCATGCCGCCGTTTTCGGTGGAACGCAGTCGTTCCACGTATAGATCCTGCACATCGGCCGGGCAGTTGGTGAAACCCCATGCAACGTGCCCGTTGTGGCCGGCGATCACGCCAGCGACGCCGGGAAACGTGATGCCGGTCACGTTCACATCGCCGCAGACCAAGTGATTCTCGTACCAGATGCACGGCGCACCCAGCGCCAAGTGCATGTCGTTGGCCAGCAGCGGCGCGCCAGTGGCCGTGCGGTCACCGGATATCACCCAGTTATTGCTACCCCAACCGTCCGTCCCCAACATGTCGATGAGTGACTGTGCCTGCCCATCCATCGAAGGACCGAGGGGGCCATCTTTGCGTCCACCTGCGTCAACGAGCGGCGTGTAGTGCCAGCAATCGGGATCGCCCAGTCTCAACTCGGCACACGTATCCGATCCCAGGCAGGCAATCAGATGACAACGCAAAATCTCGGCCTCCCAATCGGTCGAAACCCCAAAGGCGACTGCTTTTGGCCAGGACAATGAATCGGCTACCGTCCAGGGCTCTGGTTCGTAGCGCAACAGGAGGAATTCAATCGGCAGGCGGTCGTGGGCGATGCAGGCGTTCACGCCGGCAGCATAGGCCTCCAGGTTGGCGCGCACATCGGCGTCGATCAGAAGAACCTCCTGTTCGATCACCCGCCTGAGGCCCATAACACGGAGCCAACGATCGGCAGACACGGTCTGGACCCCAAAAATCTCCGAGAGCCGCCCGGCGACGAGCCGCCGCGCAAAGTCCATCTGCCACAGCCGGTCCCGGGCATGCACGAACCCCTGGGCGAAGAACAGATCCCTCTCGGTGAGGGCATAGATGTGGGGCACTCCCCAGCGGTCGTAGAGCACCTCGACCGGCGACTGGAGGCCGGATAACTGCAACACACCACCGGTTCTGGGCAGACGACGGCGGCTGAGCCACGTCAACCCCACTCGCAAGGTGGAACCCAGCACAGTGCACGTCAAAGCAGTCAGCCGTTCTTTCACGTCTGTCGGGATTGTCATCGCTTCCTTTTATCCACTGACCGCTCCAGGCACCGCACCCAGGCTGGCGCACACATTGCGTCACGCACCCTGCACCCATCCCCGGCTGCGCGCCACCGCGCGCTTCCACTCCGCATATACCTCCTCACGACGGGTCTCGTCCCACCGCGGCTCAAAGACCCTGTCCACGCCCCAGTTGGCCCGCAACTCGTCCAACCCTGTCCATACCCGGTCGCCAGGCCCGCCTGACCACGCGCGCTGCGTCTTGGCCCATATCTCGCCCGCGTCGTGCTCGACCCAGCCGGGCCGGGGCGTGATCTGCGTGTGCTCCTCGTACGTCGAGGCAACCACCTGCCCCGTTCGGTCGAACACCATGAAGCGGGTGCCGGTGATGCCTTGATCTATCGCGGCAGCATAGCGAGTCATTGTGTTTCTCCATCTAGGAGTGCCTCCAGATGGTCCACGAAAGGCTTGAAGCACTGAGGACAGGCTGCGGCGATGTCTGGATACCGGGCGGCACCCAATATCAGCGGCGCGTCAATCGTATCTTGGTATCTGTCTCCATGCGCCTCAAATACCTGCTCCACGATGCGCTTGGGAGGATTTTGGTGATCTTGATCTTCTACCGGCTTGATCCAGATTGGGGTTACCGATGAGATACCCAGCCTCGACGCCAGTCCGTTTTCGGCAGCCAGAATCAGCGCCTCCAGATCGTACTTTAAGCAGTACACGTGAAACCGTTCGCGTAATCGCGCATCGTCTACTTTCTTATGCGCCAGCACCCGCGCAAATTCTTCCCGCAAGGCCTGAACCAACTCATCAAAAGTGGTATGCTTGAAAGCGATGTTGGGCGGATAGAGATCTGGCAGAGCAATCACTACAGCATGAGGGTCGTTGCGCAAGATGTTCACCGCCTTGGTGGGCGTTCGGAGCAGCAACCTCTTTTTCCCCTCGGTAGGAATAAACTCAACTGCCACGCCCGCTATCTGCAAGCGCACTAACAAATCGGCCAGCAACTCTTCCATCGCCAACCGATCGCTGGGCCCCTCGACGTAGACGATCACCTTCTTCACACCAGCACCTCCAGCTCGTCGCTGCGGTGCATGGCCTCCAGTTCCTCGACGCCAAAGTCCTCCAGGTTGGCTCGCAGGGCTTCTGAATCGCCCGGTTTGAGATAGCGGCTCTCGCCATCCACTTTCTTCATCACTGCAATGCGCGTCACGTCGAACTGGGTCAAGAAATAGGAGGCGTGAGTAGCCAATAATACCTGGGTACGCGTGCTGGCCTTTTCAAAGAGTCCGGCCAGGATGGGCAGCGTGCGCGGGTGAACCCCCTGGTCTGGCTCGTCGATGCAGATGAGCGTAGGAGGGTTGGGCACCAGGCAAAGGGTCGTCCAACACAGGAAACGCAGGATGCCGTCGGAAAGGTCCGCGAGGCTCAACTCGTCATCCACGCCTTCTTCCTGCCAGAAGGCGATCACCTGGCCTGGCCCGCCACGCGCTTTGACCGTCAAATTACGAAATCCGGGAACGGCCGACCGCAGGTGAGTTTTCAACTCGTCGAACACCAAAGGATGCTCGGTCATCATATGAAATAACACTGCGCTCAGGTTGCCTGCATTTTCGCGGAGCACTGGTTCCTGTTCTACGGGGACCGGCCCGCGAATCTTGTCGCTGTCGACGTCGAAAGTGCTGTAAAAACGCCAACCGGCGATGAACTCGCGCAAATGGTACAGAGCTCCCCGATGTGGACCGATCATATCGCTGAGCGCCAGTCGGTTGGGCTTGCGCAGGGGCATCTCTGTTCGCTCGAGACCCTCAAAAAAGCCCTCGCCGTCTTGAATGTGCATCAGCGTCGCACCATGACGGGGATACGACACCTTCTCAAACGAGACGCGGACCCGTCCGATAGGCCCGCGCACTTCACCCTCATAATACATGGACATTGGACCAGGAGTATCCGCCAGAGCCGGATCGAATTGTGGCCACCCCCACTCAACCTCAATGTTCCATCGCAGCCTATCAGGGCCAGGGCGGTGAAATATCTGCTGGCCGGGAGGTCCCGTCACGATTTCCGGTGGGATGTCTTCGCGCATCGCATCACGCAAAAATCTCAGAAACTCGAACAGGCTGGACTTGCCCGACCCGTTGGCGCCGACGATCACTTGAAGCCATCCACGAGATTTCTCGGCCGGGTGCATTCTAGGAAAGAAATAGAAGGACGAGTCTCCAAATGGCCGATAGCCCTGCAACCTCAATTCGATGACGCGCGGGTATCCCAACTGTCGCCGGTCTAGTTTTCTATGCTCTTGTTCCATTCTTCTCACCTCCACCTACGCTTTCCCGACTATACCGCTTTTGCGCCAAGTTGACAAGCGGAAACGTGAAGCGTAAAGCGTAACTCACACCTCACGTTTTACGCTTCACGTTTTACGTTCCTCGTGTTATACTGCGCTCCATCGGAGGTACACCTATGCGCATACTGAAACGCCTCCTCCGCTACGTGCAGCCCTATTGGAAATCGTTGCTCGTCACGGGCGTGTTGCTGCTGCTCCACACTGGCCTGACCCTGCTCCCGCCGCTCTTTCAGCGCCAGATCGTGGACCAGGTGATCGTCGCGGGCAACCTCAGCCGCCTGGGCGTGATGGTGGCCGGCTTGATCGGGATCTATGCGCTGCTGTGGGGCACGGAGGTCAGCGAGCAGTACATCCGCCACGTGCTGGGCGCGCGCTTTATCCTCGACCTGCGCGTGCGCCTGTACGGCTACCTGCAACGGCTGTCCCTCTCCTTCTTCGAGCGCACGTCCACCGGCGAGCTGATGTCGCGCGTGGCCAACGACGTGGAGGCGCTGGAGAATTTCGTCACCCACGGCGTGATCCTGACGACGGTCGATCTGCTGCGGCTGGTGGGGGCCACGGTCATGCTGCTGGCGCTCGACTGGCGGCTGGCGCTGGTCGTGCTGGCCCTGCTTCCGCTGATCGCCGTGGCCCTGCGACGTTTCAACCGGCGCGCGCGCCCCATCTACCGCCAGGCGCGCGACCGGCTGGGCGACATCAACGCTCGCTTGCAGGATAACCTGGCCGGCATCCGCGTCATCCAGGCCTTTGGGCGCGAGGACGCGGAGCTGGCCCGCTTTCGCGACGTCAGCGACCATTACTACCAGGAGCGCGTACGCGCTATCCGCACCTGGTCGACCTTCTTTCCCGCCCTGTCCTTCGTCGGCGCAGCGGGAGGCACACTCGTGCTTGGAATCGGCGCGTGGATGGTCATCGAGGGACAGCTCTCGCTGGGCACGCTGGTGGCCTTTATGGCCTACATCACCTCGTTCTACGATCCGCTGCGGCGGCTGACGGAGGTGGACAACACCTTCCAGCAGGCCATCGCCGCCGGCGAGCGCATCTTTGAGCTGCTGGACGAGGAGCCCGAGATTCAGGATGCATCGGATGCAGTGGCGCTGAAAGAGATCGAGGGCAATGTGGTGTTCGATGGCGTGCACTTTCGCTACGGCGAAGGCGACGAAGTCTTACACGACGTCGATTTCCACATGGGCCCTGGCGAGGTGGTGGCGCTGGTGGGGCCCAGCGGCGCGGGCAAGACCAGCATCGCCAGCTTGCTGTGCCGCTTTTACGACCCGATCCACGGGCGCATTTTAGTGGACGGCCACGACCTGCGGCAGGTGCAGGTCAAGTCGCTGCGCCGCCATGTGGCGGTGGTGCTGCAAGATACGTTCCTGTTCAACACCACCGTGCGTGATAACCTGCTCTATGGAAAACCCGACGCCAGCGAGGAGGAAATGATCGCCGCGGCAAAAGCCGCCTACGCCCACGAGTTCATCCGGCAGCTGCCCCGAGGCTACGATACCGAGATCGGCGAGCGCGGGGTCAAGTTGAGCGGCGGGCAAAAGCAGCGTCTGGCCCTGGCGCGCGCCATCCTGGCCGATCCGCGCATCCTGATCCTGGATGAGGCCACCTCGTCGGTGGACGCCGAGGCCGAGTACCTGATCCAGCAGGCGCTGGACGAGGTGCTGAAGGGACGCACGGCGCTCGTCATCGCCCACCGGCTGAGCACCATCCGCAACGCCGACAAGATCATCGCCCTGGAGGAGGGCCGCATCCGCGAAGTGGGGGACCACAAGGAACTGCTGGCTCGCGGCGGGCTGTACAGCCAGCTCTACCGGCGGCAACTGGAGCTGACGGCGAGTGAAGAGCAGTAAATCACCGTCTCTCTACCGGCCGCCAGTAGCCCCGCTGCACCGTCTTGGCCTCGGAGATGGACACGATGGCTCCGGCATCAACCCCTTCGACGATGCAAACCACCGCCGAGACATTCTTGCGCGGCACGATGGCCTGCACGATGCCCACCGGCTTTTCACGCCCCTGGCCGTGCATCTGGGTCGCCCCAAAGCCGGCCTCTCGCAAGGCAACCGCCACGGCCTCACTCTGCTCAGTAGAGATGATGTGCACGTCGGCGAAACCCAGCGCGATGCGACCTTCGAGAATCATGCCGATCCAGGTGCCCACGCCAAAGCCGACGACGTACGCGACGACGTTGGCCACGTTGTTCAGATTGGCCACTACCTGCCCGATGGCCACGACGTACAGCAAGGTGTTAAAGCTGCCAGCAAGGATGGCGGGCAGCCGCCGCCCCTGCACGGTGAGGATCATGCCCAGCGTGTGGACAGAGATACCCACCGCTCGCAGCAAAAAGATAAGCAGCGCTTGCAGAAAGACATCCATACGTAATGCTCCCTATAGCCAGATTGCCAATCCGGCTTACAACTCCAGCACACGCAGCCGCACCAGATCCAACACGCCGTCGGCAACCCACCGGCGCGCGCGGTCGCGATCGCCGCTGGCACGCAGCCGGTGATGGGTCTCCTGCCCCTGTACGTTCACTGCCACATCGACCGCGGCATAGGGGTTGTCGGCAGCGCTGTCCTCCGGCGCGATGATGGGCCCCATGCCCACGCCGACATCAGCGACGGTGGCCTGCCGGGCGGCCAACGTCCGCGCTAGCGTCTCCGTGTCACTCGCAGAGTCACCGTCCAAGACGCTGCCCTCGCGGAACCACCGCTCCGACCCCTCCGGCTCGGTGAGCCGGGCGGCCACCAATCCGCCGGTGCCCACCTCGGCCACGGCGACGGTCAGCCCGCGCGCCACCAGCAGGTCGGCCACCACCTGCGGTAGATCCCGCCCGTCGTCGCTGATGACGTGTTGCCCCAGCTCGGCCCGCAGCGCGGCCACGTCGGCTGCGATCAGCGCCTCGGCCGCCTCCGGCGCGTCGCCCGAGGCCACCAGCTCGACGGTGATGGTGCCCATATTAGGGAGCAGCCCCAGGAGCGGGTTGCGATCCCGCGCCAGCAGGGAACGGATGCGCTCGTTGATCTCTGGCTCTGGCAGGCCATAGACCTTGACGAACGCCCGCTGGGTAAAAGCGCCAGTTCCCGCCAACTCCCGCAAACGGGGCAGGATAAATTCATCTAACATGCCCTTCATCTCGTATGGCACGCCGGGCGTGACGAACACGTGCATATTCCCCTGCACCGGCAGGTAGAAGCCGGCAGCGGTGCCCCGGCTGTTGTGGATGATCCGGCTGCCGGCGGGCACCTGGGCCTGGATGCAGTTGCTCTCTGGCATCTCACGGCCCAGGTGGGCAAACCGCTCCTTAATGCGCGCTAATGCCTCGGCTTCCTCCACCAACGCCAGCCCAAAGTGGGTGGCCACCGCTCGACGGGTCAGGTCGTCCTCCGTGGGGCCCAGCCCGCCGGCGATGACGACGACCGCCGGCTCTCCATCCGCCTCGGTCATGTGCGTCGCCACGTGCAGCGCCGTGTGAATGGCATGCAGGTCGTCCCCCACCGACATGTGCAGGACGACGTCGGCGGGCAACATGGCCAACCGCTGCGCGATGAATTGCGAATTTGTGTCCAACTGGTAACCACACGTGAGCTCGTCGCCGATAGTCAGAATGGCTGCTTTCATCCTGTCCTCCTATCCCTGGGCTATAACGCGCCTGGGAACTATACCCGAAGCGGCGCAAACTGGCAAGCGGGCGCGCTGCGCGCGCCATGGCAATTTCGACGCAGTCGAAATTGCAGGCTAATCCAGGAGCGTCGTCACTGCATTTTCGACTGCGAAATTGCTTAGGTGCTCAAAGAGCACCCCGGTTGTACGTTTGATGGGAGGCTGGTATAATGTTGGCAGGTCGCGCGAGTTCCAGTCAACTTGAGAAGGCGAGGTCTTTCCCCAGGCTGGACGAGTCACGACGATGCACCTCGACTTTTACAGATCCGGCGCGCCCTCACTATCACACTGTAGCGCGGGCCGACGGTGAAAGGAGACCTTCAAATGAAACCGTCCCATTCACTCCCAAACACAAAGCCTTTCATTCTATTGCGCGTCGGAATAGCCCTGACGATCGTGGGCGGACTGCTGGTGCTGCTGGCACCGAACTCACCGGTCGCAGCCATCGGCGCAGCGCGCCAAGGTACAGAGATCTGCGGCGGACAGTGCGTCGAGGAGGAAATCACCTTCGAGACGGGCGATCTGCGCATCGACAGGGTCGACGTCGTCTTTCTGGTCGATGCCAGCGGCAGCATGGGCGATGAGATCGACGAGGTGCAGGATCAGTCCGAGGAGATCATGGAATCGGTGCGCGCTCTGGTGCCTGATCCCGCCTTCGGCGTCGCGTCGTTCGTGGATTACAGCGAGTTCACCGACTCTGAGTATGAATCGACATATGGCTCCGGGGACGACTATCCCTACCGCCTGGATCAGGACATCACCGAGGACACGGGCGACATCCGAGTGGCGCTGGACCGCATCGAGCTGCTGTATGGCAACGACATGCCCGAGAGCTACAGCCGCGCGTTGTGGGAGATGCAGTTCCTCGAGTGGCGTGCAGACTCCAAGCGCATCGTCATCCTGTTCGGTGACGCCCACCCCCACGACCGCACCTTCTTTGACGTCGATTATGGCGTCGACCCGGGCCGCGACGAGATCGAGGGCACCGAGGACGACCTCGTCTTTGAGGACGTGGTGCGAGACCTGGTCGATGAGCGGATATCCGTCATCGGCGTGAACAGCGACTCCCTGTCGGAAGAGGCGGTCAGGACCTTCGAATATGTCGCCGAAGAGACCGGCGGCCTGTACTTCCCGCTGCACGACGCAGAAGACATCCCCGACGCCGTCACCCAACTGATCGAGGAGGAGATCAGCGTCATCGACCTGCTGACCATGCGCGCTGCCGCGGGCTACGAAGGCTGGATTACTGTCACCCCCGATCATTACACCGATGTGGGCTCCTTCGAAACCGCGGAATTCACCGTCAGGATTTGTCCCCTCGACGGAGGCGCCGACGACGGCACATACGAGATCGACCTGATTTTGGATGGAGATGGCGTTGCATTGAAGACCATCTCCGTCTCGATCGACTATGAGCGGCGCTGCACCTCCGGGCCGGAGGTCTTTATCGGCGACAACGACGATGACGACGGCACGGTGTGTTCAGAGGGGCCCTTCTGGATCAGCAACGACATCGTCAACCGCCTCGAGGACGATTTCGTCAGCGACGAGGAGGGGTTCTCTCCGCACCAGAACCCGGTGCGCGGCCAACCCAATTATCTCTACACCCGCGTGCACGACATCGGGGACCAGGACGCCGACCAAGTGGAGGTCACGCTCTACTGGGCCAACGCAGGCATCGGACTGCGCTGGCCCGACGACTGGGAGGAGATCGACTCGGTGCGCGTAGATGTCCCCGAGGGCGAATCGGTCTGGACAGAGGGGCTGGAATGGGATCCGCCGGGCATTGCGGGCGACGAGCACCTGTGCATCCTGGCCGTCATCGAATCGGACGAGGACCCCATCACGCGCGAAGGCGACGTGCCCTGCGACAACAACCTCGCCCAGCGCAACCTGCACGTCTTCGACCTGGCCCCGGGCGAGGAGGAAGGCGGCAGCGACCAGGTGTCCTTCGACGTCACTGCCCCACCCGAGGACAAGATGGGCATCATCGACATCGTGGTGATCGTGCCCGACGCACCAGATGGCACACAGGTGTGGATCGTCATGCCGGATAATTTGTTCGATGATTGGGAAGATGCAGGCGGCGAAGTTCAAGGCGGCGTCGTCAAGGGCGATCGCATCAGGGTCGACCTGGACGAGCGAGAGACCATCATCCGCGACGTCCCGCTGGAGCCCGGAGAGACCGCCGAGTTCGAGCTAGAGATCGAGTCGCCCATCGACGAGGAGACTGAACCCTTCAGCGTGACCGTCGTCGAGCGCGTGGACGGCCGGGATTGGGGCGGCAACACCTACTACTACGTCCCGCCGCCACCGCCCTCGTTCGCCGCGAGCCTGGAGGACATCCAGAAGCTCATCGAAAACAACATGATCATCATCGGGGCCCTGCTGGGTTGCTGCGGCCTCATCGCCATCGGCGTGGCTGTGGGTGCCGTCGCGGTGATGGCCATGCGCAGGCGCCAGACTCGGTAGATTCAAAATCTCGTTCGTAGTCGACGCTAAAGCGCACACTACGATTCAAAACCTGGATGTACCGAGACTGTCCAGCACGTGAACGAGAGCCTATCCGAAAAGCGCTGTAGCATAGGGCTCACACCCGCACAAGGCGCTAAGCTACAGCTTTCGGGTGGATTCCAAGGCTCGGCGCTCAACCGAGCCTTTTTTCGTATCGAAGGAGTGCTATGGGCGATAAAGTCTCCAAGGCCTCAGGCCAGGAACCGGCTCGCCACGGGGTCGAGTGGATCGTGGGCATCACGGACCACATCACGCTGCCTGCGGATATCGAGCGGAGCGCCTTCCCAGAGGCCGAGTTCCGTTTCCTTCTCGACTGGCGGGCGGCGGAGGAGAACCGCGCGGCGTGGCGACAGGTGGACGCCATCCTGGTCTGGCACTGGCGGGTGGACCGGGCCACCCTCGACGTGTTGGATCGCTGCCAGATCATCGTCCGCTACGGCGTGGGTTACGACCTGGTGGACGTCGACGCGGTAGCCGAGCGGGGCATCCCTTTCTGCAACACGCCCGACTATGGCACGGAGGAGGTGGCCGATACCGCGTGCGGTATGATCCTGGCCCTGCAGCGCAAGATCGTGGCCTACGACCGCGACTGCCGCCGCTACGCCCACGGCTGGCAGAAGCACCTGCTTCACCCTACCTGGCGCACGTCGGAGCGGACGCTGGGCCTGATCGGCATCGGGCGCATCGGGACGGCGGTTGTGAACCGCATGAAGCCGTTCGGCTACCGCATCGTGGGGTACGACCCTTACCAACCCTCCGGTCACGAAAAGGCCGTCGGTTACAGCCGGGTCGATTCGCTGGCGGACCTGTTGAGCGAGGCCGATATTGTCAGCGTGCACTGTCCGTTGACAGAAGAAACGCGCGGGATGATCGACGCCGAGTTCCTGCGCCGCATGAAACCGGGCGCGTCGTTGGTGAACACAGCCCGGGGCGGCATACTTGCAGATTTGGATTGCCTCGAACAGGCCCTCTGCAGCGAGCGCCTGGCGTCTGCGGCGCTGGACGTGCTTCCGGACGAGCCGCCCAAGGATCACCCGCTGATCCAGGCCTGGCGAGACGACGCTTCCTGGATACGCGGACGGCTCATCATCACGCCCCACTCGGCCTACCATTCGGAGCGCGGCTCGTACGAGATGCGCTACAAGGCGGCCGAGACGTCGCGTCTGTACCTCGTCGAGGGAAGGCTGCGGAACCAAATCTTGAGCTAGGGGAGCCGCGATTTCCGAATCGCGCGATTGGAGAACCTACTACGGTGATCCTTCCATTACCCCGCGTGCCACCCTCCGCGCCATCTCCACCGCGTAATTGCTGCCGCGATCCCACGGATAGACCTGGCTCATGTTCGCCAGCCACAGGCCGGGGATGGGGGTCTTGAGTTCAGGAATGCTCTGCGACTGATTCAGCCCTGGCACCGGCTGGGCGTACTTTTCCGCAAACATCCAACTCTCGCGTATCCAGTCAGGGCTGAAATCGGGGTTGATGGCAGCTAGGCCCGGCAGGTAGGTCTCGATTAGCTCTTCCTTGCTGTAATCGAAATAGGGATGGTCGGGCGAGAGATAGTTGCCGCAGTAGACCAGGTGGTCGCCGCCGTAATGCTCCGGGGAGATATAGTTGGTATGCTCGATCAGCCCGATGAAGGGCAACCCCTCGCTGGCGGGGATGTTGGTCCAATAGTGGCCGTCGGTCAGCTGCCGCTCAAGGGCTAGAACCAGCGTGATGGCCCCCATCGACTTGAGTCGGGCCAGCTTCGCGGCGTACGCGTCGGGGAGGCCGGGGGCCAGCCGCAGCATCTCCTGCGGCGAGCAGGTGGCGACGACGTGGTCGTGCTCGACGGCGCCGTCCGCCGTCTCCAGCCGCAGGACGCCCTCGGCTATGAAGCGCACGGTTTGCACCCCCGTCTCCAGCCGCACCCGACCGCCCTGCGCCTGCACCCGCTCGGATAACAGATCGACAAACCCCTGAAACCCGCCGACGAAATAGCCCAGCGTGGCCGTGCGCTTGTAGGCCCGGGCCCACATCCAGGCCATGTTCACGTCGCGATAGTTCTCCTCACCGAACTTGCTGATCAACAGCGGCTTCCACCACAGTTCGTACGCTCGCTCACCCGACGCCCGGCGCAACCATTCATCCGCCGAAACGCGCTCCAGCCGTTCCCAATTTCTGGTCAGCGTCAGGTAGAACGCCGCCAACCCCACCCGCAGGCGATCGATGAACGGCAGCGGCGTGAACTGGAGCATGCGGATGGCGCGGTGCACCTGCGAGATGGGGAGGAACTCGAGCCAAGGGATGGGGCTATCGAGCGGATAGATGTGGCCCTGATAGTACATGGAGGTCGTGGGCCATGGGAAGAAAACTCGGTCGCGGGCTCCCAACTCGTCGATCAGGCCGAGCACCTCGCTATCGGAGGCAAACCAGTGATGGTAAAAACGGTCGAGGGGCCACTCCCACCGCTCGTCGCAAAAGCCCGCCGCCAGACCGCCCGCGTAGGGCCGCGCCTCGTAGACGGTGACGCGATGTCCCGCCTTCGTCAGGTCGTAGGCGGCCGTGAGGCCGGTGATGCCCGCGCCGACGATGCCGATGTCCATAGATAGACCTCGTCTCACTCGTCCTGCGGTTCGCCCAGCGACCGATCCAGGTCAGCCTTCTTGAGGCCGCCACGCCACATGAACCACAGCCCGGCAAACGTCTCCGTGCTCCACAAAACGGCGTGCAACAGAAATTGGTAGCTGATAGCCGTGTCGGTCGGCACGCCGACCCCGGTCAAGACCAAGATGGACGGCGCGTCGAACGTGCCCAAATTGCCTGGCCCCGAAGGGAGCGCAGTACCCAGGTTGGCCGCGCCGCTCATCAGCAGCAAGTGATGCATGTCAACGCCAAAGCCGAACGAATTCATCAGTAGCCGGTAGCTGATGGTTTCGGCGGTCCAGACGGCAATGGAAAAGAACAGCACCAGCGTCAGTGTCCCGACCGATTTGACGGAGGCAAAGCCGTTGATGAAGCGTTTGGCAACGCCGAGCAGCCGTGCGTGGAAGCGGTGTGGTGTGAGCCGGACGACGAACCACTCCACCACGCCGTGGATCGGCCCGGGCCACAGCACGATGGCATAGATGATGCCCAGTGCCGCGCCAAAGACGGCGATGGCCAGCCACAACAGTAGGCGCACGTCCCGCGGAATGCCACCGATGAGCGCGGCCAGGAGCAGGAATAGGATCATCGTCAGGCCATCGAAAACGCGCTCGACCAGGATGGAGGCCAGCCCGCCTGCCCCGGAGACGCCGCTGCGTCGCTTGAGCAGCAGTGCGCGCACGATCTCACCGGCGCGGAAGGGATAGATGTTGTTGGCGCCTCGGCCGATGGCCATCGTCGGCAGCAGCTCTTGCATGGGAATGGCGCGCTCGTGTGAGAGAAGCGCGCGCCAGCGGGCGGTGCGTGCCACCAGCGCGGCGAGATACAGCGCCACCGCCGGCACGATCCAAAAGTAGTTCGCCCGGGTAAAGGCCTCCCACACCTGCGCCGGCTGCAAATTCCGCACGGCGATGTATAGCAACACGCCGCTCACCGTCAGGCCCAGGATGAGCCGCCAATTGATATGGCGCAGGTGACCCTTTTTGACGCCCGCTCGCTCTCCGCTCACCATTGATATTCCGCTACCGTTCGCAAACTCAGAAGCGTCATTCTACCATACCTCTCTCAAACAGCAATGCAACCCCTCTGAAATATGTACACCCCAGCATCCGGCGATGTGAGAATGCTCACTCACTCGCCCGCGCCTCCCGCTGTCGCAACGCCTCGTAGAGCACAACCGAGCCCGCCACGGACGCGTTGAGCGACGTGACCCGGCCATACATGGGCAGTTGCACCAAGAAATCGCAGCGCTCCCGCACCAATCGCCGCAGCCCGGCCCCTTCGCTGCCCACCACCAACGCCAGGGCGCCGGTCAGGTCAGCCTCGGTGTATACCTGTGCTTCGCGCGTCGCTTCCAACCCGGCCACCCACACGTCACATCCCTTGAGCCAGCCGATGGCATCCCCCAGGTTCGTCACCTGGGCTACCAGCAGATGCTCCACCGCCCCCGCCGAAGCATGCACCACCGCCGGCGTGATCCCCACCGCCCGCCGGCGTTGGATCACCACCCCGTGCGCGCCCACCACCTCGACCGTGCGTATCAGGCTGCCTACATTCTGAGGGTCTTGTAGCAGGTCAAGCAGCAGGATCAGCGGCGCCTCGCCGCGCGACCGGGCCAATGCCACGATCTCATCCAGCGAACTGTAGGGATAGTCGCTCGTCTCCAACGCCACCCCCTGGTGGTGAACGTCCCCAAGTTGATCCAGGTCCTGTCGCCGGACTTGGACGGCTCGCACCCCAGCCTGCTTGGCCAGAGAGAAAATCTGGTTGATGATGTCTGTTTCCCGAACACCCTCTGCCAGGAGCAATTTGTAGGGCTTGCGCCGTCCGGCCCGCAGCGACTCGCAGACACCGTTGCGACCATAGAGCGTCTCTATCATCGAGCAATCCCCCATAGAAAAGGCCAGGCGCAGAACACGCTGCCCATGGCCATCCAATGCGCCTTCAAACCTCTACTTTGTCAACCGCCAGGTCGTGCCCTCGGGCCTGTCTTCGACTGAGATGCCCAGTTCGTCCAGCTTGCTGCGCAGCACGTCCGCGCGATCCCAATCTTTGGTTTCGCGATAGCTTTGGCGGATTCCCAAAATGATCTCCATCAACCCCTCGACCAAGTCGCCGCCCACATCCCGCGTCAGGTCGTCGGGGATGATGCCGAGCACGCGTCCACCCAGCTCACGGAACAGGCCATCTATCGCCGCCTGCGTGCCCACGCTCAACGGTTGATTCGAGTCGAGCAGTGTGTTCACCTCCCGGGCAAAGTCAAAGAGGGCAGCAAGCGCTTTGGGCGTGTTAAAATCATCGTTCATCGCCTCGGCGAACTCATTCCCGATGTTCATCAGGTCGGTGACGTGGGAAAGATCCGCCGTGCCGGCCGGACGGGCGTCCGTCATCCGCATGCGCAGCAAGCGCACGGTGTTGTGCAGCCGTTCGATCCCCCGCGCCGCGGCAGTCATCGCATCGCGGCTAAAGTCCAGCGGACTCCGATAATGGCCCGAAAGGACAAAGTAGCGAATCGCCTCCGGGCTGTAAAGCTTGAGCGCATCCTTGAGAGTCAGAAAATTGCCCAGGCTCTTGCTCATCTTGACCCCATCGACGGTCAGCGAACCGACTAGGATCCAATACCGGGCGAACTGCTTGCCGGTGAGAGCCTCCGATTGGGCAATCTCGCACTCGTTGTGCGGGAAAATGTTCTCCAGCCCGCCGCCGTGGATGTCAAACGTCTCGCCCAGATACTTGGTCGCCATCGCCGTGCACTCGGCGTGCCAACCAGGATAGCCCCAGCCCCAGGGCGAGGGCCAACGCAAGATGTGCTCCGGCTCGGCGTGCTTCCACAGCGCAAAGTCGGCCGGGTGCCGCTTTTCCTCGCGCACCGCCACCCGCGCTCCCGCCTCCAGCTCGTCGATCTTGCGTCCGGAGAGCTTGCCGTAATCGGGAAATTTTTCGACGGAAAAATAGACGTCGCCTTCATCCGTCTCGTAGGCGTACCCCTTCTCGATCAACGTCTTGATCATCTCGATCTGCTCGGGGATGTGCGCGCTGGCGCGCGGGGAGATATTGGGACGCGTCACGCCCAGCGCATCCATGTCGTCAAAGTAGGAGCGCATGTACGTTTCCACGATTTCCATCGGCTCGAGTCGCTCGCGCCGAGCGCCCTTCAAGATGCGGTCTTCGCCCGTATCGAGCAGATGTCCCACGTCGGTGATATTCTGCACGTAGCGGACCTTGTTTCCCAGGTAGCGCAGGTAGCGAACCACCACATCCATAGACACGTACAGCTTGGCGTGCCCCAAATGTGCGTGATCGTACACCGTGGGACCACACACGTACATCCCCACGCGCCCTTCCTCCAGTGGCTCGAAAGGCTCTTTCTCACGGGTCAGGTAGTTGTAGACTTGTAATCCCATTATCTCCTCCAGGGTGTCCTACTCTTCCAAACGGGCGAAAAGCATACGACCGGCGGCCGTCTGCAGCACCTTTGTGACCATGACTTCCACGTCTCGGCCGATGTATGATTTGCCATCCTCGATCACGACCATCGTGCCATCGTCCAAATACCCTACCCCCTGACCGATTTCCTTGCCCTCTTGAACGATCTCAACGGCGAGTGACTCTCCCGGCAGGAAGAGCGCCTTGACGGCATTGGCCAATTCGTTGATATTGAGCACCTGCACTCCTTGTAGTTCCGCCACTCGGTTGAGATTGTAATCGTTGGTAATGATCGGACAGTGTAAGCGTTTAGCCAGCAACACCAATTTATCGTCTACCTCTCTCGTCCCCTCGATATCCTGATCCGTGATGCGCACTGGCGTGACGGATTCCTCCTTGAGACGACGCAGAATATCGAGCCCGCGCCGGCCCCGGTTGCGACGCAGGCTATCTGGCGAATCGGCGATGTGCTGAAGCTCGCTCAACACAAAGCGCGGCACCAGCATCTCGCCATCAATAAAGCCTGTGTGGCTGATATCGGCGATGCGGCCATCGATGATGACACTGGTATCGAGAAGCACCGGTCTGTGGCTGCCAGATCTACCGTCCGAAGAATCACCTCTCCAGGTTGGCAGCCGCCCCCGGATCACGCTAAAGATATCGCGCTCGCGTATGCTAAAGATCATGATAAACAAATATGCAAAGAGGAGAGCGGCGACGAAGGGCAAGATGCTATTGAAGGGCTCTGGCAAATAGGATAGGGGAAACGAAAGGAGAGCAGCAACGATCAAGCCGACGACCAATCCGATGACAACAGCTAACAGCTTTTGTACCGGTGCCTGATGAATGCTCTTGCGCACGGCCAAAAAGGGCCGCACAGTGATGTAAGGTGTCAGCACCAATCCAACCAGCGCGCCGACGAAAAGAAAAAGCGCCGAGTACCAGTAAGGTGGGCTACCCGGAGGCGATATGTAAACGCCAAACACTGCCCCTGCGGCAGCCAGAATAATCGCACCTGCAACGCGAGAGATGAAATCCGCACTCATAATGTATCTCCCCCCCTATCCCAGGCCAGGCGGTGAGACGTGTAAGAAAACAGGTGAGCACCCGCAAGGCCCTCACCTGCACGAAACACACGCACAGCCTAGACTGCTATGCATAGGTGCGGCTCTCGTGTTAGATCTCGTTACAAAGATGAATAAACCAATGATTACACGCAACTGAACCGCACAGCGGGCATGATATAAGATAACAGCAATTCCCGTTATGGGAAAAAACGCCGGGCTGTAGCCGCGATTTCGCAATCGCGCAGGGTGTTTTTCGTGGCAAGATGCGCGCGATTTGGAAATCGCGGCTACAAAACGGGAATTGCTGATAAGATAAAAGCGCCCGTCGATAAGGCCTAGCAGCAGTATCTTAGCACATTCACTACCAAAAGTCAAAGACGCAAGCCACGCCCATTTGTCCCGGCGGCGGGAATGTGCTAAGGTTGCCCCAGATACGTGAGTAGCGGAGGGGAACGGGCAATGAGCGAGGAAAGCTTCGACAATCAGTCTCAGTAGATCCAAATTCTTGGTGTGCACATGTGCGTGTTGATGAAAATCACCTGCGAAACCGTCATTCTGAGCGTAGCGAAGAATCTCCGCCCTGCATTGGGAGACTCCTCGCTCCGCTCGGAGTGACGAAAATTGGATCTACTGAGTCTGGCGATATACAGGCGGCGCGTTCCGTCCACAGGACGGGTGCGCCGCTTTGTGTTGCAGCGACGCTGCTTCACTCGCCGATCGATTGGCCCCGGAAGGAGTAAGACAGATGGGATATCTGTGTTTGGGTTTGATGATCGTTTTGTGGATCGGCGTGGGGGTCGCGCTCCTGGTGCGCAATCAGCAGCGCAAGGCCGAGGGGCGCTTTGATCCCCAGACGGGGAGCGGCGTCATCGTCGGCTCGATCGCCCCGCTGGTGGTCTTGTTCTACCTCCTCTCCTGCCTCGGCACCCCCAGCCTGGCCTACATCCTGCAAACCGCCTTCGAGGAGGGATTCTTTCCCCTGGTGGCGGTGTCGGTACCATGCTTTGGCGTGTTCACGATCGCGCTGCCGCTGTTGGCATTGCTGCTCAAGTGGCGCGAGCGAACGGTCATCGACGCCGAGGGCATCCAGTTCCCGCGCTTTCCGTTCCGCCTGGTGCGCCTGCCGTGGTCCGAGATCGAAAAGATGGAGGTGACGGTGCACGGCCGTTCCGGCGGTGCCCGCATCTACATCACGGAGGTGAGCATCCATGCGGGGGGCAAAGTGTACAAGCCAACGTGGGATAGAGCAACGTGGCAGCGGCGCAAAAGGACTATCCTGGGTGCGATTGCCAAGCGGGCCTGCCTGACCGAGGTAACGCCCGGATACTGGCTGCGGGATGTGGATGCGGAGGAAGTGGAGCGCGGTGAGGAGACGGGCTTTCGCTATTTTGAGCATCCCCACGCATTTTCGACCTACACCGATCAGGCGCAGCCCTGCGACCTGTGCGGTCAGGAGCGCCCCGGCTACAAGGAGCCGTTCTACGGCTGCGACGAGGTCGCCTTCGTCTGCGAGGCGTGCCTGGTGGCGGGCAAGCTGGCAGACGTGAAAGGCTCGACCAACGAGGGGGACGTCGGATCGCTGCGCGGGCAGTTGCAGGAGATGCACCCCGATTGGGACGAGGAGCCGCTGAAAGTGTGGGAAGTGGAGGACAGGAGGTAGAAATGCGACCCATAGCGACCTTTTCCATTGTGGCCTATGATCCCCACAATCAGGAGTGGGGCGTCGCCGTCCAATCCAAGTTCCTGGCCGCGGCGGCCGTCGTCTCCTGGGCGCGCGCCGGGGCGGGTGCGGTGGCGACCCAGGCTTACGCCAACCTGACCTACGGCCCCCGGGGGCTGGAGATGATGGAAGGGGGTATGCCAGCACAGGAGGTGGTGGAAGCGCTCGTCGGGGAGGACGATGAGCGAGCGGCGCGCCAGGTGGGCGTGGTCGATAGCGTCGGGCGAGCGGCCGCCTACACCGGCCCCGAGTGCATCGCGTGGGCCGGGCACGTCGTCGGTGAGGGGTTCACCTGCCAGGGCAACATCCTGATTCCGGGAACGGTCGAGGCCATGGTGCGCCGGTTCGAGCAGGAGCGCGAGGAAGCAGGTGAACTGGCAGACTGGCTGGTGGAGGCGTTGTTGGCCGGTCAGGAGGCGGGTGGGGATAAGCGCGGGCGTCAATCGGCCGGGGTGCTGGTAGTGCGGGAGAGCGGCGGGTACGGCGGCAACAACGATCGCTACCTGGACCTGCGCGTGGACGACGATCCCGCGCCCATCCTCAAGCTCAAAGAGCTCGTCGGGCTGCACCACTTCTACTTTGGCGAGGTCGATCCCGACGATCTCGTCCCCCTCGAAAGCGTCGCATCCGAGCTGCAGGACCTGTTGCGCCGGACGGGACGTTACGCGGGTCCGACGACGGGTGCCTTTGATGCAGCCACGCGCAGGGCGCTGCGAGAGTTGGTCGATACGGAGAACTTGGAGGAGCGCTGGGATGGCACGGGGGATGTGATCGATCGGCGGATAGTGGAGTACCTGCACACGAGATTCGCCCAGAGTTGACGCTTGGACGTCGAGTGCATCTGCCCGCCCAATCCGGGGCAGGCACAGCAACGCAAGTTCGACATGGTGAGGATGGAGTGAGCGACAAAGCGTGCCCCATATGCGGCGAGCGAATGGCTTTCAACCCCCGCTACCCGCGCCAGGTGTGCAGGGTTTGTGTCGAGCGAGCGTGTGATGAGGAGGGACGCCCGCTGCGGTTCTACAACACGTCCCTTTCAGGTGGGTTCTTGGCTCGCTATGCCGACAGCGGGAAGGACAGGAACAGCCACGTGTGCTTCATCGACGGCGTCAGGTGTTGGGCGGATGAGACGCACATGGGCGGTATCGCCGTGCAGGTCGCGACAGAAGACCGACCACTGGAAGTGAAATCGACGGGGTTTACAAAATTAACAAGATGCAGAAAAATCGTCAATCCCGCAAGTCCTGCCATGAAAAGGCCATTTCACCTCAGGAATAGCGTGCCCACGACCAGGAGCAGTACGAGGCCTACGGCGACGAGGGCCTTGGGCAGGCGCGAGAATCCCTCCGGTGGAGGCAGCGGGCGGGTGAGCAGCGCCCCCACCAGCGCGCCGGTCATCAGTCCGCCGATGTGTGCCGCGTTGTCAATACCGGTGTTGATGAAACCAAACAGCAGGTTGTAGCCCACAAAGACCATTGTGCTTGAGAGAATCCTCTGGGTCGCCGCGCGGGACAGCGGCAGCTTGCCCAGGTAGAGGAACGCCGCCAGTCCGCCGGCAACGCCGAATATGGCCCCGGAGGCCCCCACGCTGACGGTATTCGGATTCCACCACAGGCTGGCGACACTGCCGCCCAGGCCGCTCAGGACGTAAAGCATCAAAAAGGCCCAGTTGCCGTATAATCGCTCCGTCAGCTTGCCCAACTGCCACAGGCACTGCATATTGAACGCCAGATGAATAATGCCGCCGTGGATAAAGGTCGATGACAGCAGCCGCCACCACTGGCCGCCGAGGGTGGCCGGACCATAGTTGGCGCCCAAGGCGAATATTTGTAACCCCAACCCCGTCGGCTGTCTGTCCGTCAGATTGAAGAGCGGCACGCCCAGCAGGGTCATCAGCGCAAAGATCACCACGTTAAGCCCGATGAGGGTCGGGGCCACAAAGTAACGCGGCGTCGATGCGGCGAGCAGTTGTCTAAAGGTCGTCACGGTTCCGACTTTGCGAACCTGCTCGTAATTGGGTGGTTGGCTTTCCGGAGTCCAGTTTTCCATGTATGCTCCTCGTTTAGGCGGCTACTTCTAAATCCCTCGAACCCAAGAAACGGCCGCTCCTACCGCGTCGCCGCCTCAAGCAGCCTGATGCCGGCACCAAGTACCCGGTTTTCACGATCGTAGGCCGGGTCGAAGGAGGTGATGGCGACTGCACATACCTCAAACATCTCTCTGGCCGTACCTATGAATTCCTCCACCAGTTGTACAGACACCCCCCCAGGCACCGCGAGATGGTTGGGCTTTGCTCCAGCAACGTGCAACACATCAACATCAATGTGCAGATAGACCCTATTGACGCGTCTTCGCAACTCTGTGAAGGCTGTTTTGACGGCTCTACGAACGCTGGATGCTTCCACGCCATTTGGTAACACGAGCTGAATATCCGATTGCTTCAGCATGCGCTCTTCCTCGGCATCCAAATCGCGTGAGCCAATATGTATGACGTTCGCATCAACGATCGCGCTAAAGCCTGGGACCGTCCTTAACAAGGCCTTCCAACAGCGACCCGTAGCCATCGCCAGCCCCATGCCATCGAGAAACCCGCTTTCAGTCGTCTCGGGTGTGTTAAAGTCCCCGTGAGCATCCAGCCAGACAACGCCTAGCTCACTTGGACCGATCCCCGCCACGGTGCCGACGCAGCTGTTGCAGTTCCCGGCAAGCACGATGGGAAAGGCCTGGCGGTCAACTGCCGACCGGACGACAGCGGCCAGATTCCGAGCCAACTCGAATGTGGCTCCGATCTCGGTAGTTAGACGAGCACACGAGTCGATTTGCTGTACGGTCACTTTATGACCTGAACCGCTGAGGATCTGATCTAGGCCATGTTCGAGGAAGCGGATCGGGCCACATCCTGCCCGGACTCCTTTGTAGCCAGAGTCGTATGGCACCAAGATGAGTTCGATATCCACGGGCAATCTCCTATACCAAGGCCGACGGACATCGGCCTAACTTCAAACTAGACTTGCCAATGCGCGAACGAATCCCCTCAACCCGATGTAATATTCGCCGGCAGGGACGTGGGCAAAGGTTTGACCGCAGGATTCAAATGCGTGGATGCTGTATGGGTAGCGTCAGACAAGCGCGTCTTGCCCCAAAAACTCGGCCGGGCATCTAGGGTGGTTTCAATGAATTTTGAGATTCGTTGCTTATACCCCGGTCTTTCTAAATGCGCAACTAACGCAAAGACGGCGCCCATCAGCGCCCAAAATAGCGGCATCGTCCACGAGCAGGCAGCCCAGAGGACGAGTATTGTGTATGCATCTTGATCAATCTGGGCTATTTTATCACCGACGATGAGAAGCACGCCGATAATAATGGGGGCTATCAAGCCAACCACTAAACAGGACACAACTGTGCCCGTTCCGCAAATCAGCAACGGGATCGTTAGAAGTGGATGGGCTCTGAAATCTCCCCTGATGATCGTTCCCTCAGCCCATGGCTCAAACGTGCCACGAAAATACGTCCCATACTCCAGGCGAGTATGAAGCGCCGGATACAGGGTCAAGCCATGCTCGTCGATCTTGGCCAGTACTAGTCGGCAGCGGTCGATTCGAAACGTCCGGACATGGCGCATCTTTTCATTTTCTTCCGTGAGCCGGCGGATGCACTCCTCGACGCTTAGCGGGGACCAAAGGACGTATTCCTGGGGCATAGGGCTCTCACTCTGTCACGCGAAGGCGCTGCCACCCGCCGGTGTGTGATTGATTGGCCAGTTGTCACTTTTTCTGGGCTGTGATGAGCGTGTAGCCCACCGTGCCCTCCTGGATCAACTCCGCGCTGTGGCGGGCTTGTCGCTTGGCCTCGTTCAGGTCGATGTCGCCCAGATCGAGCTTGCCCAGGCCCACGGCGATCTCTGCCCCCAGCAGCTTGCGACGAATGTCGATCACCATGTCCAGCAGCGCGTTCCGCTGGTCTTGGACGGTGAAATCGTCAAAGCCTGCCTTGCGCAGCGTTTCTACATAGCCCTCCGGCGTGTCGACCCCGGCGATGCGCGCGATCCAGGACAGCAGCATCTGAATGTCCTCAGGCAGCGGACCGCTGGCAGTTATGTCGGTCAGTCCCAAGCGACCGCCCGGCTTCCCTTCGGCAGGCCCTTGGCCTGAGGCTTGGGCTGAAGGCCCGGGGCTGCGGAGCACGCGCGCCATCTCGGCGGCAGCGGCGGCCTTATCCGGAAACGTGCAGAAGGAGCACTCGGAGATGACGACATCAAAGGTCTCGTCGTCAAAGGGCAACCCTGGCTCTTCGGCGTCGCCCTGACGGAAGGTGGTCAGGATGCTCACGCCCCGCTCCTCGGCCAGGGTGTGAGCGGCGACGATGTTCCGTGCCTCATAATCCAGGCCAGTGACGTGGCAGCCAAACCGCTCGGTCAGGTGGACCGCGGAGGCGCCCCGTCCGCAGGCTACGTCCAGCACATCGTCCCCCTGGGTGAGATCGAGCACCTCTCCCAGGTGACGCGTCAGCGCCAGCCCGCCGGGGCGGAAGATGTCGCCAAACAGATCGCGCACGACGTCGCCCTCTTTGCTCATGTACTCGTCAACTCTCCTCACGTCTTCCAACATCCCAGGCTATTATACGCACAACGCGAAATCGCGCGACCGCCTCGACTTGGAAATCGTGGCTATTTCCCCTCGCTCACCGGCACGGTGAACGCGAACGTGCTGCCGGCACCCTCCTCGCTCTCAACCCAAATCTGGCCGCCGTGTTTTTCAACGATGGACTTGACGATGCTCAACCCCAGCCCCGTCCCCTCAACCTCCTCCTCGCTCTCTGGCGCCCGGTAGAAGCGGTCAAAGATGCGGGGCAGCGCCTCGGCCGGGATGCCACGGCCAGTGTCGATCACCTCGACTTGTAGTTTGCCATTCCGCGGCTTGGCACACACCGTCACCTGCCCGCCGGACGGCGTGTACTTGATGGCGTTGCTCAACAGATTGGTCATCACCTGGCCCAGTAGTGCTGCGTCGCCTCGGACAGGGGGCAATTCGGGTGGCAAGTCAGTCATCAATGCCAGCCCCTTGTCGGCGGCGAGTGCCTCCACGTCGGAGATGGCCTCGGCGATGACCTGGACAGGATTAATGGTGCCCAGCCGCAGCGCCGGCCCGGCCTCCAGCCGCGCCAGGTCCAACACATCGGTCACCAGCGACCGCAGCCGCTCGCTGCCGCGCTGCATCTTCTCAAGTATTTCCCTCTGCATATCGTTCAGCGGCCCAGCCTTTTCCAACAGCCCGGCCGAAAGCTGCACGGCGGCGATGGGGTTCTTCAGGTCGTGGGAGACAGCGGCCACCCACTGGGTGCGCAGCTTGTCCAACTTCTTGAGGCTGGTGATGTCCTGCATCATGATCACCCAGCCCACGTCGTGGACGGGCGACACGCTGGCGTAAAGCATCCGATCGTCGGGGGTGGCGACCTCGCGTACCATAGAGCCCTTGGCCCTGCGCGCTTCGTCGAGAGCGGTCACCAGGTCGTCCAAGCCCAAGGCGCTGATCGGCTGACCGGCGGTTAAATCGCCCAGGCAGTCCTCGGCCGCCGAGTTGAACAGCAGCACCCGCCCGGCCTGGTCCAGCACGACGATGGCGTCGGTCGCGTCGCTTAGAATGGCGGCGAACCGGTGTCGCTCGTCCTCGACCGACTGGTAGAGCCGTGCGTTGTCGATAGCCACCGCCGCCAGATCGGCATAGATCTTGGTCAAGTGCACGTCGTGCTCGTCAAAGGCATCTGCAGCCTCGTCACTGAAGAGGTTCAACGCGCCTATTTGGCGCCCGCCGATGGATAACGGCGCGCTCAAAAGTGACTTGACCCCTGCCTCGCGGATGAGGGGATGCACTCGCTCGTCCGATTGGACGTCAGAGAGGATGAGCGGCTGGCCCTGGATCACCACCCAGCCCGGCACGCCTTCGCCCGCTGCAAAGGAGATTTGCTCCGTCTGTCCATCGAGCAGGGGGAGCAAGTAGTGGGCGCGCACGGTGTACCGCCGGCTTTCCTCGTCCAGCAAAAAGATCAAGCCGGAGGTCGCCGGTAGCGTCTCTACCGCCGTGGCCACGATGCGGCCCAGCGTTTTTTGCGGCTCGAGGGTAGCGACGATCTCTCCCGCGATCTCGCTGAACAGGTCAAGCCGCTCCAGCGTGGCCAGCGCCTCGGCGAGGACCTCTTCCAACTTGTCGAGCTCGCTGGACGACCAGGCCGTGGGCAGCTCGGCGATGGGACGGGTGGTCAGCGCCTGGGCCCGTCGGAGGAAAGGCCAGGTAAAGGCACGCAGGGTGAACTTGAAAAAGAGGTAGAATGCAAAACCTATGGCCAATCCGAACGCTACAGCCAGCGCAACACCGGCGACCGGGGTCTGGACGATTTCGTGGGCCACGTAGAAGATGAAATATCCGGCGGCTCCCCACGCTATCCCAACGCCGATGGCGATGTAAAAGACGATCCATTGTTTTGTCTTGGGCATAGGCGGCCTCCTTTACCTATGGCTCGCTTGTCGATCCACCAACCACTTTAACTGCCCCACAACCGCTGTACCAGGCTCGCCCGTCATCCTCGGCCAGCAGTTTGTCCGCCTCAG
>CAZKDJ010000016.1:5027-35958 GCA_964551295.1 uncultured Anaerolineales bacterium | reverse complement strand
GCGGCGGGCATCGGCGTTCTCAAACGCTCGACAGGGTGACTTTTGCGGTATTGCGAAGAATGACATACGCTCATCTCCTGTTGTGAGTTGGCTTGTGGCAACGGTCATTATAGAGTTTCCGGGCGAGTGTGTAAGTTGGCAGATTTGCAAGGTCTAGCTTGCGTTGCTGGAAAGGACGTACTACAATGTTCTTGAAGGAGTACAGCCTTGCCCAATCCTTTCGACGTTGAAACCCTCACCGAGCTGACGCTCGCCCACGTGGATGTAGACCCCGAGTCACTGCGCTTCACGCCGGTGCGCACCGGGAAGCACAACGCCTCCTTCTGGGTAGACGGCGACCGGGGTCGGTTCGTGCTGCGCATCGCCCCGCCCGACGACGCCGGGTTTCTCTTCTACGAGCGGCTGATGATGCGCCAAGAGCCGGAGCTACACGCGCTCGTCCACGCTCGCACGGACGTCCCCGTGGCCGAGATCGTGGGCTACAATTTTGACCGGGTGCGCATCGACCGGGATTACTTGCTGATGACGTCCCTGCCCGGCACACCTCTCAGCGACACACCGGGACTCGACCGTACCCGGTTCAACCGCGTGCTGGAGCAGGTGGGGCGATACCTGCGCCAGTTGCACGCCCTCACGGCCACCGACTGCCTGGGGAGCACGCGCTACGGCTACCTGGGCGCGCACCAGCCGATGGCGCCGCAGCCCACGTGGGCGGCCGCCTTCCACGTGATGTGGAACAGGCTCCTGGACGACGTGGTCGCCTGCGGCAGCTACAGTCCCAAGGAAGCCCAGGCCATGCGCGACCTGCTCGATCTGCACATGGCGCATTTTGATCGCCTCGTCACCTCCAGCCTGCTGCACATGGACGTATGGAGCCAGAACATCCTCGTCGACGAGACGGGCCACGTGACCGGGCTGGTGGACTTTGACCGGGCGTTGTGGGGCGACGTGGAGATCGAGTTTGCGGTGCTCGATTACTGCGGTATCAGCGAGCCATCGTTCTGGGAGGGGTACGGCGCCAGGCGGGACACGTCTCCAGCGGCGATGATCCGCCGCCAGTTCTACCTGCTGTACGAGGTCCAAAAGTACATGCCCATCCGCGTCTGGCGGCGAGGCGATCCCGCCGCAGTGAGAAGGTACAAGCAACACAGCCTGGCCCTGGCGGCGCAGCTTTTGCCGAAGCGCTGAACCGAGGCAGTACGTTGGTAGTCAGCCACACAGCGTAGCGAAGTGGCGCGCATGCGGAGCGCAGCGCTGCGTGCTCCACTACGAACGAAAAAGCGGTTTTCGTCGTATGGCAGGCGGTTGACAAGTCCACCGATACGTGGTAGTCTCTGCTCACTAAAATAGGAGGTTCGCTGGTTGGAACGCAGAAATCTACCGCCCTTCTTGGTCGTCTTTGGTGTCGGTATCGTGATCGTGGCCTCGATGGCATTCGTGCTATCATCCCTGGCAGGGAATGCGCCTAGCAGCGCGCCGAAGGCGACGCTCGTCCTCGCTACCCGGATGCCAATGGCAACGTCGGTGTCCGTCCTATCATCGCCTCCGACTGCTCCGCCTACCGCGCCCTCTTCTCCGCTGCCCACGCTGACTTCCAAAGCCGCCCCGGATTTTACCCTTACAAGATCCGACGGCAGCACCTTTACGTTGTCAGAGCAGTTGGCGCAGGGGCCGGTGGTGCTAGTCTTTTTTCAACGCTGTAGTAGTTGAGGGCCTGATCGCACGCAACTCGTGGAGTTGCAAGCCCATTACGAGGAATTCCAGAGCGCCGGAGCCGAGGTGGTGGCTCTCGTAGTCGCCCCACTTTCGTCGGTGGATGCGGTACAGCAGAACATCGGCGTTCACTATCCCGTGTTGGCGGATCCCGATCACCGGGTGAGTGAGGCTTATGGCGTGTACGATCTACTGGGCGATGGCGTCGCTGCGCCGGCTGTGTTCATCATCGATAGGGCCGGGCAGATTGTGTGGTACCAAGTCGGGGCGAATGCCCAAGATCGGCTGGGCGCCGAGACGATCCTCAATCATCTGCCCTAGTTCTTTGCCGATCTCTGAGAATATCATCTGAATCGACGATGGCGAGTAACTGCTCACCCTCCTGCGGGTTTGGGCGCAACTGAGCAGAAAGTGCACCACAATACCTGAGTGGGTCTGTTTTGCAGTCATTTCTCGAACCTGCGGGAGGGTAGCTGAGTAATTACGATGGCGAGACGAATTGTTATTCTGACGCTTGTGCTACCAGCGCTTTTGCTACTGCTATCGGCCTGTGTCCTTCCTCCGGAAGATGGCGCGCGCACCGTCACACTCGTCGTCGTCGGCGAGCCACAGACGGTCGTCACCGAAGCGCTCACTGTGCGCGATCTGCTGTTCGAAGCCGAGGTCGCCCGCGACGAAGACGACCGCGTGACGCCCGCCGAAACCACCTACATCGAGGATGGCATGGTCGTGCGCGTCATCCGCGTCGACGTGCGCACTGAGGCCGAACAGCGCGAGATTCCCTTCGAGCGCGAGGAGGGCCGCGATACCTCCGTTCCCGCCGGCGAGACGCGCCTGCTTCAGTCAGGCGTGACCGGCCTTGAGGAGATCACCTACCGCATCACCATCGAGGATGGCGAGGAGGTGGATAGGCAGGTATTGCAGCGCGTCACGTTGCGAGAGCCGCGCAATGAAATCGTCCTCCTCGGGGCGCAAGCGGAGCTAAAGCCGGTTCCCATCACTGGTACGGTGGTCTTTGTCGCCGATCGAAACGCCTGGGTGATGCAGACCACCAGCCCCAATCAGAGGCGGCTGACCCACACCGGCGATCTGGATGGCCACGTGCTGGCCCTCTCGCCCGATGGCTCCCACCTGCTCTTTACCCGCGTCGCCACCGAGACCGGTGAAAGCGCCCCCATCAATACCCTATGGGTGATCGAGACCGCGACCGTCGATGCAGAGCCGGTTCGGTTGGAGGCGGAAGGTATCCTGTGGGCCGACTGGGCGCCCGATTGTCAAGGCACCCCAACGGGCGTTGGCTGTCGCATCGCCTATTCCACGAGCGTCCGGGCCGAGGGAGATCCGGGATGGCGGGCCGAGAACGACCTGTGGGTGGCCTGGCCTCGGGCCAGCGACGGTCGCCTGTCGAGGCAGCGCCGCGTCGTAGAGTCGAGCGCCGGTGGGACCTATGGATGGTGGGGCACCACCTACGCTTGGTCGCCCAGCGGGCAGCGTCTGGCCTACGCCCGCGCCGACGAGGTGGGTGTCGTCAACGTGTACAGCGGCTTGCAGACCCGTCTGTTTCCTTTTTCGCCATACCGCACCTATGCCTCGTGGGCCTGGACGCCCAGCGTAAGCTGGTCGCCGGAGGGAGGGTTCATCGTCACCACGCTGCACGGCCCCTCCCCGACGGGCGAAGCGCCGGAAGATAGCCCTATCTTTGACGTCTGGACGCTCGACGCCACCGGAACGATTTCGACAGAGCTATCCAGCGAGGTTGGCATGTGGGCGTCGCCCGCTTACGCACCGGAAGGCGACCTGGTTGCTTTCTTCCGCTCTCGCAGTCCGTACACCAGCAAGACCAGCAGCTATGATCTCTATTTGATGGACCGTGACGGCTCTGGACAGCGCCTGTTTTTTCCGCCCGAGGAAGAGATTGGCCTGGAGTATCACCCGCAGATGATGGCCTGGGGACCCGGGGGGGATCGGCTGATCCTCCTCCATTACGGCAACCTGCACGTGATCGATACTACGACCGGCGAGGTGCAGCAGTTGACCTCGGGAGGCAACGCGACGGCCGTGCTCTGGCAGTGGTGAGCGGGAACGGCAGACTGGTAGATTGGTAATTTGGATCAACGCTTTCGAACCCGCGTCCGCAACCCTGGCCTTGTCTGCCTGACCGGCCTGCTGGTAGTCCTACTTCTGACCACTGCTGTACTGATCGCCCGGCAGCGCGTACTCCTCCGAACTACCTCCATCTCCTACACGCCTCTCTCCGGCGAGGCCCGGTGGGAGGGCGATTGGGAGTTCTCGGACCAGGGGGCCGATCCCAGCGAGGCAGGCAGCCTGGCCGGGAGCGACAGCGTCACCATCCCCTTCTCCGGCACCGATCTCGCGCTGACGGTGCGTCGCGGGGACTATCGCGCCTACTTTTTCGTCAGCGTCGATGGCGCGCTTGCCAACCGGCTTCCGCGCGAGGAACGCGGCGCCTATCTGGTGCTCTCCTCGCCCGACTATGAGCCCCAGGTCGTCACCCTTCCCGTCGCCGGTGGCCTGAGCGATGGCCCTCACGAGGCCGTGGTCGTCGCCGTCCGGGGGTGGGATCAGTGGCCCTTGGTCGGTTGGCGCGTGAGCCGCAGGCCGAGTACGGCGGTTTACGACTGGGCGCTGGCAGGGTTGGGGGTGGTGGGACTCGCGTTTTTGGCCGGGGCGATTTGGCAAGGAAGCAAGAAGCAGGAGGTAAGAGGCAGGAGGCAAGAAGTAAGAGGCAAGAAGCAGGAAGCAAGAGGCGGCATACATCCTGCGTCCCGCATCCTGCATCCTTCTGCAGCTCTCATCGTCGCGCTGGCGAGCATCGGTGTGCTCTATTTCTCTCCTTGGCTCTTGCTCAAGATCGTCAGCGGGCTCTTGCTGGCTGTGCTCGTCTTCCTGCGACTCGACGTCGGCCTGGCGCTCGTCGCGGCGACAGCGCCCTTCTACCTGAAACCTGTCGCGCTTCTGGACAAGTCGTTCTCGCTGGTAGAGATCGTGACGCTGTTGTGCGTGGCCTCGTGGGGTGCCCGGTGGGTTTGGCGATGGTGGCAAGCAAGAGGCAAGAAGCAAGAGGCAAGAAGCAAGAGGCAAGAGGCACAAAGCGACGTCAATCCTGCGTCCTGCATCCTGCATCTTACATCCCTTGACCTAGCGACCTTGGCCTTTGTGCTGGTCGCCATCGTCTCCTTCTTTGTCGCCCAGTATCGCCACGTCGCGTTGCGCGAGCTGCGCGTTTTGATCGTGGAGCCGGCACTCTTCTACCTGATGCTGCGCACCAGCCGCCTCGACGACAAGGCCATCTGGCGCGTGGTGCACCTGTTCGTGCTGGGGGGGGGGGGCGTGGCCCTGCTCGGCTTGGTGCAGTACGTGTTCAGCGACGTCGAGGCAGTGCGGCAGGTGCTGGGCGATGTCATCCGCGCCGAAGGCGGGTTTCATCGCTTGCGCTCGGTCTACGGTTCGCCCAACAGCGTCGGGCTATACCTGGGGCGGGTGCTGCCGGTGTTGGTCGCCGTCGCCATGTTCGCCGCCTCCCGCAAACGGCGTATCGCCTACGGTTTGGTCAGCGTCCCGGTGGGGCTGGCACTGCTGCTGAGTTTTTCCAAGGGCGCGCTGCTGATCGGCATGCCGCTTTCGCTGCTTGCGCTGGGCTTGCTGGCAGGCGGTCGGTGGCTTTGGGCCTCGCTGGGGGTGGTTGTGGTGGGCATCTTGGGCGCCATCCCGCTGCTGCGCACACCGCGCTTTGCCTCTCTCTTCGATCCCAGCCGAGGCACGCTCTTTTTTCGCCTCCATCTCTGGCGCTCGTCCTGGGCCATGTTCCGCGACCATCCGCTGCTCGGCGTCGGCCCGGATAACTTTTTGTATCACTACCGCGGTCGCTATATCTTGCCCGCGGCTTGGGAGGAGCCACACCTGTCCCAGGCGCACAACATCATGCTGGACTATGCCACTCGCATGGGGATCGCCGGGCTGGCTGCCGGAGCCTGGCTTCAGGTTGCTTTTTGGCGAGTGGCGTTGCCGTTGCGTCGCTTGGCTGATCCAAACCGCCGGGCGTTGGCGCTTGGCCTCATGGGCTCGATGGTCAGCTTCTTAGCCCACGGGTTGGTGGATGCGTCCTACTTTCTCATTGATCTGGCCTTTGCTTTCTTTCTGACGCTGGGCGTGGTACAATGGTTAGCAAGAACGGACAATAATTAGCAGAAAGGAGATCCCCCCATGAATAAAAGGTTTCGCCTCGCGGTGGTTTGTCTGTTGCTCGGCATGACCTTGGCTTGCGGTTTCTACCGGGACTGGCGCGACGCTCAAGCTACGCAGGTCGCTGCCGATACGTTTGGTACCATGACCGCGGAAGCGCCCACACCGACGCCCACCTATACCCCCACGCCGACGTCGACACCTACGCCAACCTCGACACCCACCCCTACACCTTTGCCCACCGATACTCCGACGGCTACGCCCTTGCCCCCGCCGGATCTTTCGAGCGCGGTATTGACCCAAGCGGATGTCCCATTTGGCTTCGAGGAGGTTTCTGGTGGGATGGGTCTGACGGAGGACTTGGGAGATTTTGAGAGCGCTTTTGCTTTCATGTCGACGAGGGGCGGAGACCTCGAAATGATCATGGGCTTTACCATGTTGCTTGATTCAAAAACTGACCGATCAGGCTTTGTAGCGCTAGTGGATAGCCCAGAATTGATGGCAGAGTTGTTTATCACGGGCATGGGAGCAGAGATCATCGAGCAGCAGGAGATGGGAGGCGTGGATGATGTTGGCGATGAGTCTTCAGGCGCGACCGCGCTGATTGACTCGGATGGTTCTATCATGCGGTTGGATCTGGTTGTATTTCGAAGGGATATCGTGGGAGCGATGGTCATTAGCTTCTATGAAGAGGAGCAGGAGCCAGAGATGCCCGTTGGCGACGCCGCACGCCTGTTGGACGATAAAATTGCGGCAATACTGTCTGGTGACCTGTCGCCGTCTCAATGACGCTGTACTGGTGGAGTGAGTCCTATGGAAATGAAAATTAACCTGAACACGGTCGTCTTGGTGTTTGTGCTGCTGGCCCTCTTTATCGGGGGGATCGTGCTCTTTTTCGCTGTCCAGCAGATGACGCAGTCGCTGGAGAGCGCCGACGAGACGCTGCAGAAGCGGATCGAAGAGATCGTCAACCCAATCCCCACCATCATCCCTGACCCGGTGACGGTGCTTGTCGAAGTACAGGACCTCAGTAGCCTGGAAACGGCGGCCTACTCGGTGGAAAAGATCATCACCGCCGAATCGGGGCAGGGACCGTTTGGTTTTCTCTTTGGCGACCGGCTGATCCTGGTCGCGCACGGGCGGATCATCGCCGGTGTCGACCTGGGCAAAATGGAGGACGATGACATTGTCATCGACGCTGATGGCAGGGTGCAGGTGACGTTGCCCCCGGCCGAGATCCTGCACGTCTACTTGGACAACGAAAAGTCGTACATTTACGACCGAGATACTGGATTCATCGGCATGAACCCGGCGCTGGAGTCAGAAGCGCGCCGGGCGGCCGAGCGGGAGATATTGAACGCCGCCGTGGAGGATGGCATCCTCAATATCGCCCAGGAGAACGCCGAAGCGTACATCGAGCGGTTTATTCTGTCTCTGGGCTTCAGGGATGTCGAGTTCGCCGAGGTGACGCCCATCGAGCCGACGACGGCGCCGTAAGTCGGGCTTGCTGCCCGACTCGGTTATGACCCGACGGGCCGCCACCTTTGTTGCGTACCGAACAGCCGCAGGGCGTTTCGGACGCTCTCCAGCGTGGCCATTCCTACGAAGCGTCCTTCTTCCACCATCGATATGGCCGAGCGGCCGCTGGCTTTGAGCTTGCGCTGCAAGTCGAGCAGCGTCCCGCGGGCGTTGGCCACGGGAAAATCGGTGCTCATCACCTGGTCGATCACGATATTAGGGCCGTGCTTGCGGAATCCCTCGGAAACGTCCTCCCGCGTCAGCACGCCTACCAGATATCCCCGGTCAAAGACGGCAAAGTCGGTCTGGTTGCTTCTCAGCGCGACGTCGATCGCGCGCGCCAGCGGGTCGTAGGGAGCGAGGACGACGCCTCCACGGATCAACGCCGCCGACGCCGGCACCTGCTGCAGCGCGGTCGTCAGTTGCGCTCCGCGCCATTCCTGCTGCGCGCCAAAGAATATGAACGCGGCGATCAGGATCAGGTTCAGCGCGCCGGCAAAGAGGCCCGCCAGGCCTAGCAGCACGGCCAAGCCCTGCCCGACGCGCACGGCGATGCGAGTGGCATCCAATGCGCCCATGCGCGAGGCCAGCAGCGACCGCAGCACCCGTCCACCGTCCATTGGGAACGCGGGCAAAAGGTTAAAGATCGCCAGCCCTAGATTGGCCGACAGTAGGTCGACCAGCAGTCTCTCGATGGTGAGGCCGTTCAGCGTACCCCAAAATACCCCCAGTCCGTTCAAGACACGCCAGCCCAGCAGGGGCAATGCGACGGCTCCGATCAACACCGCCAGGACGATGTTGACCGCCGGCCCAGCCAACGCCATCCAGAACTCTTGTGCCGGGCGCTCCAGCTTTCCGTCGAGATACGCGACCCCGCCAATGGGCAGCAGCGTGATGCCGCGCACGGTAGCGCCATAGCGCTGCGCGACCAGGCTGTGCGCCAGCTCGTGCAGCGTCACACATACAAACAACAAACCGATAAACACGACGCCATAGAGAGCGCCGGCCAATCCCAAACCGCGCCACAAACCCCACTCCAACGCCGCCCAGGCTAGCAACAGCGCGAAGGTGATGTGAACGCGAATGTCGATACCCTTGATTCTAGCGATTCGAAAAGATGTGCTCACGTCATTCCTCCAATAGTGCATACGGCAAAATCGCCGTTTTGTTTCATGTCAACAAACCTATTTATTATATCGCGCCTGTGTTAGAAATGTGTAAACGGCGCGTTAGAAAATTGTGTAGGGCGCTCAACAATGACCGATAAAGACAACGGGAGCAACGACAACGTGCTCTGGCTCAAGCGCTGGAAGAGGACCGCGAATCTACTGCCGCCGCCAATCTGCGCTGGCTGGATCTGTGATGCGCCAGGGTGCTGGCGCGGCTGCGCGTCGACTGCTGGCACGTACCCTGAAAAACGGAAACGTATTTCGACAAGGACTGCCACATTTGTGGGAGTATTTCCTGAACAAACGTATGTCGGTAGTGTCCCTGTAGGGTGTTGTTGGCCCGCTGGCTCCCACAAAAGCGGCCCTGCTCCTGCTGGATCGCCAGATCCAGTGGCTTCGGCGGGATTTGGCAATCCTGTCGAAGCAAAAGAAGCTAACAACATCCAAGAGGGACATCACCCGTATGTCAAACGTAGAGTAAACGTCGGTTTCGCGTCCAGCACACAGGATTCAAGTGCATATACTATGTACGTGCACTGTAGCGCCGTCCTCATATCCCCACAGACCCACTTCGTGCAAACGAAAGGAGATGCGATGGAAACCCCTAAAATGATCCGCGTGCTGATTGCAGACGATCACCCCGTGACGCGTCAAGGCATTCGAGCCATCTTGGAGGAAGCGCCCGACATCGAGGTTGTAGGAGAAGCCAAAGATGGAATAGAGGCGAAGCAAATGGTGGTCGAACTCAGCCCAGATATCCTGCTCCTCGACTTGGTGATGCCCGGACTCCCCGTCTACGAGATCGAAGCATGGGTGCGCGACAATTGTCCGGCAACCGTCACCCTGATCTTGACCGGCCACGATCGGGACTATTATCTGACAAAAGCCCTCGAAGCAGGCGTAGCAGGCGTAGCAGGGTTCTTGATCAAGGAAGAAGCTCCCCAAAGGCTTGTAGAAGCTGTGCGCTGCGCTGCGCAAGGCGAGGTGCTCATCAGCGGAAAACAGTTTTCCCGCGCTCGATCCTGGTATGCAGAAACACTCAAGCCATGGAAGAGCCTGACGGAGCGCGAGCGCCAGGTACTGAAGCTGGTGGCCGAAGGATTGGCGAATAAGCAAATCGCCCAGGTGCTGACCATCAGCGAGCGCACGGTCGAAAACCATATTCACAATCTGTTGTCCAAATTGGGAGTCACCTCACGGTCTCAGGCAATCGCGTGGGTCTTGCAGCACGATCTAGTCGAGGAACTGGATGCCCCCGGTCGATTTCCACGCGCCGAGTCTAGGGGAGATCAACCAGACAAAATGAGTGTTTTCCACGATGACAAGTCCAAAAAAGCATGGCAAAATGATACTCGCCGCCGGAAGACCGGCGAGTATCAAACTAAAGGAGATTTGTGATGAGTAAGTGGAGATCCATTTCAACGTTCGTGTTAGCGGGATTGCTGTTAGTCATCATGTCGGGTGTGGTACTGGCCGATGGTCCAATCACTGATGAAGAACCACGACCCGCCCCACCTCCACCTCCTGGAGTCCGAGTTTATACCGTGACCGAAACTCCTAGAGGCGGCCTGTCTGGCCCGGGTGGTGGATATGCTGTGTTGTCAGCGATCATGAACTACTTTCAACAGGGGTGGTCATGGTACGCGCGTGCAGGAGCCAACATTGATCTCGTTTCTGGAGCAGACTATGCCTGGGCACATGCGACTCTGAAGAAATATGGGTGGTCTTCTCCGACGAGTGATTGCTATGCCTCGGGAACAGGGGAGTGTACGACGTACACGGATTACTACTCCGCCGCTGGGCAAATGACTGCTCAGGCTGACACAACGGTTTACTGGAGCGCTGGTGGTTCGAGCAGTGACTCTGCATTTGTCTATCATAACTTCTAAGGCTATTCAACCTGTGTTGAGTCCGGTTTTTGTTCCCATCAATGGGCCAAAAACTGGGCTCAGCTTGCGCTTTTGGAGCCGCCAATGTTCAAACGGATAAATTTTTGCCTGTTTTACTTGTCGCTTGTCCTGTGCGTGGCGCTACCTATTCGTCTTTCTTCATGCAGCGCTCCCGATAAGCCTTCACCCCTAGAGTCTGCTGACATCAGTAGTAGTAGCGTTGGCTCGATCATCATACTGAACGAGGGAGAGGCGACGCGTGACCTGATTCTCAGTAACTCTGAAAGCGAACTTGCCTGGCGTCAAAAGCAGACCCAGTTTCCTGTAGGAGGCGATTGGAGCACTTGGCTAGCGCAGTTCACCTTGTCGGCAGATGAGCAGCCAGCCGCGCCCAGCGGCCTGATCAGGCTCCCACCTCAACAGACGTCGTACGGCAGGCTACTGGTTTCTAACGTCTTTCACAAGCCGCACAGTCTGGCTCTCGTCTTTCTGCTGGACTACCAGCCCGTCTCTGTCCAGGATGAGACCGGAACGCAACCCAGCTACTATGTGCCCGAGATACCCGTGGGGGCAGAACGCGCACTTGAATTCCTGATGCCACCTATTCCACGCGGGCTCCATCATCTATCGATCTTGCTCATCACCGACCCGGAATCCGCATCTACCGACGTCGATTATCGCCAGGCGCAACAGCGGTCGTTTTCTGAACAGCGTTTCGACCTTTGGGTTGGCATCGACGAGATCCCGGATAAGGTCCCCACTTTCCAAAATATCGAACAGGCGGTGTCGTCCGGCGGTTACAGATCGCTGTTCGAGGTCGTGTATCCTGACGACCCTGAGCAGCAGGTCGAGACCCTCAAACTTGAGCCGGGTGCAGATCGCATGCTGGCGCTGCGCTTCAACCATGAGCTACCGACTGACAATCTCGAACCCTACACCGGCACACTACCCCTCCGGATTGGCATATTCTGGAATGACCAGTTGCAGCGGGTAGTCGACTACGAGTCCGACCCTCGGTCGGTCTGGCGGGCTGCCCTACCCATCGACGTACACGCGCCGCTTGAGCCAGGGAGTTACCAGCTACAAGTGGTGGCCTTTCAAATTCCCTGGCACGCGCAGTTCAACGCCGATGGGGAATGGATCGCCTTTGGAAAAGCCGCTTTCAGTCGCCGTATACTGGTGGAAGTCGATACGAATAAAGAGTAGACGGTGAGATGGCACGCGCATGGAGGGGAATGGGTTTGCCACTCTTGAACTGGATATCGGAATTGTGGGCGTGCGTTGACAACGAACCGCTTCCCCCGTATACTGGCAGCAGAGGTGGCGGTGAGGTACAAAGTACGTTCCGAGGATTTCGTCGTCGAGGAGCGCGCCCGTTTTCGTCTCGTACCCGAGGGAGACTTTGCCATCTATCGCGTGCGCAAGCGTGGCGTGACCACGCTGAGCGTGCAGGCGCAGATGGCGCGGGCGCTGGGGGTGCGGCGGGCTGACGTGGTCTTTCCGGCGCTGAAGGACAGGCAGGCCGTGGCGGTGCAGCATGGCGCCGTGCGCGTAGCCGTGCGCGCCGCCGGCCCCGAACGGCTGGACGGCAGAGGATTCGAGGCGCGGATACTGGGCCGCAGTCCCCGCCCGCTTTCCCCCGGCGATATCTTTGCCAACCGCTTCACGCTCGTGCTGCGCGACCTGGCGGATGACGAAGCAGCGCGCATCCACGAGCGCGCCCCGCAGGTGGGGCGGCGCGGCCTGCCCAACTATTTTGACGAGCAGCGCTTTGGCTCGCTGATACCCGGCGAGGCGCACATCGCCAAGCGCATTCTCCAGCGAGACGCCGGGGGCGCACTGCACGCCTACCTCGCCGAGCCCTTCGCCGGCGATCCCGCGCGGGTGCGCGAGTTCAAGGCCTTTGCCGCCGCCCACTGGCGGGACTGGGACGCGCTCTTTGAGGCCGCCCCGCGCCCGTCCAACTTTCGCTCGGTACTCACCTATCTGCGCGACCACCCGACGGACGATCCCGAGGAACGTGCCGTACACGACCGCAAGGCGCTCAACCTGATCACCCGGCGGCTGCTCAGCATCTACCTTTCGGCGTACCAGTCCCTGCTGTGGAATTGCATCGCGGGCCGTTACCTGGAATCCGTGATGGGAGACACGCCGCGCAGTGTCGAGATCGCGGGGATGCAGCTGCCCCTCTACGAGAAGTTGCCCACACAGCTCGACCCGGACTTGGCCATCCCGCTGCCCAATCACCGGGCCAGGTACGCCGACCCCGAGCTGGCGGCGATCGTGGAAAAAGTCCTGGCGGAGGAGGGCTTTGTTCTCAACGACCTCAAGGCGCGCATCCTCAAGCGCACATACCTAACCAAGGGGAAGCGCGCACTACTGCTCTTTCCCGAAGAGGTGGCCTGCTCGACTGCCGAGGACGACGATCGTTTCCCAAAGCGGCAAAAGATGGTCGTCTCGTTCACCTTGCCCCGGGGCAGCTACGCGACGTTGGTGCTGAAAGCATTGGCGGCATAAAAAAGCCTGGCGCTTGGCCGGGCAGAATCTTCTATACGTACAACTAACGCGAGCTTTCTCAAACCGCAGAGTCAAATTGGACACGGAATAACGCGGATACGGATCAACTTGTTTCCGTGTTTGTCCGTGGCCAAAATCGTCCCATTTGTTCTAGCTACCTGACACTTTTGATGAAAGGCCCATAATCGTGAAGTATAACCACAGATTAACACAGATTTCTGTCCTTTATCTGTGAAATCCGTGGTCGATCCATAGCGCTCTGTCAGGTTTCTATGCACTTGATTCGTGTCATTCGTTGATTCGTGATTCAAACTGTCAGGTGGCTAGTCATTTGTTCAAGATTGGACTTATCAAGATGTCGCAATCGGGCCGACGACGGCGCGCAGATGCTCCTCGGATACTGCTCCGCGCCGCAGCAGCTTGGGGGGAGATGCGGTGCAGTCGAGCAGACTGGACGGAACGCCCCCGGGGCACGGCCCGCCGTCGACGATCAGGTCTACCCTCCCGCCCAACTGCTGCTTGACTTCTTCGGCAGTGACCGGGCTGGGCTGCCCCGAGATGTTGGCGCTGGTGACGGCCAGCACGCCGCCCGCCTCGCGGATCAGGTCGCGGGCCAGCGCCAAGTCGGGCACGCGCACGGCCACGGCAGGTCCAGGGCTGACGACGTGGGGGACGATCTCCGTCTTGGGCAGCACCAGCGTCAGCCCACTCGGCCAGAAGCGCTCGGTCAGCGGCGCGCACGTGGGCGCCAGCGTGGCGACGCGGGGCAACTGATCGGCGTCGGATAGTAGCAGGGGGATGGGCAGGCGCCTCGGACGCTGCTTGGCGACGTACAGGCGCGCCACGGCGTCTACGTCCCACGGCAGCGCCGCCACGCCGTAGACGGTGTCGGTGGGGAAGGCAACCAAGCCTCCGTCCTCCAGTACCGCGACGGCGCGACGCACGGCGCTCTCGCTACTCGCTTGAACAACCTCGGTCTTGATCGCCATGCGAATCCTCAATCAGCAGCAGAGTATAGCATAGCTCCGTGTGTGGTCAATCTGTCCTGGTGGTGGGCTTTCGCAGCGAAGTAGCGTGGTGGAGGCCCTTCTGCGCTGCGTGCCTCACTACGAACGATTGGTCTGGTTTAGCGGGTCCTCCCAAGCCCTTTTGTCTCACTTGCCAATCTGCCCGCTTTCTGGTACGATTTGCCTGCACGGATTCTTGCCACGAGGGATGTAGCTGTATCGTTGGGTAAGCATCAGGTTGGTGCCCAGTTTGCGGCGCTGTTTTCTGGTAGTATAGATCGCGCAAGAGAACTGTGCTTGATTGATAGGCCTGGTTAGAGAGATTGTCTATGACACCCATTCGTATCGTCCGGCATATTGTGTTGCAGCGACGCCAGCGTCGGCGGGTCGCGGCAAAGACAGGGGTAAACCAGTTTTTGCGCGTCGTCGGCACCCTGCTGCTGGTGGTGCTGCTCGTGTTGATGGGGATTGGTGCCGGGGGAGTGAGCTCTGTGCTGGGCGCGTACGCCTACTTTACCCGCGACCTGCCCGAGCCCGAGGCCGTCCAGGTGGCCGAGGAGGATTTTGAGACCACCAAGATCTATGACCGCAAAGGCGAGCAGCTGCTCTTCGAGATCATCGATCCCACCGGCGGCGACCGCCAATGGATTCCGTTCGACGAGATCAAGGACAATCCTATCGTCTGCGCCACGGTCGCGCTCGAGGATCGTACGTTCTGGTCGAACCCCGGTTTCAACCCGCGCGGTATGGGCCGCGCTTTCGTGTCCAACGTTCGGGGCGAGCAGATCCAGGGTGGCTCCTCGATCACCCAGCAGTTGATCAAGAACGTCGTCATCGAACAGAGTCGACGTTACGTCAGCGTGGAGGGTCCGGAGTGGAAGGACTATGAGCGCAAGATCACGGAGATTTTGCTCGCCCACCGCATCACGCAGAAATACAGCAAAGAGCGGATACTGGAGTGGTACCTGAACACCAATCCCTACGGGAACCTGGCCTATGGCATCGAGGCCGCGGCCAAGGTGTACTTTGGCAAGAGCGCCAGCGAACTGACGTTGACCGAGGCGGCCGCGCTGGCCCCGATCCCCCAGTTCCCGGCCATGAATCCTTTCGATAACCCGGACATCGCTGACGAGCGGCGGCTGTTCGTCCTCGGCGCGATGGTGGAGGAGGGCTGCATCACGCAGGTGGAGGCGGAGGCTGCCGGGACCGAGGCGCTGAAGCTGGCCCGGTACGAGGAACGATACGACATCAAAGCGCCTCACTTCTCCGTCTATGTGCGTAAGCAACTGGAGCAGATGCCGGAGATTGGCCCGGAGATGTTGCGCCGGGGCGGGCTGCGGGTCTATACCACCCTGGACTATGAGTTGAACCAGCAGGCCCAGTGTGTGGCCCGCACCCACATCCGCCGCCTCTCCGGCGAGGATGAAGCGACCGTTATTCAGGAAGCCATCGACGGTGGTTGCGAGGCGGCCCAGTACTTGATGCCGCTCAGGCCGTCGCACGTCGGCTGGGATCACGAGGTCAATAACGCCGCGGTCGTGGTTCTCCGCCCCGGCACCGGCGAAATCCTGGCCCTGGTCGGTAGCTTGGATTATTGGGACGAGTCCATCGACGGCCAGTTCAACGTCGCCGTGGATGGACTGGGACGCCAGCCGGGGTCGTCGTTCAAACCCTTCACCTACGTCACGCTGCTCTCCCAGGGATACAATGCCGCGCACATGTTCCTCGACGTGCGCAAGGCGTTTCAGCAGCACACAGGCGTCCCCTACGTGCCGGAGAACTATGACCGCAAATACCACGGCCCGCAGCGCCTGAGAGAAGCGCTCTCCTGTTCCTATAACATCCCCGCCGTCGAGGCGCTGTACCTGGCCGGTGTGGATAACACGATCCGTACGGCTCATCGGATGGGTATCAACACGCTGGACAGGGGATTGGATTTCTACGGCCTCAGTCTGACGCTGGGTGGCGGTGAGGTCCACCTAATCGACATGGTGTATGCCTTTAGCGTGTTTGCCAATGATGGCAAGATGTACGGCCAGCCCTTGCCTGCGGGACAGTTGCGTCCTGGCTACCGGGAACTTGACCCTGTGGCCATCCTGCGCGTCGAGGATCGTGATGGCGACGTGCTCTACCAGTACGAACAGCCCGATAGCCGCGATATCCTCGATCCTCGGTTGGCGTACCTGATGAACAACATCCTCTCTGATCGCGTGACCCGCTACGGCGCGTTTTCCAAGCCCAACCAGTTGGAGCTGGCAGATGATCGGCCGGCAGCGGCCAAGACCGGCACCACCAACAACTACAAGGATGCGTGGACGGTCGGCTACACGCCTCAATTGGCTGCCGGTGTGTGGGTGGGCAACTCGGACAACAGCGACATGAAGACTGTCGCCGGGGTCGTGGGAGCGGCTCACATCTGGCATGCAGTGATGGAGTATGCGGTGGAGGGCGAACCCCACGCGGCCTTTACCCGACCCGAGGGCTTGGTCGAGAAGCGCGTCTGTGAAAAGTCCGGCCTGCTGCCCAACGGGCATTGCCCTACTATCACCGAGCTCTTTATCCCAGGCACCGAGCCCAAGGAGCAGGATAACATCTACCAGGTCTTTCGCGTCCATCGCGAGACCGGCCAGTTGTGCACCGCCCACACGCCGCCGGAACAGTGTGAGGAAAAGGTCTTTGAGGTCTATCCCCCCGAGGCAGCCGACTGGATCGCCAGCCTGCCGGAGGACCGACGCCCGGAGACGCCACCCACGCAGTACGTCCCCATCGGGCCCACGCTCGCCGACGCCGAGGTCGGCATCATCAGCCCGGCCCCGTATTCCTACATCACCGGCACCGTGCCCATCACGGGCAACGCCCGCGGCGGCGATTTCAACTACTATGCGCTGTACTTTGGCGAGGGCATGAACCCTACTGATTGGGTTCAGATCGGCCCAAATCACGGCAACCAAGTGGACAAGAACATCCTCGAGTTCTGGAATACCAGCGGGCTGGATGGATTGTACACGTTGCGCCTCCAGGTGGTCGACCATTCGGCGGCAGTACGCGAGGCGATTGTCCAGGTGACGGTGGACCCCACGCCTCCCGAGGTCGATCTGACCTACCCGGAGGATGGCGCCAAGTACGAATACGACTATGACGAGTGGGTCAACATCAACGCCGAGGTGAGCGATTATTCCATCGCGCGCGTCGAGTACTATATGTATCCCTCCTCGGGCGGAGGAGAAACGCCCGACTCGCCCGAAGGATTGGAGCCCTTCGTCGTGCGCACCCAGCCACCCTTCAACGTCAACTGGACGATCAGGGGACACGGGGAAGGAAAGTACACGTTCTACGTCATCGTAGTGGATGCGGCGGGCAACTCGACGACGAGCAACCGGGTGACGATCAAGCTCGTGCCCCACGAAAAGCCAGGCGATGGGGAATAGAACGACTGGCCCTTTTTAGGCCGCCTTGCACTCAAACAGCCCTGCCAGATGGTAGGGCTGTTTGAGTGACGCTAACTCCGCTTTGACGAGAGATGTCAATCGTGCGATAATACATCAGCATTTACCTAAAAGGCCCAGACTATGAACCCGACGGATGTAGACAACATTCTCGAGCAAGTGCGGGAAGCCCTGGATCGGGAGGATTGGACCCTGGCAGTGGCGCTGGTCGAGGCGCTCCGTCCTCCTGACCAGGCCGACGTCTTTGGCGAGCTTCCCGCATCCGAGCAGGACGTGCTCTTGCCGCGTCTCGACTTGGAGGACTCGGCTGACATCCTGGAGGAACTGGAGGAGGAGGAAGCGGCCGAGATCGCCGCGCGCCTGGAACCGGAGGAGCTGGCCAATATCCTGGACGAGATGGAGCCTGACGAGGCGGCGGATCTCCTGGGTGACATTGCGCCCGAGCACGCCGCCGAGGTCCTGGCGGCCATGGAGGAGCCCGACGAGGTGCGTCCGTTGCTCATCCACGCTGATGAGAGCGCCGGCGGCTTGATGACCTCTGCCAAGGTCACCCTTCACGGGAGAATGACCGTGGAGCAGGCACTCACTTACCTGCGGGCCAGCCAGTTGGAGCTGGGCACGGTTTATTATCTTTTGGTCGTAGACGAGGACGTCCGTCTGGCCGGCGTGGTTCCTCTGCGGCGGCTGATCGTCTCCGCTCCGACCACGCGCATCCAAGACATCATGGATACCGACGTCATCAGCGTGCGGGCCGGTGCCGACCAAGAGGAGGCAGCCCGCTTGATGGCGCGCTACGATCTGCTGGCGCTGCCGGTCGTGGACGGCGATGATCACCTGCTGGGCCTCATCACCCACGACGACCTGGTAGAGGTGCTGGAGGAAGAGGCGACGGAAGACATCTACCGCCTGGGTGGCGTGCCCGGGGAGCAGCCGCACGATGCGCCGATCTCTTCCGCGCTGCGCTTGCGCTTGCCGTGGCTCTTGCTCAACATGATCACTGCGCTGGTCTCTGGCATCGTGTTGAATTTTTTCAAAAGCACCATCGCCAAGGTAGCTGCCTTGACCGTCTTTTTTCCCTTCGTCGCTGGCGTGTGTGGCAGCGCGGGCACACAGACGCTGACCGTCACCGTGCGTGGGCTGGCGATGGGTGAGCTCACGCCCCGCGATGGCCTGGGCATGCTGGCCCGGGAGATGTTCATCGGTCTGGTCAATGGCCTCGCGGTTGGCGTCCTGGTCACTCTCGTCGCCCTGGCGCTCGGGGAACTGCCCGCGTTGGGCCTCATCGTCGGGGCTGCTATCGTGATGAACATGGTCGGCGCCGGTATTGCCGGGGCGCTGGTTCCCATCGCCATGCAGGCGGTGCAGGTCGATCCGGCGCTGGCCTCGCCCATACTGGTCACGACGATCACCGATACACTTGGCTATCTGCTCTACCTAGGTCTGGCCACATTGATCTTGATCCCATTGATATGAGTGCTCGCTCGCGCCCCAAGAAGAAATCCAAGCTGCCGCCGCCCACCGTCATCACCTCTGCGCCGCAGTTGGCGGCGCTGTTGAAGGCTCTGCACGACGAGCCTTTCGTCGCCGTGGATACCGAGTCCAATTCGCTCTACGCCTACCAGGAGCAAGTGTGCCTGATGCAGATATCTGTCCCCGACAAGGATTATCTCGTGGACCCCCTGACCGTCCCCGATCTCTCGCCGTTGGCACACTTTTTTGCCGATCCCAAGGTGGAAAAGATCTTTCACGCCGCCGAGTACGATGTCATGTGCCTCAAGCGGGATTCCGGTTTTTGCTTTGTGAACCTGTTCGATACGATGTGGGCCGCCCGCATCCTGGGCTGGCCGCGCGTGGGGTTGGGCGATATACTCAAGGATCTCTTCGACGTGCGCACCAACAAGCGCTACCAGCGATACAACTGGGGCAAGCGCCCGCTGGATCAAAAAGCCCTGACCTATGCCAGTCTCGATACGCACTACCTGGTGCCCCTGCGTCACCTGCAGGCCGACGCGCTGATGCAGAAAGGGCGTTGGGAAGAAGCGCAGGAGGGGTTCGATCAGGTCGCCGGATCGGAGCCAATGTGCAACGATTTTGAGACGCAGGATTTCTGGGGCGTCAAGGGGGCCTTTGACCTCCGTGGACGCGAGCAGGCGGTTCTGCGCGAGCTGTGTATCTGGCGCGACGGTGAGGCCCGCCGCAGGGATCGCCCCCACTTTAAGGTGCTTCACGACCGCGTGCTCAGCGCGCTGGTCCAGGCCTGCCCGCGTACGCGCGAGGAACTGGCCCGCGTCGACGGCATCAAGCCCTACATCGTGCGCCGCTACGGTAAGCGCATCTTGCAGGCGGTCGAGCGGGGCATGGATGCGCCCGTGCCGTCGCCTCCCCCGCCGCCTCCACGTCACTCCGACGAAGAGATAGAGCGCTACGAGGCGCTCCGCACCTGGCGCAAGGAAGTTGCCGCCGAGCGGAAGGTGGACGTTGACGTCGTCGTGGGCAACGCTGTATTGTGGGCGCTGACCGAGCAGAATCCGCGCACGACGGACGAGTTGGCCAGCATCGAAGGGCTGGGGCCGTGGAAGCGGGGTGCGTACGGCGAAGCGATTTTGGAGGTGTTGGGAAAGTGGTAAATTGGCAGACTGGTAGTTGACCAAGTTACCAGTCTGCCTATCTACTAGTCTCAGTAGATCCAATTTTCGTCACTCCGAGCGGAGCGAGGAGTCTCCCAATGCAGGGCGGAGATTCTTCGCTACGCTCAGAATGACGGTTTCGCAGGTGATTTTCATCAACACGCACATGTGCACACCAAGAATTTGGATCTACTGAGTCTACCAATGTGCCAGCTTACCAACTGGGGTGAACACGATGCAAATCCACTTTCTCGGCGCTGCACAGACCGTCACCGGCTCTCAACACCTGATCTCGGTCAACGGGAGCCGTATCCTGCTGGAGTGTGGGCTGTTCCAGGGCAAACGGTGGGAGGCGTTCGAGCGCAACCGCGACCTGCCGTTCGATGCCGCCAGCATCGACGCGCTCGTTCTATCCCACGCCCACATCGACCACTCCGGCAACATCCCCAACCTGGTGCGCAACGGGTTCCAGGGCCCCATCTATGCGACTTTTGCCACGCGCGACCTGTGCTCGGCCATGCTGCGGGATTCGGCCTACATCCATGAGCAGGACGTGGCTTACGTCAACAAAAAGCGCGCCCGTAAGGGCGAGCCGCCGGTGGAGCCGATCTATACGTACGACGACGCCATCGCTAGCCTAGAGCACTTTGTCAGCGTGGGCTATGATCGGACCGTTCCCATCGCGCCGGGCGTGCGCTGCACGTTCCTCGATGCCGGTCACATCCTTGGGTCCGCCATCGTCTTTCTGGAGATCGAGGAGCCGGGGCAAAAGCCGGTGCGCCTGCTCTTCAGCGGCGACCTGGGGCGGGACGAAATGCCAATCCTGCGCGATCCGATCCCTGCGCCGGAGGCCGACGTACTGATCATCGAATCGACCTATGGCGACCGGCTGCACAAGCCGCACGAAGAGGCCAAGCAGAAGCTGCTCCGCTTGATTGGCGACGCCTACGACCAAGGGGGCAAGGTCGTCATTCCCGCCTTTTCCGTGGGGCGCACGCAAGAGATCGTCTACAGCCTGCATCGGCTGGCCAGTGACGGACTGCTGCCCGACGTGCCTGTCTTTGTCGATAGTCCTCTGGCGGTGAACGTGACCGAGGTGTTCCGGTTGCACCCTGAGTGCTATGACGAGGAATTGCGCGATTTTATGAACGGCGATCATCACCCCGATCCCTTCGGCTTTGACCGCCTGCGGTACATCCGCAACGTGGAGGATTCCAAGACGCTGAACGTGTTGCAGGGGCCGGCGGTCATCATCAGCGCATCGGGGATGTGCGAGGCGGGGCGGATCCAGCATCATCTCAAGCACAACATCACCGATCCGCGCAACGCGGTGTTGATCGTCAGTTGGCAGGCGCCCTACACCCTGGGCCGGCGCTTGGTCGAGCGGCAGCCGGTGGTCAAGATCTTTGGCGAGGAATTTCCTCTGCGGGCACGCGTCGAGACGATCAACGGCTACAGCGCCCACGCCGACCGGAATGGGTTGCTGGGTTGGGCGCAGCCTATCGCCCGCGGCCTGCGGCATGCTTTCGTCGTGCACGGCGACCCCGACCCGGCGGCGGCTTTGGCCGAAGGGCTGGCCCAATTGGGCGTGCGCAACGTAGCGGTCCCCGAGCGGGGAGACGTGTTCCAGGTATCGGCATAAGCTTTGAGGAAGACGACGATGAACCTATGGAGTGAGCTACCACCGGGACCGGACTGGCCCAAAGTCATCTATGTGGTTGTAGAGATCCCCAAGGGATCGCGCAACAAGTACGAGTACGACGAGGAAGGCGGGTTTGTCAAGCTCGACCGGGTGCTCTTTTCCTCACTCCATTACCCGGGCGACTATGGCTTTATCCCTCAGACGCTGCATACCGATGGCGACCCGCTCGATGTGTTGGTGATGACCAACGAGCCGACGTTTTCCGGATGCGTCATCGAGGCCCGCCCCTTGGGCGTCTATGGGCTGATCGACAAGGAGCAGATCGATGACAAGATCCTGGCAGTGCCCCACACCGACCCCCTCTTTAAAGGGTACGAGGCGCTGAAGGACGTGCCGCCGCACTTTTTGGACGAGATGGCGCACTTCTTTGAGGTGTATAAGGATCTGGAGGTCGACCAAGTCCAGGGCGGCGGGTGGGATGGCCTGGAGAGTGCTTACGCAGAGATCAAGCGCGCTGCGGAGCGATACCAAGAAAGGTGCGTTCAGGAGTTTTAAGAAACTGAAAAGGGCTTGACTTTACCCGTCCGCGTCTGACTTTAGCCCCAACACCTCATAGACCTTGTCGGGCAAGCTGTGTCCCTTGACTTGAACGTCGCCGATGAGCCTGACTTCGATGTGATCTTTGACCCGCTCGTAAGCCTCAGTGCTGATATAGATCTGGCCGGGCCCGGCGATATCGGACAGGCGAGAGGAAAAGTTGACGATATCTCCGATAGCGGTAAAGTTTTGCACTACCGCGGAACCAATATTGCCCACCACTGCCTCACCCACGGTGATGCCGACGCCAAAATGAAGCCGCTCTTTTTCTTCCATCTGCTGGTGGCCTTCCTGTATTGCTTCCTGTAGCGCCAATGCTGCACGCACGGCCCGTAGGGTATGATCTTCCTGGGGCTCCGGCGTGTTAAAGACCGCCATCACAGCGTCACCGACGAACTTGTCCAGCGTGCCCTCATACTCCAGGATGGCCCCTGTCGCCAGCGTCAGGTGCTTGTTCAGCACCTCAATCTGGAACTCGGGCTCGGTCTTTTCGCTGAAGGATGTAAATCCTCGGATGTCGGCGTAAAAGCTGGTGATCTCCCGCCGCATGCCTCCCAACTCGACGAGTTCAGGGTTAGAGATCAGCCGCCTGACCACTGCCGGAGCCACATAGCGCTGGAACGTCTCCTGGATGCGCTGCGCCTTAGCCTCTAACTCCCTCTGTAGCGTCAGGTCGTCTACCACGATCGCCACGCCGTTGGTCACGTCGCGGCTGTCCTTGAGCGGGGAGAGGTTCATGCGCAGCCAGACCGGCCCACGGGAGGGTAGCTCCGACTGAGCTTCGTAGGCCATCACTGGCGTTTCAGAAAACTTGACCTGTTTCAACAGAGACTCTAGATCGTCTCCCAGACACGTCAAAACTTGACTGCAAGAACGGCCAATAACCTCGTCTGCACTAATACCCACGATAGCCTCGGCCGCGCGGTTAAAGAGCGTCACCTTGTCCCGGATATCAGTGGTGATGACGCCGCTGGCAATACTGCTAAAAACGTCGTCCATCAGGTTCTTCATCTCAGAGATAGCGGCTAGGTTGCGGCGCACGCTGGTAAAGAGACGCGCGTTTTCCACCGCCAGCGACGACTGGTCGGCCAGCGCCCTGAGAAAAGCCAAGTCGTCGGAATGGTAGGGATGTCCGGAGCGCTTGGGGCCTACCGCCAGCCAACCGACCAAGCGCTCCTGGCTTTGCAGGGGGACATAGACCACAGCACCTACCGATCCCATCTGCACCCACTCGTCGGCCAGTTCGCTGGGCAACCCTTTCTCAGGTGGCAGGTACAGGCATTCTTGATGATCTTGCAACCAGTGGGCCAGAGCGCCATCCGGCATAAACGTGACCGGAAACGCGGCTGCCTGCTTTTCTCCGATAGGTTGTCCAACGTAACAGGATATATCCTTGTCGTACAGGCACACCCACTGCCGTGAAGGGTGCAGGGCTTCCTCGATCCGCCGGCCGACCTCTGCCAGGACGGCGTTTAGATCGAGCGTTCGGGTCAGCTCGTGGCTGAAATCCTGTAGCGCGGTGTGATAGTCCACCGTCTGGCGGAAGAAAACACGATCCACTAACCGTTGAATCCAGTTTCGCAGGGGGTTAAAGGCCAGCGTCAACGCCAGGACAAAGATAGAAAGCACGACTGGATCGTTGGCTCGGATCGCGAAAAGCTGGCTCAGGCCGTTGATGACGAGCGAATACGTCGCAATAGTTAGAAACATCAGCGTTCCGTAGGCCACGCCGCGGCTGAGGAGCCGGTCCACATCCAATAATCGGTAGCGCAGAATGGCGTAGGCGATGGAAAGCGGGAAGAAGACAAATAGGACCGAATAGGCGACAGAGAAAGGAGTTGACCGTTGAATAATGGCGCTGGTCACTACCCAGGGTATGATGGGCAGAAAGGCCAGCGTCGCGCCCAGGAGGATGATGCGACTCTGTTGCCGAACCAGCGGCGAAGGCGGCTTGACCAACCGGTAGACGAGCATGGCCAGCAGAAAAAAGATACCCAGACCGGCAAAAAGATAACCATCACGGAGACGGCCTATGTATACCCAGGGGTTGTCGGTATCATAGATACTGAGAGCCGTGCGGATTACTAGGAACGACGCCGGTATATACGGCAGGAAGCGCAAGAACGGAAAACGGTGTCCGAAACGAGGCTGCCGAGGGAAGACCAACGCTAGGTGCATCGCGGTAGCGGCCGCGAGAGGGACGGATGCGCCCCACAGCACGGCCAGCTTATGCGTTGTATTGGTTTCAAAGACGCCCCCGACCATCAGGGCGATGGACGCACAGAATACCGCAAAGACCTGGCCCGCCGGTCCCCAACCGTGTACCCAGAATACCCAGATGCCTATCCCCAAATAGATCAATCCTACCAGATAAGGCACGAGAAAGAGCAGAATCATGTCTCGAAGGGGAAAAGCGGTCAATGCGATTTCCACCGTGCGGGTGCTGCCATCGGGGCGGACGACTGTAACTTCCGCCATCTGGCCCACCTCGCGCTCACGAAGGATGGCCGCTACGTCATCGTATGCGCTCACTTTCTGCCCATCAATGGCGCTGAGACGATCGGGCTGCCTCAATGGCTCGTCGAGTTGCAAACGCGCCCAGCCTTTTCCCTCGAATGGGCTGAGCACGAGCGTGGGCTCCAGCATCATCCCCAAGAAAGGCATACTCGCCCAACGCCAGGCCAGGATGTGGCTGATGATCAGGGCAAGCACTACGACTGCCAACGCAGAGAAGGCTATCACGCGTTTCAGCCGCGTGAGAAAGTTGGCATGCTGCCGGGGAGCTCTCATGAGGAAACCTCCTCTTCCATTTCTTGTACTTCATTATACAGGTAATCACAGACCGAAGCAAGAGGGTTTGTCTCATTGTTGTAATAGGGCACTTGCTGTCCAACGAGAAATGGCTATACTACCAAGGAATCTGTGCCTGTAGCCCCAGGATGGTTTCAGAACTAGACGGATGATATGCGTATTCTAGGTTTAGCCGGTTTTTCTCACGACGCCGCTGCCGCGCTCCTGTGCGATGGACAGATCGTGGCCGCTGCCGAAGAAGAACGCTTCAACTTGGTCAAACACACGCCTGCTTTTCCACGCCACGCCATCGCCTGGTGTTTGGAATACGCAGGCCTGTCCCTCTGCGATATCGATGCGGTTGCCTTTTACGCCCAACCCTGGCAGGGCATCGGCAAGCCCCTGGGCCAGTGGATGCGCGGTTTTGGCGACGGCACGACCCCTTTCGCGATCCGCCACGAGGTACTGCCCCGGCTTTTACCCAACCTGGGTCCCTCCTTGAGCGCCGCGCACATCGCTGCCGCCGTGCGCCGCATCTACTTCATCAAACATCACCTGGCTCACGCCGCCAGCGCCTTTTTCGTCTCCCCATTCGAAAAGGCCGCCATCCTGTCCGTCGATCGGTTCGGCGAGCAGACATCCACGCTACTGGCCCTGGGCAGCGGCAACACCATCACGCCGCTGGCCCAGGTTATGGCGCCCCACAGCCTGGGGACACTGTACATGGTCATCACGCACTACCTGGGCTTTCCCAACACGGGAGACGAGGGCAAGGTCATGGGACTGGCCCCCTACGGCCAGCCGCGCTACCAGGCGCATTTCGACCGTTGGGTGCGCCTCACCGAGGACGGATTCGAGATGGATACGTCGACCATACGTCTGCCCTTTGGTCCCGATCTCGTCGCTACCCTCGGGCCGCCTCGCAGCCCGGACGAGCCGCTGACCGAGCGCCACGCCGACATCGCCGCGTCCCTGCAACAGGCCTTGGAGCGGGCTCTGCTGCACGTGCTGGGCCGTCTGCACGCCCTCACCGGCGCGACCAACCTATGCTTGGCCGGAGGCGTGGCCCTCAACTGCGTGGCCAACGCCCGGCTGGCCGAGGAAGGTCCCTTTCGTCGCGTGTGGGTCCAACCCGCTGCCAACGACGCCGGCACGTCCCTGGGTGCGGCCCTGTGGGTCCATCACATGATCGACCGCCAACCACGCACGTGGACGATGACGGACGTTTACATGGGACCCGCCTACGACGATGAGGCCTGTCGCGCTGCCCTGGACGCGCGGGGCATTCCCTACCAACGCCCCGGCGATCTCCCCGCCACCGTCGCTCATCTGCTGGCCCAGGGCCAGATCCTGGGCTGGTATCAGGGACGGCTGGAATTCGGGCCTCGCGCCTTGGGAAACCGTTCCATCCTCGCTGACCCGCGTCGGGACGACACGAAGGACGTCCTCAACGCCCGCGTCAAACACCGCGAATCCTTCAGGCCCTTTGCCCCGGTCGTATTGGCAGAGCGCACCGCTGATTACTTTCACCCATCGACGCTCAACCCGTTTATGCTGTTCACCCACCGGGTCTTGCAGCCTGACGTCATCCCCGCCGTCACCCACGTGGACAGCACCGCCCGCGTCCAGACCGTCAGCCGCGACACGAATCCGGCCTTTTACGATCTGATCGCCGCCTTCGAGCGCATCACGGGCGTCCCCGTGCTCGTCAATACCTCGTTCAACGTCCGTGGTCAACCCATCGTCCGTACACCCGACGAGGCCATCGTGACCTTCCTGGGTACCGACCTGGACGCATTGGCCCTTGGCCCGTTCCTGGTTCGCAAGGATGACCTGGAGCGCCCGACGGGATGACGTCTCCCCAAAACTTTGACCCTTCGTAGGTTGTGTGGTATAGTCCCGCGCAAGGAGGCCTCATTTGGAGCGAAAACGCCCCATCGTCGTCGGCATCTCTGGGGCCAGCGGCGCCGTCTATGGCATCCGCCTGCTGGAGGTGCTGGCACAGCATCCCGATATCGAGACGCATCTGGTCATCACCCAGATCGCCCGTTTGGTCATCGCCCAGGAGACCGATCGCACGGTGGCGCAGATCGAGGCGCTGGCCGACTGCGCCTACGCCCCCGGCGACCTCACGGCGTCCATCGCCAGCGGCTCTTTCGCCACGGGCGGCATGGTCATCGCGCCGTGTTCGATCAAGACGCTTTCGGCGGTCGCCAACTCCTACGCCGCCGACCTGGTAAGTCGCGCCGCCGACGTGACGCTCAAGGAGGGCCGCCCGCTGGCGCTTCTCGTGCGCGAGACGCCCCTCCACCTGGGCCACCTGCGGTTGATGGCCCGCGCTGCCGAGGCCGGAGCGATCATCTTTCCGCCAGTGCCCACCTTTTACGGCCGCCCGCAGACGGTGGCTGAGATCGTGGACGGCACCTTGGGGCGTGTGTTGGCGCGCATGGGACTGGAGAACGAGCTGTACACCAGGTGGGAAGGGTGAGCGGCGAGGACACGGCTGCCTACCGGGGGCATCCCTCCTACGTCTGGCGGGCCGGGCAGGAGCGGCGCTTCCAGATGGTGCGCCGCTGGGCGCCGTCGAGCGGCAGGCGCGTGCTGGATGTGGGCTGCGGCGTGGGGATGTACACGGCGGCTTTCCTGCGTCAGACTCCTTGCGCCTTTGGCGTCGAGGTCGAGCGAGAACGGGCGCTGGAGGCGCGGGAGCGGGCGGCCGGCGTGAGCCAGGCGGTGGGCGAGCGTCTGCCCTTTCCGGATGACACTTTCGACGTCGTCTTTTCCCACGAGGTGCTGGAGCACGTGGACGACGATCGTGCCTGCGTGGCCGAGATGGTGCGCGTGGCCCGGTGCGGCGGTCACTTGGTCATCTTTGTCCCCAACCGGCTTTACCCCTTCGAGACCCACGGGGTCTTTTGGCGCGGGCGCTACCGGTTTGGCAACATCCCTTTGGTCAACTGGTTGCCCGCGCCGCTGCGCAACCGGCTGGCCCCTCACGTGCGCGCCTACACTCACCGTGGCCTGCGCCGTCTCTTCGATGGGCTTCCCGTGCGGGTCGTGCACCACGCGGTGATCTTTGCCGGCTACGACAACGTCGTCGCCCGCGCGCCGGCGCTGGGTCGCATTCTGCGTGCCATCACGTATGCGCTGGAGCGCACGCCGCTGCAGGCGTTTGGGCTATCGCACCTATTGGTGATGGAAGAGGTGTAGCGGCTCAAACGGGGTCCTGCCAGTCGATCTCGGGGTTGGCGGACCAGCCGGGCCGGCGGATTTTGCAGCGCGTTCGCCGCTGCGCGCCCTGGCTGTCGATGAACGCCACGTCGTAGGTGTGGGTGGCCCTGGCGCCAGGCGTCCACGCTTTGGAGATAAAGATGTCGGTCGCTCCCCGCTCGACCAGGTGTTGCCGGATGCGTTGCTGATCCCCTTGGGAAGCAGCCGCGCCGGCGAGAATCGCAGCGGTCACGAGCACGATGCCAAGTATGAAGATGATTGGTGTGACTCCCATTTTTCGTTCCCTTTACGGTAAAGGCGCGAGTTTACCGTCCGTCATCTCCTGTATACACGCATCGCTTCGTCGACAACGGCCTACTTTTCCGCCATCGCCTTCGTCGCGACGGCCGTCGCGGTAGCCATCACATCCTCCTGCTGCAGGATGATCAAGTACCATCCGATCAGCAATAGAAGCGCCAGCTTGTCCATCCCACGCGCCTGTGGCGACATCTCTACCCGTGCCTGATCCTTGAGCAAATCGGATGGTTTACCGACCTTGGATTTGTAGCTTATCAGGGGAATGCCTTCCGCATCGACGATCTCGTATTGCGTCGCCCAAAAGTTTGCCAACTTCCATACAAAGGTCTCCCCATTGGCAAATTCGAGAACGCCCTCTGCGCCGCCCCACTCGAGGCGATAGCCCGCCAGATTGTCCTCCGCGCCCTGCACGCGCACGGTCACCCGCGGCTTGAAGAACCCCACCCGCTTGAACGTCCAGGTTCCCGCGGCGGACTCGGCCGTGGCCAAGGAGCCAAAGGCGGTCTCGAACTTTAGCGTGGCAAAGAGATCGTCGCCGGCACGTAGCTCAAAGCTGCGCTTCATGGTGGGCTGCATCCAGTAAAGTTCTCTTTCTTCTACCTCTGATAATGGCTTCATGGTTCTGCCTCCTTCGGTCACCGCCTTACCCGCGTTTGCTTTTTTGCAGGTAAGCCGCTCCTGTGGCTCCTGGAAATGCCCCTCCAGTTATGATAAAAAGCGGCGCATCACCGCCTATTGATATATCTATCCCAACAGTAGATATGCCCAACATAGCTCCCAATCCGATTATCAGAGGCCCTAACATCGCACCTGCTGTTGTCCAGTCTATTAACTCGGCGCTTTTTCCATACCGCCTGTCGTTCACAAATCCACCAATTCCACCCCCGACTATTCCCAATAGGCCACCGAGTATCGCCCAGATGATTATACCATTCACCAGGCTAACTTTTTCAGTTGGGAAAACATCCGTCGCGAATATGCTTGCATAAATCGAACCTCCTATTAAACCTCCAATCATCCCATTTATCGAACCTTTGCTCACAGCGATCAAATCTTTTGGATCAGAGGGCAACGCGGTATTACCCAATGTCTTTCGAAGGCTGATCCAAATAACCGTGACGATGAGAATCAAAAAAACGCCACAACAAATCAAGCTCGTATATGGAGTTGCCGTATCACCAGCTTCCATTTATCTTCTCCGATTTTTAGACAATCTCGCCGTTCTCAAGTTCGCCATCTAACTCGTTGTTGAATAGCTCCGTCATGCCTCTACTATAGCACAGCTAGGCCGGCTTGTCATCGATCCCAGGACCGAGATTGGCCCTGTACCCAGGTACAATGGCGCGCTTGCCCAAGTATACACGATTTCGAGGGGGAGAGTTCCGGCTTCGAATGCTGCGATCTCTTTACCGCACAGGCGCAAAGAACGCAAGTTTTTTTGTGCTCTTTGCGCCTTTGCGTGAAGATCTTTTAGGAGATTTACGCGATGCTGTTCAGGCTCGAGTTCTCTACGTCCATCTCCTCCATCTTGCCCGTGACGGTAAAGATCACCCGCTCGCAGATGTTGGTCACCCGGTCGGCGGCGCGCTCCAGGTTGTGGGCCGCCCACAGCAAGTAATTGGCCTGTTCTATCGCCCGCGGATCGACGAGGATGTAGGTGATCAACTCCCGGTAGACCTGGTTGTAGAGCGCGTCTACGTCGTCGTCCTGCTTTGGGATGGCCCGCGCCAAATCCACATCGCGTTGGACGAAGGCATCCAGGGCCTGGTGGAGCATGCTGCGCGCCTTTTCCGCCATGTTGGGGACGTCGATGAGGGGTTTGAGCAGCGGCTCCTCGCCGATCATCAGGTTGATGCGCGAGATGCCCTTGGCATAGTCCCCGATGCGCTCCAGCTCGGAGACGATATCGAGGATGGCGGCCAGGATGCGCAGGTCGCTGGCCATCGGCTGCTGCGTGGCGATGGCAATTAGGCAGTCCTCCTCGATGTCAAAGCGCTTCTGGTTGATTTCGCGGTCGTGGACGATCAGACGCTTGGAACCCTGCAAATCGCGCCGTTTGAGGGCGTCTACCGACGCGGTGATCGCCTCCTCCACCATACTGGCCATGGCCAGCATCTCGTCCTGAAGTCGTTGTAGTTCCAGATCAAACATTTCCCGAGGCATAGCAAACCTCCTTTGTATCTTTTCAATAATCTGGGGGGCGGGGGGGGGGGGGGGGGGGGGGGGGGGGCCCCCCACCCCCCCCCCCCACAAGAAAAAATAAAAAAAAAAAAAAAAAAAAAGAA
>CAZKDJ010000016.1:0-5017 GCA_964551295.1 uncultured Anaerolineales bacterium | reverse complement strand
GGCCGCCCCCCCCCCCCCCCCCCCCCCCACCCCCCATTCTTCCCTACTTTTTGAAAAGACGCCTTCCTTTAACCTGCCCGGCCTGTGATGTAATCCTCAGTCAGCTTGTTGCTCGGACGGGTAAAGACGATCTCGGTGGCGTCGAACTCGACCATCCGGCCCAGCCAAAAGAGCCCCGCCCAATCGGAGACGCGCGCGGCCTGCTGCATGTTGTGGGTAACGATGACGATGCAATACTTTTCCTTGAGCACCTGCATCAGCTCCTCGACTTCCAGCGTGGCGATGGGATCGAGGGCCGAGCAGGGCTCGTCCATCAGGATGACCTCTGGCCTGACGGCGGTGGCGCGGGCGATGCACAGCCGCTGCTGCTGCCCCAGGGACAGGCTCATGGCATCCTGCTTCAGGTCGTCCTTCACCTCGTCCCACAGGGCCGCTCCGCGCAGGCTCTCCTCCACGACGTCGTCCAGGTCCGCGCCCCTGTGCGAACCCAGCACGCGCGGGCCAAAGGCCACGTTGTCATAGATCGACTGGGGGAAGCAGTTGGGGCGCTGGAACACCATCCCCACCCGCCGCCGCAGGTCGATCACGTCGGTGCCGGGTACGTAAATATCCTGCCCGTCGAGCAGCACCTGTCCCTCCAGCCTGGTGCCGGGGATGGTGTCGTTCATCCGATTGAGGCAGCGCAGGAACGTGGACTTGCCGCACCCCGAAGGGCCGATCAGCGAGGTGATCTGCTGGTCGTTGATCGCCATCGAGATGTCCATCAAGGCGGGCTCTTTAGTGTAGTAAAAATAGAGGTGCTCTACTTGAATCTTTGGCATAACTCCAATTACCCGAACCGGCCGGTGACATAGTCGTCGGTCTGCTCGTTCTGGGGCGTGGTGAAAATCTCGGTGCCGGGCCGGAACTCGATCAGCGCGGCCATCAGGAAGAAGGCCGCGCAGTCGGCCACCCTCGCGGCCTGTTGGACGCTGTGGGGCACGATGATGATGGTGCAGTCCCGTTTCAGCTCGTACAGGGACGCCTCCACCTTGCTGGTGGAGATGGGATCCAGGCCGGAGGTGGGCTCGTCGAGGAGCAACACCTCGGGCTCCAAGGCCAGGCTGCGGGCGATGCACAACCGCTGCTGCTGTCCGCCCGAAAGCGAGCCGGCCGGGTCGTCGAGCCGATCTTTCACCTCGTCCCACAGAGCGGCCCGCGTCAGGCTGCGCGTGAGGGTCTCCTCCAAACGGGCCCGATCCCGCACGCCGGCCAGCGTGGGTCCATAGATCACGTTTTCGCGGACGGTGCCGGGCAGGGGCAGAGGGAGGGCGAACACCATCCCCACGCGCCGGCGCAGGTCGGTCACGTCGGTGCCCGGCGCGTAGATGTCTTGCCCGTCCAGCAGGACTTGGCCCGACATGTGGGTGCCATCGACCAGGTCGTTGAGCCGGTTTATCAGGCGCAGCAGCGTCGACTTGCCACCGCCTGCCGGTCCAAAGACGACGGTGACGCTGTTGGCGGGCACGTCGAACGTCACGTCGCGCAGCGCCGATTTGCCGTCGTAGGCGTAGTTGACGTCCCGGATGCTGATCTTGGGATCGGCCATCTACCACTGCCTCCGGCGCCGAAAATAGCTGCGGATCACCGTCGCCACGATGTTCAGCGAGAGCACCAGCGCCAGCAATACCAGCGCCGTGCCGTATTGGATCTCGAGCGGCATGCCGGGCACCTGCGTGCTGATGACGTACAGGTGGTAGGGCAGGGCCATCGTCTGGTCGAGGGGTGTCTGGGGTAGGCGCGGCAGGAAAAAGGCGGCCACGGTGAACAGGATGGGTGCCGTCTCGCCCGCCGCCCGCAGCAATCCCAGGATGACGCCGGTGATGATGCCGGGCAGCGCCTGGGGCAGCACGACGTGCCGGATGCCCTGCCAGCGCGTCCCGCCCAGGCTGGCAATCACAGTGCGGAACTCGACCGGCACGGCCCGCAGCGCCTCCTCGGCGGCGCTGATGATGATGGGCAGCGTCATGATCGCCAGCGTGAGCGAGCCGGCCAGGATCGACGTGCCGAACTGAAGAAAGAGCACGAACAAGCCCAACCCAAACAACCCATACACCACCGACGGGATGCCGGCCAAGTTGATGATGGCCAGCCGGATGGCGCGCGTGAGCCAGTTGTCGCGCGCGTACTCTGAAAGGTATATGGCCCCGCCCACGCCCACCGGGATGGCCACCAGCGCCGAGCCCAGCGTGAGCACCAACGTGCCGACGATGGCGGGGAATATGCCCCCGGCCTTCATCCCGTCCCGGGGCATGGCGGTGAGGAACTCCCAACTGATGGCCTCGGCGCCCCGTACCACGATGGCGCCCACGACGATCAGGATGGGAACCACGACCACCAGCGCCACCAGGCCCAGTAGGATGAAGCCGATGCGTTGCACCAGATAGCGATCCATCAGCGCAGCCCTCCCCGCCGGCGCTTTTTGAAAATCGTCGCGGCGGCGGCCAGGTTGATGGCAAAGGTCAGCAGGAACAGGATGATGCCGATGCCAAACAGGGCGTGGTAGTGCACGCTCCCCTGCGCCACCTCGCCCATCTCGGCAGCCACGGTGGCCGTCATCGTGCGCGCTGGCCGGAAGATGGAGTCGAGCGTGACCGGCATGCGGGCCGCGTTGCCGGTCACCATCATCACCGCCATCGTCTCGCCGATGGCGCGCCCCAGCCCCAGCATCACCGCCGTGACGATGCCCGAGCGGGCGGCCGGCACCACCACGCGCCAGATGGTCTGCCACTGCGTGGCCCCCATGGCCAGCCCGGCGTCGCGATAGCTCTTGGGCACCGCATCGAGGGCGTCCTCGGCCACGCTGATGATCGTCGGCAGCGCCATGTAGGCCAGGAGCAGAGCGCCGGTGAAGGCGGTCAGACCGGTCGGCACCCCCAGCGTCTCGCGGACAAAGGGCGCCACCAGCGTCATGCCAAAGAACCCCAGCACCACCGAGGGGATGCCGGCCAGCACCTCGATCATCGGCTTGAGCACCTCGCGCGCCCAACTCGGCGCAGCCTCGCGCACAAAGACGGCCGTCGCCACCCCCAGCGGCAGCGCGATGGCGATGGCGGTCACCGTGACCAGCAGCGAGCCCAGGATCAGCGGCAGGGTGCCAAACAGATCGAACGTGGGATACCAGCGCGTGCTAAACAGGTTGCCCAGCGGCACCTCGAAGAACAGCGGCACGCCCTCTCTGAGCAGGAACAAAAAGATGAGCAGCACAAAGCCGATGGTGGAAAAGCCCAGCGTGCGGATTAGTGCTTCGATAAGGAACTCTATCCAGCGCGAAAATCTCTTCTTTTTCATATTTCAATTGCTTCGCTTGCCGTTCACTTTAGCGGTACAAATCCCAGCTCGGCGACCGATGCTTGCCCCTCGTCCAGTATCCAGTCCATGTACGCCTTTACCTGGCCGGTCGGCTCGCCGGCGGTGTACATGTAAAGCGGGCGCGAGATGGGATAGGTGCCGGCGTTGACTGTATCGATGGACGGTAGGACGTAATCGCTGTCGGCATCGGCAGCCACGGCGATCATCTTTTGGTCGGGCGTCACGTAACCCAGGCCGTCGTAGCCGATGGCATTGGGGTTTTGGCGCACCTCGGCACTGATCCCTTCGGAGGAGGGCATCAGCAGCGTGTCGGGAGAGAAGAGCAGATCGCTCTCCTTGTCCCCCAACCGGATCACGTTCTCCAGGAAATAGACATGGGTTCCAGAGTTCGATTCCCGGGAGAGGAGGACGATAGGGCGATCCTCGCCGCCTACCTCGCTCCAGTTGGTGATCTTGCCCGTATAGATGTCAGATATCTGCTGGAGCGTGAGCTGGGCCACCGGATTCCATTCATAGACGACGACGACAATCGCGTCGCGGGCGACGGTGAACTCGACCGGCGTGATGCCGTTAGCCTCGGCGGCCTCGATCTCTTCCTGCTTCATCGCCCGCGAGGCATTGGCGATATCGACCGTGCCGTTGATCATGGCGGCGATGCCGGTGCCCGATCCGCCGCCTGTGACGGAGAGCCGCACGTCGGGATGCTCCTCCATATATACCTCGGCCCACCTGAGCGCCAGGTTGACCAGGGTGTCGGAGCCTTTGTTCTCGATCGTCTGGGCGGCGTTGGAGTCGCCATCGGGGGAGGAGGATGGCTGGCAAGCACACCCCGCTACCAGCAAGACCAAACTGATCGTGAGTTGGCAGAACAACCACAGATTGCGCCTCGGTCCGGCGCGCCAAACTCCTGGCCTGTCGGGAGCAGATCGGGAAAACAGAGAGGGTAGATTGATCACGTGTGGTTCCTGATCGGGTAAGGATCGTGTTCGCGCGAGCGAACGGCAGCCAGTGCGACGGCGGTACAAGAATAGGAAACTCGCGGTATGCTAAAGCATAACGCCGATATTGTCAAGTACTCGACGGCGTTACGTGGCCCGCAGCACCATTTTTCCATCTGAGGTGGGGACGTATGCCATCAGCCCCTGTGGGATGCGGTTATCCACCTGCAAAGCGCCGGTGTCCATAGTCTCCCAGATCACCTGGAAGGGGGCCTTGCCCGCCACCCACTTTTCCACGATGAAAGCGCCGTGGCCGGGAAGGACGGTGAAAACGACCTGGCGTGCGTCGTCGGGGTGGCGCAGGGCCTCCGCGCGGGCGAACGCCGCCACGATGCCCCGGGCCTGGGCATCGGTGCCGCAGGAGACCAGGTAGTGGTAGTAGGGTGCGTCCAGAGGGGCGTATTCTACCTTTCGAGGATCGTAGGCGGTGATGCCGCGATGGCCGTGCAGCTTGGAGCGCACCACGGGCACCGGGGCGGAGACGTCCCACGCCGGATCAAGCGTGATGGTCGGCAGCAGGCCGTCCATACTCATCATCTCCACCGCCTCGGAGGACGGACGGTCGTTGCGCTTTCCCGCCACTTGGCGCGTCAGTGCCCCGCACTGATCCGGGCGCACGCCCACCAGCACCGCCAGGTCGTCCTCGGTGATGCTGCCCTTGTCGACCG
>CAZKDJ010000015.1:0-36341 GCA_964551295.1 uncultured Anaerolineales bacterium | reverse complement strand
CGGCCAGGTAGGAGCCATCTTGGCCGGTGATGCCCGTGATCAAAGCTCGTGGCATTAGCCCACTCCTTGTCTATTCTGGCGGCTCGAGTACGGCCCCCTTCGCTGCACTCGTCACCAACCGCTCGTACCGCGCCAACCACCCGCGCTTGAACTTGGGCGCAGGCTGCTGCCACGCCGCTTTGCGCTTTTCCATCTCTGCCTCGTCGACGAGCAGATCGATCGTCCGTCCCGGGATGTCGACTTTGACCGGGTCGCCATTCTGCACCAGGGCGATGGGGCCGCCCTCGGCCGCCTCGGGGGAGACGTGGCCGATGCTCAGGTTGCGCGTGCCGCCGGAGAAACGCCCGTCGGTGACGATGGCAATCTTTTCGCCCAGGCCGCACCCCGTCACCGCCGCCGTCAGCGCCAGCGATTCGCGCATCCCCGGCCCGCCCTTTGGCCCCTCATAGCGCACGATGAGGATGTCCTTCTCTACCACCTTGTCCGCGAAAAGGTAATCCATCGCCGCGTCCTCGCTATCGAACACGCGGGCGATGCCCGTGAACTGCATCATCTCGGGCACGACCGCCCCTTGCTTGACCACGGCACCGTCGGGCGCCAGCGAGCCCTTCAGCACAGCGATGCCTCCTTCCTGGGCGATGGGCTCCTCAATGGTGTGGATGACGCTCGGGTCGCCGGTGGGCGTGGCTTGGATGATCTCGCCCACCGTTTGACCGCCCACGTTGAGGCAGTCCCGGTTGACGAGCGATTGGAGGTTCTTGAGCACCGCTGGGATGCCGCCGGCCCATTCCAGGTCTTCCATCATCTGGTCGCCGCCCGGTCGCAGCGAGGCAAGCTGTGGCGTCTCACGGCTCAACCGGTCAAAGTCGGCCAGGGTGATATCCACCTCGGCGGCGTGGGCCACCGCGGGGATGTGGAGTGTGGTGTTGGTCGATCCGCCCAGGGCCATGTCGACGCGGATGGCGTTCTCCAGCGACTCGCGGGTCACGATTTGGCGGCTGGTGATCCCCTCGCATACCAGCTCCATCACGCGCTCGCCCGCCATCTGGGCGATGCGCGCCTTCTTGGCCGTGCCGGCCAAGCCCGTGGCCGTCCCCGGCAGGCTCATACCCATCGCCTCGGTCAGGCAGGCCATGGTGTTGGCGGTGTACAGTCCCTGGCAGGAGCCTTCACCTGGGCAGGCCTCGATCTCTAGCGCGCACGCTCTGGCCTCGTCCAGTTTGCCCGCCTGCACCAGGCCGACGGCCTCGAACGTATCGCGCACCAGGGAAAGCGCGCGCCCTTCGTGGCGGCCCGAGCGCATCGGGCCGGCCGTGACTGCGATGGTAGGGATATCCAGCCGGCAGGCGGCCATCAGCATCCCCGGCGTGATCTTGTCGCAGTTGGTCAGCAGCACTAGGCCGTCGAGCATGTGCGCCTGGATGATCGATTCGATCATGTCCGCGATCAGCTCGCGCGAGGGCAGCGAATAGTGCATGCCGGTGTGCCCCATGGCGATGCCGTCGCAGATGCCGGGCACGGAGAACAGGAACGGCACGCCGCCGCCCGCTGCCACGCCCCACTCAATCTTGCGTTCCAGGCTCCGCATGCCGATGTGGCCCGGCACGAGGTCGGTAAAGCTGGAACACACGCCGATGAAGGGCTTGTCCATCTGTTTAGGCGTTACCCCCGTCGCGTAAAGCAGCGCCCGGTTGGGCATACGTTCTAGGCCTTTTTTCGCTTGGTCACTGCGCATGAGTCTATCCTCCCTTTTCTGTTTTCACCTGCTCTCGCCAATAATCGAGCGTGTCCTCCAGCGTCTGCTCGAAGGGAATCTCTGGCATCCACCCGGTCAGTTGGTAAAACTTTTCCGCGCTGCCATAGACCACGGGCACGTCCACCGGCCGGTAACGGTCCGGGTCGGTCTCGACGCGGATGTGCACGTCCGTAAAGCTCAGAAGCGTATCCAACAGGGCGCTGACCTTGTGCGGCTGTCCCGACGCCAGATTGTACACGTCCCCCGGCTTGCCCTTCGTTGCAGCCAGGTGATAGCCATGCACAATGTCGCGCACGTCGCTAAAATCGCGCGCTGCCGCCATGTTGCCCACTTTCAGAACCGGCTCTTGTAGGTTTGCCTCGATGCGCGCGATCTGGCTGGCAAAGGCCGGGACGACGAAACGCGGCGACTGTCCCGGACCGGTGTGATTGAAAGGCCGCAGGCGGACGACGTCCAGCTTGTACGCCTGGTGAAACTGCAGGCCCATCAGGTCCTGGGTCACTTTGCTCACCGCGTAGGGACTGGCCGGACGCAGAGGAGATTCTTCGGTGAAGGGTAGGTCCCCTTTCTGTGGATATCCATATTCCTCGTTGGAACCGACCACCAGAACGCGCGCGTGCAGACCCAGGATGCGCATTGAGTGCAAGATGTTCAATTGGGAGCGAATGTTGGTCTCCAGCGTGTCCCAGGGGTTGTCGAAGGATGCCGCGGGAATGGATTGCGCGGCCAAGTGGAAGACATGATCGGGCTTGACCTCCTCCAAGAGCGCCTGCACGCCTTCCGGCTCGCGCAGGTCCGAGTGCTGCAAGCGCAACCGCGGCTCCTGTGGCTGGGTCTCGACCGGCTGGGGATAGACCGTGCCCATCAGTTCCCAGTCGGTGTGCGCCAGCAGGTATCGGCATAGATGCCCGCCGACGAATCCACCCGCTCCGGTGATCAGTGCTTTCAACGGTTGCCTCCTTGACTTGGCGGATTATACCCCACTTTCCGAGACCTGTAAACCGCTTGTCTCTGGTTTGACATCGGTGTACAATTTTCGTTGTATGGAGCACAAGATTTTGGTCGTAGATGACGAGCCGTCTATTATCGATCTGCTCGAATACAACCTGCGGCAAAACGGCTACCGCGTTCTGGTGGCTCGCGATGGCCACGAGGCACTGCGGCTGGCGCGAGCCGAGCGGCCTGATTTGATCGTCCTCGACCTGATGTTGCCCGGCCCCGATGGGTTCGACGTCTGCCGCGAGTTGCGGCGGGAGGGCGCGGCGACTGCGTCGCCGGACGTGCCGATCATCATGCTCACCGCCCGCGACGAGGAGGTGGACCGCGTCGTCGGGCTGGAGTTGGGCGCCGACGATTATGTCACCAAGCCCTTCAGCGTGCGCGAACTGCTGGCGCGAATCAAGGCGGTGCTGCGCCGGGTTGGGCCGGCCGGGAGCGAGGACTCGGTTGTCTGTCGCGTCGGTCCGCTGGAGATCGACACCCTGGCCCGCGAGGTGCAGCTCGAAGGCGCGCTGCTGTCCTTGACCCGCCTGGAGTTCGACCTGTTGGATACGCTGGCCCGTCACGCCGGCCAGGCCCTCGGCCGCGAGCAACTGCTCGACCAAGTCTGGGGCTATGACTATTATGGCGACACCCGCGCCGTCGATAGCGCCATCAAGCGGCTACGCGCCAAGCTACGGAAGGTGGGTGGCGATCCAGCCCTTATCGCCACCGTCCGCGGCATCGGCTACCGCCTGGAAAAATAGAATCTCAGCTTCCCCATCCGTTAAATCCATTTCATCCGTTGACACGCTTCTGACACAAACCCGTGTTACAATAGTCTCGTGATGTTCAAGTCTCTTTGCTTCCGCATGATCGCGTCCTATCTGCTGGTCGTCCTGCTGGCGATGGGGATCGCTGCTGGGCTGGCTTGGGCTGCGCTCGACCGCGCCTTCCTCGACGTGCTGCGCGAGAACCTGCTGGCCCAGGCGCAGCGCGTGGCGCAGGTCGTTGAAGCGGGAGAGGCGAACGATGTTACTACCGCAGGCATCATCGGAGAGGAGTATTCGCAGAGCGCCAACGTCCTGCCGGGCTATCATACCCGCGTCATCGATGAGGAAAGTGTGGTCATCCTCGATTTAGCGACGGCTGACGCCGAGGCTCAGGATGAGGTGCCCTCTGTGTGGTATGAAGGTCGCTACAGAAGGCTCTGGGATAACTTTGACATCCGTGCGGAGGATGCGCGCGGCCGAAGTGCTGCCATTCCTCTTTTCGAGCGTCCCGAGATCCAAAGCGCGCTGACGGGGGAACCGGCAACGGCTGTGCGCGCTTACAGTTGGGCTCCCGACCGTCGCGTGCTCTACGCCGCCTATCCCGTACACGCTTCCGACGATACTCCCTCCCCTGTGGAGGGGTCCGAAGGAGGGCACGTCCACAGCGTCGTCTACATCGCCAGCCCGCTGCCTCGCTTCAGCCTGACTCTGTTGCCGACTGCCTTTGGCCCACAGGTGCTCGGCGGTATGGCGCTGGCCATCCTGCTGGCCGGGCTGGCAGGTCTGCTGCTGGCGCGCGGACTGGCCCGTCCTTTGCGCCATCTCACAGATGCGGTCTCGAAGCTGGCGCGCGGCGAAGCGGCTCCCACCATTCCCCCGGCCTCTACCCACGAACTGGACCGTCTGGGTACGGCGTTCAACACCATGAACGCCAACCTGGCGACGGCCTACGAGGCGCTGGCTGCCCAGGCGCGCCAGCGGGAGGCCATCCTCCATGGCTTGGCCGACGCCGTCCTGGCCACCGATGGTTCGGGCGAGATCGTCCTGGCCAATGCGGCGGCCTCTGCACTGCTGGAGGCCGCGCTCCAGCCGCTACACGAGGCCATCGGCCGCACGCTTGAGGATGGCGAGCCTCAGGTGGCAGAGATCACCGCTCGGGCACAGGTCTTTGAGCTGTTGACCACACCCCTGCGCGACGAGGACGGTGAGGTCAGCGGGGCCGTCGCCGTGGGCCACGACGTGACCGCCTATCGCCAGCTTGATCGGCTGCGCACCAACTTTGTCTCCGACGTCTCGCACGAGCTGCGCACGCCGCTGACGGCGATCAAGGGCTTTGTCGAGACGTTGCAGGCGGGCGCGACCGACGATCCGGCGGTGCGGGATCGTTTTCTGAACACCATTGCCGTCGAGACGGAGCGGCTCACGCGCCTGACCAACGACCTGTTGCTGCTCACCCGCGCCGATGCCGGGCGACTCGACCTGCATCTGGCTTCGACTGACTTGGTTGCCTGCGTTTTGCGCGCCGTCGCCCAAATGGCGGGTTGCGCCCGCGAGAAGCGGATCGCCATCGCGACCGAGTTGCCGGATGGCCCTGCGTCCGTCCGGGCCGACGCCGACTGCATCCACCAGGTGCTGGCCAATTTGCTGGACAACGCGATCAAGTTCACCTCACCCGGAGGGCGTGTGACCGTTTCAGTGGGCGATCGAGATGTCACCGTCACCGACACAGGCCCCGGCATCCCCGCAGACGAGATCCCTCACATCTTTGAGCGCTTTTACCGTGGCGATCGTTCCCGCGCCCGTCAGGGCTCCGACGGCTCCGGCCTGGGGTTGGCCATCGCCAAGGCCATCGTCGAGGCCCACGGCGGTCAAATCTGGGCGACCTCCGAACCTGGCAAGGGAGCGGCGTTTCGCTTCACACTTCCGCCCACTCTCTGATTCCCCTGTTTGTCCACATTCTGACTCATTTCTGCCACAGAGCTGCCACATCTCCCGACTACACTGGTGCTGACATTCCAGTTGAGGTGAACGGCCATGAACAAGAGATGGATTCCGGGAATCACGACGCTTGCATTTACGCTCGTCAGTTGTAGCTTGTTCTCTGTATCTTCTCCTACACCTGCCCCCGCGACGGTTCCCATTGTGACTCGCTCGACGGCGCCTGATGCTACCCCTCTGCCCACTGCCACGCCCGCGCCAACCCCCACGCCGGACGTCGAATCGCTGCGCGCTGCCATCGCGCGGGACTATCCTCGGGGCGACGGCTCTACTTCCGCATTTCCTCTGCAAAAGATGATCGCGTGCAAGATATTGGGAGTGCCGTGTGTCTGGATCGAGAGTGTTTGGAGTGAAAGGGTGGTGAGCCCAGATATGGCGCGCGCCGATGACGTCGAGCTTGCAGACAAGATCGGTTACATCGACCATAAAGGTACCCACGGATCCTACATAAACCTGATCGAAAGGCAGGCCGATTTTATCCTGGTGGCGCGTCCACCCTCTGAAGACGAGCTGCAGGTGGCCCGAGAGAACGGCGTGGAGCTGGATGTGCGCCCCGTCGCCCTGGATGCCTTTGTGTTTCTGGTCAATGCTGGGAACCCGGTGGATGACCTGGAACTGGAAACTGTGCGCGATATTTACGCGGGTAGGATCACCCGTTGGACGGAGGGAGATCTGGATGGAGAACCTATTATCACCTATCAGCGGAATCGGAACTCTGGCAGCCAGGAGTTGATGGAAAAGCTGGTGATGAAGGGTACCCCAATGGTGGACTCACCGGAAATGATTCTAGAATCCATGATGGGACCGATAAACGCCGTCGGCGAGGATCGGCTGGGCATCGGTTACTCCGTCTACTATTATGCCGTGTTCATTCTGCCCAGCCCACAGGTAAAGCTGATCGCCATTGACGGTGTGGCACCGACGTTGGCCAACATCGCCGACCGGAACTACCCGCTGACGACCGAGGTTTATGCCGTTGTGCGGAAAGACACCCCGCGGGACAGCACCGCTGTCACCTTGCGGGATTGGCTGCTTACAGGCGAAGGCCAGGCGGTCGTCGCGGAGAGCGGTTATGTCCCGCTGGAGAGCCCGTCGCTGGATGATACGTTCGCCATCTACCTGGTCAATCTGGAGACATCCGCCGTACAGGTATCAGGGATCGAACTCAAAGACCTAGAGTTGGAAACCACTCCCATCCTGTCCGCCGGTGACATTGTGGCCTACTCGTGGGAATCGCACCAGATCGAGTTGACCATTTCCGCTTACGAGCGGATGCTCGCGTTCTCCGATACGGTGTCCACGAGTGGCCGACCTTTCGTCGTCTGTGTTGGCTCTCAGCGTGTGTATGCCGGCGCGTTCTGGATGCCCTTTTCCTCTCAGAGCTTTGATGGCGTCGCGATCGTGCTCATCCCAAGTGATGAGCGCACGATCCGCATACAGCTTGGCTACCCTGGATCGCCCGATCTTTTCATGTGGCTTGATCCTCGCTCAGACCCCAGGATCCTGCGATCGTTGGGAGAAGCGGGCAAATTGAAGTGAGTGGAGGTAGATTATGATCAAACGTCGGTTATCCAGTATCGTTCTGTCGCTCGTTCTCTGCATCCTCATCGTCGCTTACATCGTCGTCACGTCCGATTTTGCGGCCGAGATCTATACCCCCGATCAGCAACAGGCGCTCGCCGTCCACGGGCGCTTGCGCCTGACCCAGGCCGCGCCGGTCTCTAATTTCTACCGCGGCTTCGTCGGCGATGAGCTGATTGTCCTCGAAGCTAACGAGATCGACACTCCCGGCGTCGCCGCCACGATGGGGGCGACCGATTGCCGGGTACGGGCTGCGCTGAACGCTCGCTACGAGCAAGTCGAGGGATTCAACACCACCGTCTACGACCTTGACTTTGAGGGTACGTACACGCTGGGCTACACTGGCGCGGTGCCTACCACAACCCTTGAGCTGATCTTTCCCTTCCCTGCCGGGCTGGATACCCTCAACCAGGTCTACTTTTTGGTGGACGGCGAGGAGCCCTCTGGCGTCCAGTACAGCCTGAACAACATCACCTGGTGGACCGAGATGGCGTCCGGCGACGAGCGCGAGGTCGTCGTGCGCTACCGGGCGCGGGGCGTGGGCAGCTTTCGTTACGCTCTGGAGCACAACCGCCGCCTGGAGAATCTGGACGTAGCGATCACCGTGCGGGGTCTCAGCGGCAGCGAGGTGCCGGACGATTCTCTTCCTACTACCGCTTTTGAGGACGCCGAGAACGGCGAGCAATTCGCGTGGCGTTATGATGCCCTGATCGCCGACCGCGACGTCCAGGTCGAACTGCCCACCCGCATGAGCTTTCTCCAGCGGGTGGAACAGCTGCGCGAACCGATGCGCCGACTCGCTCTGGCTTCGCCCTTACTGGTCACGCTCTTCGTCGCCAGCCTGGCCGGGCTGCATCGGCTGAGTGGCATCCAACTGCCGCTCCAGCACTACCTGCTGGCTGGATTGGGGTTCTTCCTGTTCTACCCGGCACTGACCTTCCTCAGCGGCGTGTTTGAGCTCCCACTGGCCGCGGCCCTGGCCCTGTTCATCGTCACCGGGTTGCTGATCGCTTTCTTGGGGCGTGTCATCGGCTGGCGCCGCGCATGGCTGCAGACGTTGCTGTTGTGCGTGGTCTTTCTGGGCCTGTTCTCGCTGGGCGCGATGAGCCAACTGCGTGGGCTGCTCTTCACCACGGGCGGGCTGCTGCTGGTGGGCGCGTTTATGCTGCCCGTGGCCCGGCAGCGGCCTCCCGAGCCTGCAATTGACGAAACAGATCCCGGAGAATCCTCCGAAGGTCCTAGTGGCGAGACGGACGAAGCGGAGAAACTAACGGAGATATCACCGCCGGAGGAACAGTCGGCGACCGAGCTATCGGTAGAGGTAAACGCGACGGAGAGTCCAGGCACGATACCCACGCCACCGACTCCGATGCTGCCCTCGCGCTACTGCCCGCACTGCGGCGGCCCGCTGGACGATGTGTTCGCCTTCTGCCCGGCCTGCGGGCGCGATGCCAAGCCGTTCCACCGCTGCTCCGCTTGCGGGGCCGAGCACTATGTCTCGGCGGACGTCGATTTGAGTCACTGCCCGATGTGTGGGGAGCAAATGGATGAATAAGCGAATCAGCGAATGGGCGAGTTAACCTGCACACTTGCAAGCTTTTAAACGGAGGTACCCTATGAAAACCAGAAATATTCTCAACACCGTGCTCCTCGTCATCGTCGCCGGCCTGCTACTTTTGAACTGGAACAGCGCCAGGCCAACCGCGCCCGCGGCGGGAACCGCCGTCGCGAGCGTTGGTGACGTCCGACCCAGTGGCTCTATCACCGTCAGTGGCTCCAGCGCGATCCGCGTGCAGCCCGACCGCGTGGTCGTCATCCTAAGTGTGGAGATGTTCGCCTCTACGCCGAGCGCGGCGCGAGATGCAAACGCACGCCGCAGCAAGGCCGTCCTCGCCGCGATCCGCGCACAGGACGTCGCGGATAAGGACGTCGCCACCGCCAACCTCACGCTCCAACCTCGCTACGATGACTATGACCGCAACGTGATCAGCGGCTACGGGGCGCGGAACACCATCGCCGTCACCCTGCGCGACGTGGCCAAGCTGGAGCCGGTGCTGGTCGCGGCGCTGGAGGCGGGTGCCACCTCGGTGGACGGGGTCGAGTTCTCCGTCACCAACCTGCGCGAGCTGCGCGACCGGGCGCGCGACTTGGCGGTCAGGGCGGCGTTGGAAAAAACCGAGGCGATGTCGGCATCCGCCGGTGTGCGGGTGGGGCAGGTGACCGGCATCCGCGAGGATTCTGGATATTCGGGCTATTTCGGCGGGTGGGGCGGCCGGAACCAGTGGACGAACGTTCAAAACGTGGTGCAGGATCTAGCCGCTGAGGGAGCGATCACACTGGAGGATGGCAGCATCAGCCTGGGGCAGATCGTGGTCAGGGCGCAGGTGAGTCTCACGGCAGAGATCGTGCCAAAGTAGCACGCTTCACACTCCTACACTCCCATACTCCCATACTTCTACACCCTCTTGCTCCCTCACCCTCTCCGTGTTATACTGCGGGCGATGCGCCGACAGAGACGCACACTCTTGCTCATCGCCATGTTCGCCTGCCCGCTGGCCCTGCTCCTGCTCTACCTGGCGCAGAGCTCGCTGCTCTTTCCCCCGCCACCGCCGCTCAACCGTGTCGCCGCCTGGATGCCCAGTTCGTGGGACGGTGACCGCGCCCGCGGCTCGTGGGAGGCGAATCGCGCGTACATCCAGGAGCTTTCTCCGGTCTGGTATCAGCTTGACGCTGGCGGCGATGGCTCGATCAATCCCTACGCTGGCGCGCGGGATGCGGCTCTGGTGGAGCAGGCCCACGCTCAAGGCACGCTCGTCATCCCGCTGATCAACAACTATTACGACAGCGCTGGCGTGGATGCCGCGCCCGTCGGCGCGATGATCCACGACCCGGCCCGCCGCGCGGCTCACGTGGCCGTGCTGCTGGACGAGGTTTTGGCCCACGGCTACGACGGCATCGATATCGACTACGAGTCGCTGAATGGAGCGGACGATCGGGACGATTTCAGCCACTTTATCGAAGAGTTGGCGGCGACGCTGCACACCCACGGCAAGCTGCTCGCCGTCACCGTGCACCCCAAGACTTACGAGCCGGGCTCGTGGCGTGGCCCGCAGGCACAGGACTGGAAGCGCATTGGGGCCGCCGTAGATCGTTTCCGCGTGATGACCTACGCTTACAGCGGGTGTTCGTCCGATCCCGGTCCTATCGCGCCGCTGTGGTGGATGGAGGACGTGATGCGTCACGCCACCTCCGCCGTGCCGCCCAACAAGGTCTATGTGGGCATCCATTTTTATGGCCACGACTGGGGCGGTGGGGGCTGCACCAGCGTGACGTGGGAGACTGCGCAACAGCGCTTTAACGCCCACGGTACGATCCGCCAGTGGCAGGGCAAATCTGGTTGGCGGCAAGAGGTGACCGAGCCGTGGTTTACCTACAGCGACGGGACGGGGCAACGCCATACGGTGTGGTACGCCGATGGAGACAGCGTGCGGGCGCGGCTGGTGTTTGTGGAAAAGTACGGCCTGGGCGGCATCGCCGTGTGGCGGCTGGGCGGCGAGGATCCCGCCGCCTGGGAGGCCATCGCTGCCGCGCTGCAGGCGGGCGATCGGTAGGGGCGGCGCATTTCCTAAAGGCGCTTTGACGCCAAAGAGCGGCGCGTGGGATGAGGTGTTCTATGCGGCGAGGCACGGTTGTAGAAATGCGTCGCCCCTACCCTGGCGGTGGCGCGCCACACATGCTATAATGCGATTCACAGAGGAATCATATGACCCGGAAAATCACCCGCCGTCGCGCGCTCAAGATGATCTTGGCCAGTGTCGCTGCTGCGGCGCTTTCGCCCACTTTCCACGCCCGCGCCCGCTATCCGACTGCGCAAGCTTCCACCAATAGTGAAGATAGCGACCTGTGGGTGTGGATGGGCCGGGCGATCCACGCCCTCGCCTTCTACGAGGAGCCGTCCACCAGTTCGGCTCGGATTGACACCCGCTACCGCGACCAAGCCTTTTCGATCACGCGCCAGGTGCGCGCACCCTATAGCGCTCACAACGACCGCTGGTACGAAACCCCTTTGGGCTACGTTCACTCCGCCTGGGTGCTGCCGGTGCGCGTCTATCCGCCGCAGCCCACTATCCGCGATGTGGGAGCGTGGGGGTTTTGGGGGGAGGTGTGCCAGCCGTGGACGGAGGCTTACCTCGAGCCAAGCACAAGCGCTCACCGGGTCTATCGCTTCTACGGCGGCACGGTCTACCACATTGTGGACGCGTTTGTGGACGCGGCAGGCACCGGCTGGTACAAGACGTTTGACGAGTTCCCCATGCAGGAGCCGCCCTACCAGTGGATCCTGGCGCGGGACGTGCGCCGCATCCCGCGCGCCGAGATGGCGCCCATCCATCCCTTTGTCGGTGAGAAGCGCATCGAGGTCGATCTGGCCAAGCAGCGGCTGTACTGCTACGAAGGATCGCGGCTCGTGTACACCACCCTCGTCGCCTCGGGCGTGGGAATCCAGGCGGTGGAGGTCGAGAGGGAGGACGAGAACGGGGAGAAATTTACCGAGGTCGTGAACGTGGATCTGGCTACCCCCACGGGGGATATGGCGGCGCTGCTCAAGCAGCCCTCACGCCACATGACCAACCGCCCAATGAAGCCGGAGGATCCGTGGCCGACAGTGGAGATGTTCGATCTGCCAGGCATCCCCTGGAACTGCTTCTTCGACACGATCGGCACGGCCATCCACGGGGCGTATTGGCACAACGATTTTGGCGTCAAGCGCAGCCACGGCTGCCTGAACGTCTCCTGCGAGGCGGCGCGTTGGATCTACCGCTGGACATACCCCATCGGCGGTTACGAGGACGATTTCGTCGCCGGCAGCTACTGGGTCGGCACGCCGATCAAGATTTTCTAGGGGGCGTGATTCGTGATTCGTGATACGTGAATTGGATTTTTACGCTCTACGCATTACGCATCACGTTTCATTCCTCTCTAAACGCGAACGTCTCGCTCACCTCGCGCATCAGCCTGGGGATGTCGCTGCCGCCCAGCGCTCGTATCCGCAGCACGTAGAGCCAGTAGTCGGGCCCCTGTACGACTAATGCCTCGGAGGGGCCACCCTCGGGGCCGGGCCACGTCTCTTGAAAGCGGAACGCCGTCTGGCCTTGCCACTCCGTCTCTTCGGTGCTCGTCGCGGCAGGCGTGTCGGTCTCATAGGTCGCCTCCAGCATGACGACCGCCGTGTTGAGCGACAGGGGCTTGTGCGGGCCGGGAGCCCACCACAGCGCGACCTCGCCATGCGGTGAGGTGTCGTCATCACCCTTGTAGCGCCATACGCGTCCTCCGGCCGTCATATCGCCCTGCGCCTGTACTTCCATCAAATCCTGCGGCACGTGCAAGTCTGCGGCCGCGGGCAGCAAGCCGGTCAGATCGCGGTAAGGGACAGGGGCCGGTTGGAAGGACTTGGTTCTACTTCCCTCCGCCTCCAGCTCAGATTCGACGTCCAGCACCAGCCACCAATCGCCGGGGGCCGGCTCGAGGGGCAGCCGGAGCAGGTCCGCTGAGACGTAAAGGTTCCCGTCCTGTGGCCCCAGGATAAAGCTCTGGTAGAGTGCAAAGTGGGGGTCGAGTACCTTGGCGCTGACCTTTGCCGACGCGGCGATGCCGGGCGGCGGAACCACTTCCACCTCGATGGGCGTCGGTCGCAGCGCCGAAACCTCTGCGGGCCAGTGGACGGTCAGCTCCAGGAGTGGGATGGGGGTGATCGTCGGCGTCGGCGCCTGGGTTGGGTCGAAGATCGGGGTGAACGTGGGGACGTACGTGAAAGCGAGCGTTGGAGGGGGAGTGGCTGGAGCACAGGCCGTCAATAGCAGAAGCGTGATAAAAATTGGAGTGATGAGTTTGCGCAGCATAGGCGTATGATAGCATAGAGAGGCTCAGAGGACAATGCTCAGGGTATGGCGGAACAAGGATTTTGGAGTATAATAGATGCGCCATTTTGGTCGTCGCTGAGACGGCAGCGATGCGGCGTGGAGTCATGGCTGGAGACAAGAGTAGCGCTGAGTGAGGCCAGCCTGCTACTGGCCCTGCAAGCCAGGCAAATGTCCCAGTTGCTGTTGCGGATGGCCTGTCTTGGTGGTCATTTCGACGGAATAGAGAGATGCCAGAATAGAGATGTAAGGTTGCCGCGATGACACTGTATCTCTTCCTTGACGAATCAGGCAACTTTGACTTTTCGCCGAGTGGAACCCGTTACCTAGTGGTCACCAGCTTGGTGACTCGTGACGTGGTGCCGACGGTCATCGAACTACATCGTTTCAAACACGAGGTCATTGCCCGAGGCGAGAACCTGGAGTATTTCCACGCTGCCGAGAATCGGCAATGGGTACGTGATGGTGTATTCGGCATCATCAGTGCGTGTAACCACTTTGCGGTACACGCCGTAATCATCGAAAAAGCCAAGCTCAATCCCGCGCTGTACGATGTGCGCAGGTTCTATCCTTTCGCCTGCCAGCACCTGTTTGCCGCCATCTTTGCCCACGAGCCTTCATCTTCATTCGACCACGTCGTTGTCTTCATTGACAACGTTCCAGTACGTAGAGTACGGGAGGCAACCCTCAAGGGTATCAAAGAGAACTTCAAAGACCACTTGGTTCCTGGCCAGCGCTACGATATTCTGATGCACGCCTCCAAATCTCATCCTTACTTGCAGATCGTGGATTACCTGAGTTGGGCAGTGTACGTCAAGTGGACACGTGCGGAGCAGCGGCCATGGAACGTGATTGCTCACCTGGTGCAGACGGAACACGATGCCTTGGAGAACAGCAGGACGCGCTATTATAAAAAATGACCCACCCGACTAAGCCTTGCGGCAGAGCCCGGGGGCTCTTTCATCGGGTGGGGACCTTTCCAAATATACTGGAGTTTGGCAAAAAACTGGGTTTTGCGCTTTCCCCACAAGTTCAAGTTTGGTAAACATATTGTAGCACAAAATGAGGGAATATGCAATGGGTGTGACTAAAGTCAGTTGACGCACCTTGCTATATTGTGCCCAGTAGTTCTTATGTCGCCCTTGCCTGGCGATAAATCACCAGGCTGAGCAAGGTGCAAGCCTGCTAAAGCAGGCTATTTGAGGGCGATTTATCGCCCTTTGGCCTGTTTAGCCCGATGATTTATCATCGGGCGAGCGAGCCGGACAAAACGATCCTTGCTTCTCAACCAAGTTTAGTCACACCCACATGCAATAGCCTCCGCAAAACCAAAACAGGAGACCCTGAGTGGAATACGAACCTGTCATCGGCCTGGAAGTTCACGCTCAAATTCACACCAAATCCAAGATGTTCTGCTCCTGCCCGGTGGTCGAAGATACCGGCGACCTGGAGCCTAACACCTACGTCTGCCCGGTGTGCACCGCGATGCCGGGGGTGCTGCCGGTGATCAACCGGCGCGCCATCGAGATTTCCATTATGACTGGGCTGGCGCTTGACTGCGAGATCCCGCCGGTCAACCGTTTTGCCCGCAAGTCCTATTTTTACCCCGATCTGCCCAAGAACTATCAGATATCCCAGTACGAGCTGCCCCTGTGTGTGAATGGCTACCTGGATATCGAGACGGAGCGCGGTCCCAAGCGCGTGCGCATCCGGCGGGCGCACCAGGAGGAGGATACGGGCAAGCTGTATCACGTGGGCGCGGGCGTCAGCCACGTGGACCTCAACCGGGCCGGGGTGCCGCTGTTGGAGATCGTCACCGAGCCCGACATGCGCTCGGTAGAGGAGGTGGTGGCCTATGCCACCAAGTTGCGCGCCATCCTGGTCTACCTGGGCGTCAGCTCGGGGGACATGGAAAAGGGCATGATGCGCTTCGAGGCCAACATCAGCGTGCGGCCCGTGGGCACCGACCAGATGAACCCGCGTCACGAGATCAAAAACCTCAACTCTTTCCGCGCCCTGGCCCGTTCGACGGCCTACGAGATCGAGGATCAGATCGCGACGCTGGAGAGTGGCGGCACCATCGTTCAGCAGACGATGGGCTGGAACGAGGCGCAGGAGGTCACCGTGCCCCAGCGCGGCAAGGAGCACGCTCACGACTATCGCTACTTTCCCGAGCCCGACCTGCCGCCGCTAGAGATCAGCCGAGAGTGGGTGGAGGAGCTGCGCGCCCGGCTGCCGGAGTTGCCCGATGCCAAGAAAGCGCGCTTCATCGCCGCGTACGAGTTGCCCAAATACGATGCCGACTTGCTGGTCGAGGACCGCGCCGTGGCCGACTATTATGAGGCCGCTGTCGCAGTTGGTGAGGCTGCTACCAAGGCCGTCGCCAACTGGATTACCGGCACGTTGTTTGGGCTGATGAACGAGAGCGGTGAGGCAATCGGCGAGGTGCAGATCTCGCCAGAGGCGCTAGCAGAGTTGGTCGGCCTGGTGGAGGACGGCACCATCAACACCAACACCGGAAAGGAGGTGTTGGCGGAGATGTTTTCCGGCGGGCGCGGCGCGCGCGAGATTGTGGAGGAGCGCGGGCTGGCGCAGATCTCGGATACTGGGGCGCTGGAGCAGGCCGTCGCCCGGGTGCTGGATGAGAACCCGGGGCAGGTGAGCAAATACCTGGACGGCAAGGAGCAGATCATCGGCTGGATGATCGGCCAGGTGATGAAGGCCACGCGGGGCAAGGCGAATCCGCAGATTGTGCGGGAGCTGCTTCTGACTCAGCTAGAGGCCAGACGCTAGACACCGGGGCTAGCAGCGTAAAACGCGGTGCTGGCCCCGAAATTTTATGTGCAGCGCCAACTTTGGAAAAGGGAGTGTAGCGATGAGTGGAAGCGGTCCAAGTGCCTATGAAATTGCGGTTCAGCAGTTCGATCGTGCGGCTGAATACCTGGACATCAAGTCCGGAATCAGAGAGATGCTGCGCAAGCCCAAACGGGAGTTGACGGTCAACTTTCCGGTCAAGATGGACGATGGCTCGGTTCAGATGTTTACGGGGTATCGCGTCCATCACAGCACTGTGCTGGGGCCAACCAAGGGAGGCATCCGCTACCATCCCGACGTGACGCTGGACGAGGTGCGTGCACTGGCGATGTGGATGACGTGGAAGTGCTCCGTGGTCGGCCTGCCCTACGGCGGTGCTAAGGGCGGCGTCGTCTGCAATCCCAAGTACATGTCGCTGAGTGAACTGGAGAACCTGACGCGCCGTTATGCTTCTGAGATCTCGGTGCTGATGGGGCCTGAGGGTGACATCCCAGCTCCTGATGTCGGCACCGACGCCCAAATCATGGCCTGGATCATGGATACCTACTCCATGCACCGTGGATACTCGGTGCCGGCTGTGGTGACCGGCAAACCGTTGACCATTGGCGGTTCGCTGGGACGCGCGGAGGCCACGGGGCGCGGCGTGATGTTCTCTCTGCGTAAAGCACTCCGCCATTTGGAGGTCTCGATGGAAGGGATCCGCACAGCCGTACAGGGATTTGGCAAGGTGGGTTCCGTCGCAGCGCGACTCTTGGCAGAGCAAGGCGTTAAGATCATCGCGGTCTCTGACGTCTGTGGCGGCGTTTACAATGACAGAGGATTGGACATTCCTGCACTGTTGCTGCATGCGAAGGAGAACAGGACGGTGACGGGGTTCGCCGACGCCGACGCGATCACCAATGCCGAGTTGCTGGCGCTGGAGTGTGACCTATTGATCCCTGCAGCATTGGAGAGGCAGATCACCGGTGAGAACGCCCCACGCGTCAAGGCCAAGATCGTCGCCGAGGCAGCCAATGGCCCTACCGAGCCGGAAGCGGATGAGATACTCAATGATCGAGGTGTCTTTATCATCCCCGATATCTTGTGTAACGCGGGCGGCGTCATTGTTTCTTACTTCGAATGGGTGCAGGACCTACAGCAGTTCTTTTGGGACGAGCGGGAGGTCAACAAGCAGTTCGAGGTGATTATGGACAGGGCCTTTGACGCAGTACTGCAGGTGCATCTGGAGAAAGGGGTGGATATGCGCATGGCCGCTTACATCCGGGCAATCGATCGGGTGGATCGGGCGGCTACGATTCGGGGCATCTATCCATAAAGCAGTCTCTTGTAGAAAAGCCCTGCCAGTCGCAGCAGGGCTTTTTCGTGTGTTTGGTTCTTTCCTATGGCCTGTGACCGTTGTTGCCATCATTGATGGTTTCGCAGATGATCCGCCACGTGGCATCGATCTGCGTTTTGTGATCCAGCTTGGCACCGGCCAGTTTAGCGCCCGTGAGGTTGACCTCTAGCAGATTGGCTGCTCTCAAATCGGCTCCTCGTAAGTCCGCGCCGCCGAGATTGGCTCCTCTCAAGTCCGCCTCGCCGAGATCGGCTCCACGAAGCTTGGCTCCTTGGAGGTTGGCCCCTCGCAGATTGGCTTTTCGCAAGTTAGCCATGAACAGTCGAGCATTTTGCAGATGAGCGCCTTGAAGATTGGCCCGGTACAGGTTGGCCATGGCCAAGTCCCGATCTCCCTTGCTGTACGATCTTACGAACTCTGACACGCTTCCGTTTCCTGATGGATCCTCTGTCTCTGACGGCTTGGACTCGCTGTCGATCCCGATAGGATAGCTTGTGGTCTCTGCCAAGATCGGTTTGTCCTGTGCTAGCCGCCCGTTTCCCTTCATATCCTGCATAGCCTCGCTCCTTACCCGAGTTGCACTTAGATTGTATCATAGGGACGAGGTATAGCAAGTTACTAAAGCGTGTCCAAAGTGTTACGAAAAATAGCGGGGGAAGTCAGGTGCAGGGGGATTGTTTCACAGAGTTGCCTGTAGTATAATCTAATCACACCAGGAGCTGGGCTAGAGATCGAATTAGGAGGCTAAGCACGATGTTTGAAGAGCTAAGAGATCTGGGTGAGCAAGCGCGACGGGTGGCGCGGACGTTGCGCACGCTGGATACGAACGTCAAGAACGGCACGCTGTTGGCTATTGCCGAGACTATCTTGGAGGAGGAGTTCGATATCCTCAGCGCCAACAGCGAGGACATCGAGGCAGGACGAGCGGCGGGGTTGGATGAGCACATGCTAGAGCGGTTGTTGCTGACCGAGTCTCGTCTAGAGTCTATCGCTGGCGGCGTTCGTTCGGTCGCCGCACTGCCTGATCCCGTGGGCGAGTCCTTCGACGCGCGCACGCTGCCCAACGGTCTGCGCATCAGCAAGCGGCGCGTGCCCATTGGCGTCATCGGCGTCATCTACGAATCTCGGCCCAACGTCACCGTTGACATCGCTGCCCTGTGCCTCAAGTCGGGCAATGCCGCCATCCTGCGCGGGGGCAAGGAGGCCGTCCATTCCAATCGCGCCCTGGCCAGCGCCGTCGCGGCCGGCTGCGAGAAGGCGGGTGTTCCGGGCAATGCCGTGCAACTGGTCCAGGCCCAGGATCGGGCGTTGGTGAAGGACATGCTGACCGCGCACGAGTACATCGACATGATCATCCCGCGTGGCGGGCCGGGCTTGCACCGGTTCGCATTGGAAAACGCGACCATCCCCGTCATCACTGGCGGCATCGGCATCTGTCACGTCTATGTGGATGAGAGCGCCGATCCCCAGAAGGTGGTGCCCATCGTCTACAACGCCAAGGTGCAGCGGCCCACCGTCTGCAACGCGCTCGACGTGCTGCTGATTCACAGCGCGGTGGCGGGTGACCTGCTGCCCCAGATCGCCGACGACCTGGCGCGGGCGGAGGTCACGCTGCGCTGCGATCCCCGCGCGCTGGCGATCCTGCAAGGCCATCCGCTGGTCAGCGCCGCCGGCTCCGAAGATTTTGATACCGAGTTCCTGTCGCTCGTGCTGGCGGTGCGCGTGGTCGATAGTCTGGAGGAGGCGCTGGATCACATCAGTCAGCATTCCACGCAGCACTCGGACGCCATCATCACCGAGGACTATTCCAACGCCATGCGTTTTGTGGACGCGGTGGATTCGGCGGCGGTGTACGTCAATGCCAGCACGCGCTTCACCGATGGCGGCGAGTTTGGTCTGGGGGCCGAGGTGGCCATCAGCACGCAGCGACTGCACGCCCGCGGGCCGATGGCGCTGCGCGAGCTGACGACGTACAAGTGGGTGATCCTGGGGGATGGGCAGGTTCGTGCGTAGGCAAACGGCTTTCGTAATCGGTCTGCTCGCCACGTGCGTCCTGGTTGTGACAGCGTGCCAGCTCTCGGCGCCTGTGGCTACCTCTATCTCGCCCTCCCATACCCCCACACTCTTCTACACACCCACGCTCACGCCCTTCTTCGCCCCGACGTTGTCTCCACCGCCCACCCAAACGCTCCCGCCTGCCACATCTACGCCAGTCGTCCACGCCATCCAGCCTGGCGACACGCTGCTGAGCCTGGCATCCAAGTACGGCGTGCCGATGGCGGCGATCCAGCTCCAGAACGGAATGGGTGAGTCCATCGTGCTTTACGCGGGTGACGTGTTGGTCATCCCGCCTGCTTCTGGCTGGGAGGAGGCCTCTCGGTTTTGGGTCGTGCACGTGGTGAAGGAGGACGAGACGCTGGCTGAGATCGCCGGGGTCTACGGTCTGCAGGTCGAGGAGTTGTTAGCGGTCAATCCACTGGCCGATCCGGGCGAGCTTGGCTCTGGCGATCAATTGGTGCTGCCGCTGGAGGTGCCCGCCGTGGAATACCTGCCAAAGCTCACTTCCACGCCCGTCCCCTCCCATACCCCCACACTCATTCCCTCTACTTCCATTGCTTCTACTGCACCGACCCTCCCGCCTGTCGTCTTGCCTGCCAGCGTTGCCGACTGGCCCCGCGAGACGGCGCGCCTGATCAACGAGGTGCGTGCCGCTCACGGTCTGCCGCCGTATACCTACAACGAAACGCTGGCGCGGGCGGCCCAGGTGCACGCCGACGATTGCATCGCGCGCGGCTGGTGCAGCCACACCGGCTCCGATGGCTCCGACGTCAAGGCGCGCATCATCCGCGCCGGCTACGCCCCTTCCAGTTGGGCCGAGTGCTGGGCGCAGAGCCGCGACCCCAACCACGCCGTGGAGATGTGGATGGATGAGGAGCCGCCGAGCGATCCGCACGTGCGCACCTTGCTCTCCACGTGGGTCACCGAGATCGGGGTGGGGGTGGCGCAGACTTCTTGGGGATATTACTTTATCGCCGACTTTGGCCGACCGTGAACGGATGATTTGGTCTGGAATTGACATCCTGGAGGTAAAGTAAGCGCCACATGGCGGCAACCTGGAGGAAGTTGACTTGCTGAAAAATTGGTCCTCGCATCTGGGCGCCGCGCTCCTGGCCTTGTTCGTCACTTTTCTGTGGTCTACGTCCTTCGTGTTGATCAAGGTCGGTTTAACGAATATTCCTCCCTTCACCTTTGCCGGGCTGCGCTACTTGCTGGCTTTTCTGTGTCTGCTGCCCTTCGCCCTGCGCCCTGCGAATCGAGCGCTGATTCGCGGTCTTTCCACGCACGACTGGAGGCGGTTGGTCGTTCTCGGGTTGCTCTATTACGCCATCACGCAGGGCTCGGCGTTCTTTGGCCTGAATTACCTGCCGTCTGCGACGATCAGCTTGCTGCTCAATTTCACGACCATTGTCGTGGCGCTGTTGGGCGTTATTTGGCTGGCGGAGCGCCCCACGATTTTTCAATGGGTCGGCGTCTTTATCAACGTCATTGGCGTCATCGTCTATTTCTATCCCAAGTCGTTTCCCTCCGATCAGATCGTGGGGTTGATTGTCGTTGCCGTCGGTGTGCTGGCTAACGCTGGATCCTCGATCCTGGGGCGGCGCGTCAACCGTGCGGGTCACGTCCCGCCCCTCATCGTGACGGCCATCAGCATGGGGGTTGGAGCCATCGTACTCTTGGCGACCGGGCTTTTGACCGAGAGCTTCTCGCGTCTCGCTCTGGTCCACTGGGCCATCATCGGCTGGCTGGCCGTGGTGAACACCGCCTTTGCGTTCACGCTGTGGAACCACACGCTGCGCGTGCTCCCGGCAGTCGAGTCCAGTATCATCAACAACACCATGCTCATCCAGGTCACCGTGCTATCGTGGCTGTTCCTGGGTGAGTCGCTCGATTGGTGGCAGGTCGCCGGGATGGTCTTGGCCGGGCTGGGGATGCTGACCGTCCAACTGCGCGCCGGGTCGGCGCGCGATGATGACGGGCGGCACGAGTAGAATGGGTTGACATTCCCCAAGAGTGACATATACTTTCTCACATCACTGCATCTCAATCCGCAAGGGCGGGCTTTTTGCTTTGGATACTCTCATCGGGCAAACAATTGATCAATATAGGATCGTCGAAAAGATTGGCCAGGGCGGCATGGCCGAGGTCTATAAGGCGTACCACCTCGCCCTCAAGCGCTTCGTAGCCATCAAGCTGCTGGGGCGGACGCTGCGCGATGACCCCGTCTTTACCAATCGTTTCCAGCGGGAGGCGCAGGCCTCGGCCTCTCTGCGACACGCCAACGTCATCCGCGTTTTTGACTATGGTGCTTTCGAAGGCGGCCATTACATTGTCATGGAGTACATCGAGGGCATTGACCTGCGTGCCGAGATGGACCGTCGGAAGCGCGAGTACAGGGGGTTCACGCCGGGCGAGGTGTTGCACATTCTGGGCCAGGTCGCCGAGGCGTTGGATTATGCGCACCAGCGGGGCGTCATCCACCGCGACGTCAAACCTGCCAACATTCTGCTCTCCTCGGAAGGGCAGGTTGTCCTGAGCGATTTTGGTCTGGCGATGCTGCGCAACCGGGTCAGCCAGCTCACGATGGGCCACTCCTTTGGCACGCCGGAGTACATCGCTCCCGAGCAGGCCATCGATTCCCGCGCTGCCGTACCTCAATCGGACATCTATGCCCTGGGGGCGATCCTCTACGAGATCGTCGCTGGCCGGCCGCCGTTCTACGCCGAGTCGCCCCTCAGCCTGGCGCTGATGCACGTCAACGCGGACCCCACGTCGCCGCGTCAGTACGTGCCCAGCCTCCCTGCGACGGTCGAGGCCGTCATCCTGCGGGCGCTGGCCAAGGATCCGGAGGAGCGCTTCTCCACTGCCCGGGCGATGATTGACGCGTTGCGGCGGGCCTGGGCGGGGCAGGAGATGGCAGATCAGGACAAGGTCACGCAGCCCGCGCTGCCGCTGGGCCATCGGCTTCCACCGCCGCCACCACCGCCGCCTCCATCACCTCCGACACAGGTCAGCCTGCAGGAGCCGGAGCCAGAGTCGGAGCCGATTCCCTGGTGGCGTGGCTGGCCCATAGTCGCTGCCGTCATCGGTGTGCTGCTCCTTATTCCTGCTCTATTGATGGGTGTCTCGGCCCTTTTTCCGTCTGGAGAGCCCGCGGCCGTCGTCCCGACCGGGACGGCCGCTTTTACCCGTACGCCGCCGTCGCCTTGGGCTCCGACCGATGCGCTCGTTCCTATCGAGGTGCCCACCGATGTGCCTACTCTGACGTTCACTCATTCCCCCATTCCCACCTCCACCCTCACGCCAACGCCAACCGACACGCCCACGCCGACCTCTACGCCTACCTGGACGCCCATGCCTTCTTCCACCATCCTGCCTACCGCGACGTCGACGGCCACGCCTATGCCGACAGGCACGCCGACAAGCACGCCAACCGACACGCCCACTGCGACGCCGACGGAGACGCCTATGCCGACAGGCACGCCGACCGAGACACCTGAGCCTGGCCCTGTGGCCGGCCAGGTTGCCGTACGTTCTATCGACGGGATGGCGATGCGCTTTGTTCCCGAGGGGTCTTTCTTGATGGGCACCGACGATACAGAAGAGGCCTATCCCCAGGAGCGTCCCCAGCATACGGTCATCCTCAGCGCTTATTGGATCGACGAGACCGAGGTGACCAACGCGCGATACCAGCTTTGCGTCGAGGCCGAGGCCTGCGAGCCGCCGTCGATCCGCACTTATTACGACAACCCGGCGCGGGCCGACCATCCCGTCGTCTATGTGACCTGGGAAAAGGCGGGCGCCTATTGCAGCTGGTTGGCCGACGAGACGGGCTGGGACGTTCATCTGCCCACCGAGGCGCAGTGGGAGAAAGCGGCTTCGTGGGAGCCTGTCGCCGGGGTCAAGTATCGCTTTCCCTGGGGCGACGACGACGCCGATCCGGCGCTGCTCAACTATCAGGGCAGTGGGTTGGGACGCACGACCTCCGTGGGCAGCTATCCCCTGGGCGCCAGTCCGTACGGCGCGCTCGACATGGCCGGCAATGCCTGGGAATGGGTGTCCGACTGGTACGCTTATGCCTATTACGACGAGGCCGAGGGTGCGGTCGATCCGCTGGGGCCGGCTACCGGAACCCATCACGTGATGCGCGGCGGTTCCTACGGCTATGACGATCACAAGGCGCGCACGACCCATCGGGATGCGGGCACAACGCGGGCCAGTGGGGCGGGTCTCAGCTTTCGCTGCGCCGTCAGCGGAGAGTCGCTGGAGTAGTGTGGGGCGATGTTGGCGGATACGAAGCCCAGTCCATCTCGGCGCGAAAGACTGTCCGAGCCACAGCAGGCCACCCTGGCCGCGTTGCTCAAGGTCGATGATACGACCATCCTCGAACTTTCCAAGCTGACCCTGCCCGAGATCCAGGCGATCAAGGAAGAGATCGCACGCATCTTTCCCGCCGGCAACCTGCCTGCCTTTTTGTTGAGCGGCCTGATCAAGCTCAAAGGGCGACGAGTCAGCACCGATCAGGTGACCCGTGACCTGACGGCCCTATTGCGGGGCGTCGATCTGATCCCCCAGGGGCTCTACGGCGCCCTCATCGCCGGTCCCGCCGCTGCCATCCACATTTATCAAAAGGTCCTGCGGCTGGCTGGCAAGGACGTCGATAGCGCCTTCCCCGAGGGCACCTGGCAGTTCTACCTTCAGTTTGGCCTGCGGGAGGATACCGCCCGCCACGCTAACGAGACGGTGGGTTTTCAAAAGGCGCTGTCCTCGGAACAGCAGTATCCGATTCAGATGGCCGCCGCGTGGGTCTGCGCTGCCTTGGAGCTGCTCTATCGCTACGACGATCTCTTGCTCACCGACTGGACGGAGCGCGTGATGCTGCGGCTGCTGGTCGAGGAGGCGATGGAGGCCGGCATCGCTGACCAACCCCCTTTCTTTACCCTGGAGCGGGACTGGTACCGCCGGTGTCCCTACCGCCGCCCGAAAGATAGCGCCGACTATGTATCCCATCGACAGGCCGTATTTCAGCAGTTTATGGAAGAGATGCTCCCGGCGCTCCCCGGAAAGGCCCAAGGTTGTTTCCGGCAGCGCTACCAGGCCCGTCTGACCGATGAGCTCCCGGCCTACCAGCAGCAGATGACGCTCCTGGCGGCCCTTAAACCGAATCGATACCAGGAAGGTAGAGAATTCATCCCGCTGTGGCGGGCGACCGTGGCTTTTATCTGGCAGGAGCGCACTTACTTGACGCTGGCCTGCCGGCAGAACGAACAAGGGAGCCCTCTGTGTTACCCGCCGCGCCCGGAGGATGCGGCGCCAGTTCCCCTTTACCTGCATCCGGAGAAAGGGCTGTGTGATGGTTCCGGGCAGCCATTGCAGACCGACCACAACGGACGGGTCTATTACCGCGACGGCCGGCTCCTGGGCGTCCTGCGTCCGCCGGCGCCTGAGATGGTGTTGAGTTGGGTGGCGGGCATCCTGGCCGCGCAGAACCCTGGCCCGGCGCCAGACTTGGATCTGCTGCTGGCCGAGACCCCGCGGTCGCTCCAGCCCAAACTGCGCGAAAAACTCCCGGCCGCCACCCAGGCAGAGTTGGCTGCCCTGCGTCGCGCGCCCATCGTCGTCAACTGGGACCGCCGCCCGCGCGAGCTGCCCCTGGCCTACGTGCGGCGCGGCCGCCGGTCCATCGGCGACCACGCGCTGACCGTCTTTCGCACCGACCGGAGCTTTGTCTTTGATCAATCCCACATTTTTTTCGACGGGATGTGGGGCATGGCCGTGGCGGAGGTCATGACCGACAGCGCGGTCCATTGGTACCGCCGCCTGGTCGGTCGGAACTTTACTCCCCAGGCGCCGCCCCCGCAGCCACTGGCGCTGAAGGGCAGCCCCAAGGCGGAGGCTGCTCTGCAATCCCATCGCAAGCCTGGCGAGGTGACTGCCGAATCGGACGACGTCGATATGCGTTCCCTGGCCCGTCTGCGCAAGTGGCTCGGGCAGCGGGGCGTGCGGCTCACGGTCAACGATCTGCTGCTCCTGTACCGTTTTTTCCACGCCGCGAGCTACGAGCCCTCCCCCCAGGTTCGCCAGGCGCTAAGGACGTTCAGCAGCCGGGCCAAATCTCCCCAGGCCCAGGCTGCACTAGAGGCCATCAAGATGACGTTGACGCGCTTGCGCGAGACCAATCCCGCGCTCCTGATCCCCATGAGCGCCAGTAACGTCGCGCCCAGAGAGCGCGTCTTTCCCACCACCTTTCGCAATCCGCTGGTCGATATCCGGGGGAAATTCATCGCCGCCCGCGAGGGCCTTCAGGCCTGCAGCGACCAGTCCGGTCCGCAGTGGGCTGCCTTCGACCGCGCCCGGCGTGAGCTCCTGGCCTACCTGCAGGCATTTGGCCAGGTGCTTGACGCGCTCAAGGCGGTGACCATGCGCGGGGAGAGCTTTAACACGGCCACGATCCGCATGCTGGCCCATCTGCCCCCCTCGATGCAGAACCTGATGGACGGCATCCCCCAGCGCGTGGGCGCGCTCAACGAGATTATCAAGGGCAGCGAGGTCTTTTCCAACGTGGGCCGGGTCGCGCCGGGCAGCACCATCACGCGCTTTATCAGCGCCAAGGACGACGGCGAGACCAAGGAGCTGATCTGGGGCGTCATCACCGACGACGAGAACCGCATGCACGTCAGCCTGCGCGACTTTCGCCCGTTCATCCCCCAGCTTCTGGCGCTGAACGAGGGTGAGCTGGCCAACATGCTGGCGCAGGATTACCTGATGACGTACGTGCGGGGTTTCAACCGTTTCATCCTGGACCTGGGCGATATCGTCGCCGCACGGGGCGCCTGAATGTGATCGTCATCATTAACGGCCCCTGCGGCATCGGCAAGACGTCGGTCGCCTGGGAGCTGAACGCCCGCTTCGATCGGGCCGTGATGCTCGATGGCGACTATATCGGCGCGGTGCACCCGTTCGAGATCTATGACGAGGCACGCGTCGCGTACCTCTTTGAAACGATTCACCATTTGATCGCCTTCCACATCGAGCGCGGCGGCTATCACGATTTTGTGATCAACTATGTTTTCGAGACGCCGGAGCAGTCGGCGGCGCTGCGCCACCTGCTCTCGGACCTGGACGACGTGACCTACGCCTATCGCTTGGTCGCCTCGGACGACGTCATCGAGGCGCGCATCCGCAAGCGCGAGCAGGAGTCGGACGCCGATCTGCGCCCGGCGAGATCGCCGCGGCACCTAAAGCGGTACCGGGAGCTGGTCGCCATCCAGGAAGAGGCTGCCAGGCGCGGCGACGTGGGGTTCCCGATCGATACCACGGGCCGCACGGCGGAGGAGGTGGCCGACGCCATCTGGGACGATATCCACGAGGCGGTGGAGGTGGTTCCCTACGACCCGGCCTGGCCGGCCCGGTTCGAGGCTGAGCGGGCCAGGATCGCGGCGGCGCTGGGCGACCTGGCGCTAGAGATCCACCACATCGGCAGCACCGCCATCCCCGGCCTAGACGCCAAGCCCATCATCGACACGATGGTCGCCGTGCGCCGCCTGGACGACGCCGTCGCCTGCATCGCGCCGCTGCAGGCGTTGGGCTACGTCTTCGTCGACTACCCGCAGAACGTCGACCGGCGCTTTTTCCGCAAGGGCAAGCCGCGCACGCATCACCTGCACATCGTGGAGGCGGGCAGCCAATCGCTGATCGAACACCTGGCCTTTCGCGACGCGCTGCGCGCCGACGCCGACCTGCGGCGCGAGTACCAGGCGCTCAAGCACAACCTGCGCACCAAGTACAAGCACGATCGGGCCGCGTTCAGCGAGAGCAAGAGCGCTTTTGTGCAGAAGGTGCTGGCGCAGTGGCGGTCGCGAGGTTAGCGGTCCGGGCAGCGAGGAACATAGTAACGGTCGATGAAAGTCATCTACAAAATAACTTATCCCAATGGAAAGATATACGTCGGGAAGGACCTCACCGACAGTATCAACTACTTTGGTAGCGCAAGCAGCGAGCTGATTGCGAAGGATTTTACTCGGGAACAAAGACGGGATTTCACGATCCGAAAAGAGATTCTTTGGGAGTCGGAGTCGGCATCCGACGCCGAGGTGAATCAGAAAGAAGTCGAGTTCATTCTAAAACTCGGGTCAAATAACCCAGCCATTGGCTACAACCAGTGGCCCAAGTTCAAATAGTCCGTGGGCTAGGTTACGGGGGCCGCATCCCAATCTAAGCCGCTGTGCTGTGATTGCGGCGGGTGTATGGGTGTGGTATACTGAGGATACGGAAGGGGATTCCATGCCAACTGTGCTGCGGGTAGGTCGCTGCCGATTTTTCTTCTTCAGCAACGAGGGGCAAGGGTTACCCCACATTCACGTCAAGGCGGGCAGCGACTAGGCCAAGTTCTGGCTTGCTCCAATCGATCTGGCGTCGAACTATGGATTCAGGGCACACGAGCTGAATGAGATTGAGCAGATTATCGAGCAGCATCAGGCTGAATTGATGGAGGCTTGGGATGGCTACTTTGTGTAAGAACAAACCAAGAGTCCGACGGGCCTATGTGCCGACCGCCGCGCTGGCTCAATCCGTCGAGTTTGATGAAGAGATGATGCACGTCTTTTTGGCCGACGGCCGCGTCATCAGCGTGCCCATCATCTGGTTCCCGGTGCTGTATGAAGCGGCTCCTGTGCAGCGCGCCAAGTGCGAGATCGGCGGCGGTGGCATTAGTTTACACTGGCCCGAGTTGGACGAGGACCTGTCGGTGGCGAATCTGATGGCTGGTGTGGACTGGGAATCCTCTTGACATTCCCCTCGCCTGCACTATAATGTTCCTACCACGGACCTTCAAGGCCGTGAGTTTGTACTGACAATCTAATTAACCGCACCGCTTTCCGGTGCCGCTGGGATCGTGAGACACAAACGACCGAGACGGCAGAAAGGAATGGTTCTTCTGCTGACGGAGCCCAGCTCCGTCGTTTTCTTTGCCGCCTCGCGCCTTCCGATCCCGATGGAAGGTGCTTTTTTCATGCACGCGACCGAACCGCTGATCGAGATATCCCGTCTCTACCACACCTACGAGGGGAGTGGGACTGAACCCATCGACGCGCTGCGTGGGGTGAGTCTCACTATACACCCCGGCGAGTTCGTCGCCGTCGTCGGCACCAACGGCTCCGGCAAGACGACGCTGGCTCGCCACCTGAACGCACTGCTGCTTCCCACCCGGGGAGAGGTCCGGGTGGCTGGGTTGGATACCCGCCAGGAGGCCGCCTGGCCCGCCGTTCGCTCGCAGGTGGCGATGGTGTTCCAGCAGCCCGAGGATCAGATCATCGCCACGACGGTGGAGGACGACGTTGCCTTTGGCCCGGAAAACTTGGGCTTGCCCGCCGACGAGATCGAGGGCCGGGTGCGCTGGGCGCTGGAGACGGTGAGGATGTGGGAGCTACGCAACCGCCCGCCGCACCTGCTCTCCGTGGGCCAGCAGCAGCGGGCGGCCATCGCCGGCGCGCTGGCCCTGCGTCCCCGCTGCCTGGTGCTGGACGAGGCCACCGCTATGCTCGACCCGGCCGGCGGGCGGGAGGTGCTCGCTCTCTTGCAGCGCTTGCACGCTGACGGCGTGACGATCGTCCTGATCACCCACCACATGGCCGAGGCGGTGCTGGCCGAGCGCGTGATCGTGCTGTCGGAGGGCGGCGTCGCGTTCGATGGAGCGCCGCGCCGTTTCTTCGCCTGTCCCAATCACGTGACCCGGCTGGGGTTGGAGCTGCCGCCGGTGGCAGACTTGGCGGCGAGGATGGTTCGCCGCTGGCCTGACTTTCCCGCCGGTTTGTTCGATCTGGACGATGTGGTGGATGCCCTCGCGTTCCGCAACGTTCAAATAGAGCCGCTTTCTTTTACAGATCCTCCGTTTGCCTCCAACGGACGCCCGTCCGTCGCCGCGCGCGATCTCCGCTACACGTATCTTTCGGGCACTCCCCTCGCCGTGCGGGCCCTGGACGGGGTGAGCGTGGAGGTGCACGCGGGCGAATCGGTTGCGCTGCTCGGCGCGACCGGTTCGGGCAAGTCCACCCTCCTGCAACACCTGGCGGGTCTGCTGGAGCCCCAGGACGGGCACGTGCTCATCGCCGGAAAGGACGCGCACGCCCGGCAGACGGATCGCCGCTTCCTGCGCGAGCAGGTTGGCATCCTCTTCCAGAGGCCGGAGGAGCAGCTTTTTGAGACCTACGTCGGCGACGACGTGGCCTTTGGACCGCGCCAGTTGGGCTTGGACCGGGAGGCCGTCCGCGAGCGCGTGCGCCGGGCGATGGAGGCGGTGGGGCTGCCGTTCCTGGACTATAAGGATCGTTTCACCCAGAGCCTTTCGGGTGGGGAGCGGCGCAAGGCCGCGCTGGCCGGCGTGCTGGCCTTGCATCCCAAGACGTTGCTCCTGGACGAGCCGACGGCGGGGTTGGACCCGCAGTCGCGGCGCGACTTGCTGGCCACGCTGCGCCATCTGAATCGGGAGGAGGGGCTGACGCTCGTCGTCGCCACCCACAACATGGATGACGTCACCGCCCTGGCCAGGCGAGTAGTTGTGCTGGAGGAGGGACGGGTGGCGTTGCGAGGCTCGACGCGCCAAGTCTTTTCCCAGGCCGAACGGCTGCGGGCGCTCGGCCTGGACGTGCCGGCGGCCGTCGCGGTGATGGCCGCCCTGCGCGAGCGCGGGCTGCCTGTGCCCGCTGGCGCGCTGACGCTGGACGAGGTCGAGGCGGCGATCGTGGCCGGCACTGCTCCGTTGCCTGTGAGCGAGACCGAGAGGGGGGATTTATGAGCACATTCGAGTTCTTGCGCTACGCGACCCTCGGCCAGTACGTGCCCGTGGGCTCACTCGTCCACCGCATGGACCCGCGCTTCAAGATCTTGGCCTTTGCGCTGGTGGTGGCGGCGGTGACCTTTAGCGGCACGTACCTGGCGAACGTGATCCTGCTGCTGACCGTCTTTTTGCTGGTGGCGCTCTCGCGCGTCTCGCTCGGGCAGGCGCTGCAGGGTGTGCGACCGGCGCTGCCCGTCCTTGCGTTCCTGGCGGTCTTCCAGGTGTTGCTGCCGCCTCAGACCTTTGGAGGGGAGGCGTGTAACCTCATCTGGCAGTGGGGGTTTGTTGAACTGACCGACTGTACGCTGCGTTTCATCGTCGTCTCGACCGCCCGCCTGATCGAGCTGATCGTGCTTACGACCCTGCTGACCTCCACGACGACGATGGCCGAGCTGGCGTACGGGGTGGAGGGGCTGCTGGCACCTTTTCAGCGCATGGGCGTCCCGGCCCACGAGGCAGCGCTGACCGTGACCATCGCCCTGCGCTTCGTCCCCACGCTGGCCCTGCAGATGGAGCGTATCGTCAAGGCGCAGATCGCGCGCGGGGCCGACTTTGGCACGGCCGGGCGCTTCCGGTTCGTCAAGACGACGCGCCGTCTGCTGCCGCTGCTGGTCCCGCTGTTTCTCGCCGGCCTGCGCCGGTCCGAGAACCTCGCCCTGGCGATGGAGGCGCGGGGTTACACCGGCGGCAAGGGCCGCACCCGGCGGGTCAAGTTGCGCGCGCGTCCGGCCGACTATTTGGCCCTGGCGGCGGCCGCCGCCTTCTGCATCGCTATGTTGAACGTCGATTTTGCCACTCTCGGGCGGGCGTTGGCGGCTTGGTTGGGACAATTCTAATTTTGGAAGGAGACAGATCATGGAAATGACTAGAAAAGCAAACACGTCTACCCTGGTGCGCAGGATCGCCGTCACCGGCATCCTGGTGGCCATCACCGTGCTGCTGGGGACACTGCCCGTCGGCGGGTTCATTCCCTTTCCCACGGGCGTCAACGCCACCACGCTGCACATCCCGGCCATCATCGGCGGGATACTGGAGGGCTGGCCGGTCGGCTGGCTGATCGGGCTGTGCTTCGGCCTGTTCAGCTTCTTGCGGGCGACCTCGCCCCTCTTTAAGGACCCGCTGGTGGCCATCATCCCGCGCATGTTCATCGGCGTCACGGCCTACCTGGCCTACAGGGGATTGAAGCGCGTCAACGAACTCCTGGCCGTCGGCGTGAGCGCGGCCGTCGGCACAGCGACGAACACGGGCCTCGTTCTTGGTATAGCGGTCTTGCGCGGCTATATGGACATCAGCCTGGCAGCGACCGTCGCTGCGACCCACGGCATCCCCGAGATCATCGTGGCCGTCGTCATCACCGTCGCCGTCGTCGCGGCCTGGAAACAGATCGCGCGCCGTTCTGGCGGCTCCAGCGTATGAGGAGGTCGGCGATGCTGTTGGCGATCGACATCGGCAACACCAACATCACATTCGGGCTGTTCGAAGGAGACAAGCTCGGTCCGAGCTGGCGCATCCGCACGATCCGCGAAAAGATGCCCGACGAGTACGGCATCCTGATGGATCAGTTGCTCCGCCACCGGGGCTGCGAGCCCGAACAGGTGACGGGCATCGCCATCGCCAGCGTCGTGCCGCCTTTGACGCCGGTCTTTGAGCGGGCGTGCCGCGATTACGTGGGCCCGGAGCCACTGGTGGTGGACGCGGGGGTCAAGACCGGCGTGCGCCTGCGCTACGAGCCGCGCGAGATAGGTGCCGACCGGGTGGTAGACGCGGCGGCGGTCAAGGCGCTCTACAGCCTGCCCGCCTGCGTGGTCGATTTCGGCACGGCCACCACCTTCGATGCGGTGGGAGAGAACGGGGACTACCTGGGTGGAGCTATCGCGCCTGGCATCGGCATCGCTGCCCAGGCGCTGTTCGAGCGAGCGGCCAAGCTGTACCCCGTCGACCTGACCCGTCCACCCGCTGCCATTGGACGCAACACGCCCCACGCCATGCAATCGGGGTTGCTGTTCGGCTACGTGGGACTGGTGGAGGGCATGGTGGCACGCTTCAAGGCGGAGCTAGGACCGGAGACGCAGGTGATCGCCACCGGAGGGCTGGCCGAGACCATCTCCCGCGAGACGGACGTCATCGACGTGGTCGACCCGTGGCTCACGCTGCACGGACTGCGCATCGTGTACGAGCTGAACCGATAGCTCCCTCCCCCTCCTTGGGGGAGGGCGACAACAAAAGGTTGTTTGGGTGGGGGTCTTACTCGATATAACCCAGGCCGCGCAGCCGTTCTGCGACCAGTTCGTCGTCCAGTTCCAATCGTGCAGCTTCCAGGTTGGCCGGACGTCGCTTTTCCGCCTCTTCCACGAAAGCGGTGAGCAGCTTATCCAGCTCCGTCGTCACTGCGGGCTCCTGGGAGATGAGGTTGTCCATCTCGTCGGGATCGCTGACCACGTCGAACAGCTCGTCGGGTTCGTCGCCGACGGTGATGAGCTTGTAGTTTTCCCGGTAAGCGGCGCGGCGCATCAGGTTGCAGCGGAAGGCCTCGACTCTCTGAGGATCCTCGCCCTTTATCAATGTGAGCAGCGTCTCGGGTGTGTAGGCCTCGGTGAAGACGATGCCTCCCTCGGGGTCGGCACCGTCGACCGTGCGGCCCAGGCTCGTCGTTTGCAGGTCCACCAGCGCGCTGTCTATCCTGTCGATGCCGTGGCCTCCCTGCTGGAGATCGGCGGCCTCCAGGGCTGTGTGGAAGATGCGGCGCGTAGAGACGGGAGTCGAGACGCGCATACCCTTGTAACGCTGCTGAGGGAAACGAATGATGAGGGGGACGCGTACCAGGTCGTCGTAGGCCACCAAGGAGTGGCCCACAAAATCGTGCCGGTTGAGACCCTCGCCGTGATCCGAGGTGATGATGACCAAGGTGTTGTCGCGCACGTCCGGCCGGTCGAGGTACGCGAACAGATGGCGTAGCAGGTGATCCTCGTAGGCGACCTCGGCGTCGTATAGATCGTTGAGTACCTGATCTTGCAACTCGGTCAGAGGCTGTGTGAGCGGCATCATCCAGTCAAAGGGCTTGTGATTGTAGCTTTGCATGAACCGGTACGCTTTGCGCTCTTTTCGGTAATAGGGGGCGAACCTGCGGATGAAGCGTTTGGGTGGGCTGAAGGGGAGATGGGTCTCCATCAAGTTGATAAAGGTGAAAAGAGGCTGCTCCGCGTCCCTGTGTATGCGGGTGCGCAGATAGCCCACCATGTCGCGAAGTGACAGGGCCGTGTTGCCTTTAAAGTTGCCATAGCGCTGCCAGAGCGGAACCAGCCAGGGGATGACGGCGATACGCAGCATGAAATTATCGCGGGCGAACCTATCTTGGATGGGGCGGGTGATGTGTCGCAGCAGGCGCGCCACGCGGTGCGCGATCCGGCCTGGCAGGCGCGGGCGGGCGTCGGCGATGGCAGGCCGGTTCGGCAGCGCGCCGCCGTACAAGTAGACCTCTTCAAAGCCCCGGTCCAGATCGTTCTCTACCACGCCCAGGAGAGGGTTGTTGCAAAAGCTGACCGTGTTGTATCCCGCATCGCGCAGCACCTCGGCCAGCATAATCTGCTCTTGATTGTGTCGATCATAGATCTGAGTAGTCAAGTGCGTGGTCGGGTACTCGCCTGTAAAGATCGAGGCGTGGGCCGGGATCGTCCACTGGGCCGGGGAGATGGCGCGCTCAAAGAGCGTGCTCTCTGCAGCAAAGGCGTCGATGTGCGGACTGGTCTCGCGAGAATACCCGTAACACGAGAGCCGGTCTGCCCGCAGGGTATCCAGAACGATGAGCATGATATCTGGCTTGGTTTGTGCTTTCTTCATCTGTAATTTCTATCCTTCAAATGCTAGAACGGTTTACTCTATTATACCGCATTTTCCTTAACAGCGTGTTAGAATGAGGCTGGGTCAGCCTGAATCGTAGACGGCCTCCATCGACGCCTTGATGTGATCGACCTCGCTCTGGATTTGTCTTTGGACGGTTCCTTTGATCAGAGGAAACCGCAGGAAGCACAAGCCCAAGCGGGATGTCGCTCCAACATCTAGGCGCAGGCTCGTGGTGTCGTCGGTTTTTTCGATGAGGCGAAAAGCACACCAGATGGGCAGCGGCGGGTGGAGCAGTTGAAATCGAAAGTGTGACTCGCTGGTCTCGGTTAGCTCAAAGTGCAGGTTGAACTCTAGGCCGTGGAACTGTTCCCAGGTCTGGAAGCGCGCGCCGATTTGGCCGAAATTGCCTTTGGTGAAGGCGAACCCCGCGTGGGTTTCGAACTCGTACCGTTCGGGGTGCGTCTCCAGGTCCAGGAACCACTGCCGAGCTTGTGCGGCGTGGACGTTGACCGATGTGCTGGCTTGTAAGATGGCGCGTTCCATGCGCTCCTTAAGAGGGATTATACATCGTTTGGGCGATGGCGCAAGGTACGCCCGAGAATTTCTTGCTCGGCTCGGAGATGGCGAGTATAATCGCGGGCATAGGATAAGGAGACGATCATGGAACCCATCTCTCTTCTCAAGGATAAACGTATTCTTCTGGGTGTCACCGGCGGGATTGCGGCTTACAAGGTCTGCACGCTCGCCAGCCGGCTGACGCAGGCCGGGGCGCAGGTAGACGTGGTGATGACGGAGGCGGCGACGCGGTTCGTCACGCCGCTCACGTTCCAGTCGCTCACCGGGCGCCCGGTATATACGACGATGTGGGGCGCGCTCGACGCGGCGCTGGGCGAGCGTGCCGTGCTGCCCACGCACGTCGTCCACGTGGGGTTGGCTGAGGCCGCCGATCTGTTGGCCATCGCCCCGGCCACGGCCAACACGATGGCCAAGCTGGCGCACGGCCTGGCCGACAATCTGCTCACCGCGCTGGCGCTGGCCGCTCGCTGGCCGCTGCTGCTCGTCCCGGCGATGGACGTCGAGATGTGGGGCCACGTGGCCACACAGGCCAACGTCGCCACGTTACGCGAAAGAGGCGCACACTTTGCCGGGCCGGCCCGCGGGCGCATGGCCTCCGGCCTGGAGGGCGAGGGACGCATGGTGGAACCCGCCGAAATTCTGGGTCACGTCCGCTTGGTGCTGGGCCAGGAGGGGCCTTTGGCCGGGCGGCGCGTCGTCGTCACCGCCGGTCCCACTCGCGAGGCGATCGATCCCGTGCGTTTCGTCACCAACCCCTCGTCGGGACGGCAGGGCTTTGCGCTGGCTCAGGCCGCCCTCGACCTGGGCGCGCAGGTCACTCTCGTCGCAGGCCCCACACATCTGCCCACGCCGGTGGGGGCCGAGCGGGTGGACGTCGTCACCGTCCAAGGCATGCACGATGTCGTGCTCGCCACCGCCGGGGATGCCGACGTGCTGCTGATGGCCGCGGCGGTGGGAGACTTTCGGCCGGAGAAGGCGGCTGCACAAAAGATCAAGAAGGGCGACCGCGATCTGGGTGTGCGCATGGTGCGTACGCCGGATATTCTCTCCGCCGTCGCCGTCCGCCGAGCGGATGGGGGGGGGGGGCGCGTCGTGGTCGGATTTGCCGCCGAGAGCGAGAATTTGGCGGAGCATGCCCGCGATAAGCTGGTGGCCAAGAATCTCGATCTGATCGTGGCCAACGACATCACCGCCCGCGACGCAGGCTTTGCGGCCGAGAGCAACCGCGTGACGATCTTGGATCGGGATGGCGGTGTGGAGCAGTTGCCCCTCATGAGCAAAGCCGCTGTGGCCGAGGCCGTGATGGAGCGGGTCGTCGCTTTGTTGGCTGCGACCGGGTAACTCTTGTGCTGCCGCAAGCTTGGGCGATGCTTGACAGTTCGCCGAAATTGTGGTATTTTGCCTCCTGTTGCTCCGGCAGTAGATAGATGCCTTGAAGGACAGAATGGAGAGGCTGGCAGGGTGAGCTGTCCGGAGCCGAGCACGAAGTTAGTTTTAATAGGAGGCAGTAGAATCATGGAAAATGCTCGCGTTTCAGGGACTGTCCAGTGGTTCAGTCGCGTGAAGGGGTATGGGTTTATCCGCCCTGATGGACAGGAGGAGGATGTCTTTGTCCATTACTCTGTTATTCAGGGGGAAGGTTATAGGAATCTTAACAAGGGTCAGCGAGTGGAGCTGACGGTGGAGGATTCGCCCAAGGGTCCGCAGGCCGTGGACGTGGTTGGCCTGGATGAGATCGTGGCTGTAGAGGAAGCCACTCCGGTGGATGAAGTCGCCTCGACAGATGAAACCACCTCGGTAGAGGAATTCACCTCAATAGAGTTCTAGGGTATCATCTCAATAATCTGGGGGGCGGGGGGTGTGAGGGCGGCGTAGCCGCCCT
>CAZKDJ010000014.1:0-38439 GCA_964551295.1 uncultured Anaerolineales bacterium | reverse complement strand
CGGGACGACTTTGACGACGAGGTAATCGAGGAGTTCAAAGCCAAGTGGGAGGATCGCCAACACCGGGAGTGGGCGCGCTCTGTGGACGATCTGCTGGCGCAGGTAGGCGCACTAAACGAAGAGGGCCGTCCTACCGTCGCAGGCGTGTTGCTGTTCGCCAAGAATCCCCAGGCCTTTCTGCCGCAGAGTGGGCTGACCTTTGTCAAGTTCGTCGGCACGCTGCCACGCGACGAGACCGGTCAGGCGGGCTATGGCCGCCGCGAGGAGATCGGCGGGCCGCTGGCGCGCATCATCCAGCGCACGTGGGAGGTGGTGGGCGAGGAGATGCGCATCGGCGCCGTCGTCACCGGATTGGAGCGGGAGGAGCGCACCGAGTACCCCGTGGCCGCCGTCCGCGAGGCGCTGGTCAATGCCGTGGCCCACCGTGATTACCGGCTGGGCGGGCGGCGCATCGAGGTGCGCATGTTCTCCGACCGTATGGAAATCATCAGCCCCGGCGGGCTGCCCGGTTTCATCACCGTCGATAACATCATCGAGGAGCACTTTTCGCGCAATCCGCGCCTCGTCTCTGCGCTGTACCAGTGGGGCTACATCGAGGAGCTGGGGTTGGGCGTGGACCTGATGATCGATGAGATGATGCGGGCCGGTCACCCGGCGCCCCAGTTCAAGGACACCCCCTACGCCTTTACTGTCACGCTCAAGAACGTGATCGAGCGCGCGCCGATGTCCGTGCGCGCGCCGTCGATGAACGAGCGGCAGGCGCGGGCCCTGGCTTACGTGCAGGAGCGCGGGCGCATCACCAATCGCGAGTACCGCGAGCTGTGCCCCGACGTCACCGCCGAGACGCTGCGGCTGGACCTGGTCGATCTGGTGGATCGCGGTATTTTGCTCAAGATCGGGGCCAAGAAGGGGACGTATTACATCCTGAAATGACGAGTGTCAAACCCAGCTACCCGACACTTTCGCGGACGAGTCGCGGACTGATCACGAATGACACGAGTCGACGAATTTCACAAATGCTTTTTGGATTGATGTTCAGTAGAATTCGTGTCACTTGTTGATTCGTGCTATTCGTGATTCAAACTGTCGGGTGGCTAGATGTCAAATAATGGTAGGTAGGAGGTCGCAATGAAGATCACGGTCGAAAGAAACCCCAGCCAGGAAAAACTGGACGAGATGGGCGTCAGGGATTGGCCCATCTGGACCAAGGAAGCGTCCGAGTTTCCCTGGTTGTACGACATGACCGAAACTTGTTACGTGCTCGAGGGGCGGGTGGTTGTTACGCCCGACGACGGCGAGCCGGTCGAGATCCAGCCGGGCGACCTGGTCACGTTTCCCGTGGGAATGTCGTGCACGTGGAAGGTTATCGAACCAATCAGGAAGCACTATAACTTTTCGTAGGCAAATTGTCAATTTGCCCTACGTGTCTTCGAGACCGTCTAGTGGGTGAGTGCGTCCGTTACCTCGATCCGTTGCAGGAACAAGCTCCGATCCGCCTGTTCGTTCCCCTCGCTATCCCACACAGGCAGCCGCTCCAGGCTGGACCAGCGGTACATGCCGATTTGTAAGCGGTACGTTCCCAAAGGAGTAGCGGGGTCTAGCGTCAGCCGATGTGTGTCCGGTACGACGTCGCTGGGGAACCATGCCCTCGAGGGATATCGCCCGTCCATCGGTGTCCCATCATGGCCGGCGACGGGCTGGCCTGTGTCGTCCATCAGTTGGACGAACACGACATAGTTGTCCTCAGGTGGCTGCCGGGCGCTCCAGTACAACGTGACTTCAAGTTCGCCCCCCGCTGCTGCACTGTCCTCTGCCTCAAACCCCAGCAGCGTGATCCGATCCCCAAAGCTGGCACGTACCGGCTTGGCACGATCTAGGGCAGCATTTTGCGCTTCGCCCGGCCAGGGGACGGCCACGTATCCAAGCAGGACACGGTCAACGGGGGATGTGTCGCCGTCCTGATACATGCCTAGATAGCGCTCGGTGTCTTGGGAGAGCACGAGTACGTCCAGGCGATATGCGCCGACGGGCAGATCCTCGTTCACAACCAACTCGAACTCGGCGGCGATTGTTTCTCCCGGCAGCCACCAATCCGTAGGGATGCTATAGTCGCCTGTCGAGTCCACTTGCCACCAGTTCTGCCAGTCCCCCGAACCCTGGGGGATACTCATCTGCACGATGGGCCTGAGCGACTCGGTGACGGGGCGCGTCGGTTTTAGGAAGAGGGTCACGTCCACCGTGTCTCCGGGTTGGATGTGCTGTGTCTGCAAGGTGTACCCAATCAGGTTTACGTCGCCCGGCAGGCGCACATTTAACGGATGACGCTCTTTTACACCAGGCGCTTTGGATCGACGGCTCCAAATCGTGAGGGGCGACGTGACCTCGTAGGGGGAGCTGAATTTCTCGGCTGGCGCGTAGGTATCTTGGAACCAACGTGTTTGCGTGATGTATTTCCAGGTGATGTCCCGGAAGGAAACAAGATGTTGGGGCGGGTTCTCGCTCAGGGCTTTTAAGGGTGGCGCGATGTCGGAGGCGTCCGCATGCCCGTTCCAGGGAAAGACAGCCCGGTCGGCCAGATATCCCAGCCGCTCGGAGCCAAACACCGTCGCCGTCGGCTCGCTGTGTTTGCGCAACCATTCGCCCGCTTGTGCTTCGAGCGCGTGGCGGGCGATGGGCCTGAGTTGGTAGCGCTGCACGAGCGAGGATACCTGCGCTATTGCCAGTGGTAGCCCGGCGATCAGCATCACACTTGTCGCCAGTGTGATGCGATTGAGTTGGGTGAGGGTGCGCGCTTTGATCTGCGTGATGATCCAATGAACGCCTAGGCCGGTCAGGAACAGCACCAGGGTGATCATCACAGCCCGGGCTACCGGGCCGCCGATCAGAAATGCTGTTGCTCCCCACGGCAATGCGCCCAGCCACGTTTTTCGCGGCGTGCGTAAAAGTTCCGCCATTCCACAGAGGCACAGGGGCGGGAACAGCCAGTAGAACTCGCTCTCGTCCAAAAGTCGCCGTATGTCGTGTTCCCATTTGGGCAGATCCAAGTTAGGGAGGGAGGGTGGGGCGATGACTTGCCGAGCGACCAATAGCCCGCAACCCGAGGCGACGATCACCAAAATCAGAAAGGACCGCAGTGGGAAGCGTCGCCGCTCAAGCCATTGAGTGGCGACCAGCAATGTTACCAGTGCCAACGTGTTCAGGTCAAAGTGGGTGAGCAGCATCAGCGCCAGGGCGCAGGCCTGTGTGGTCCATCGATGCTTGGCCGACGCTACGAGGGCAATCCACGCCAGAGCAATGATCCAAGGGACTTGTGTCCCTAGCGTGGCTACGATGATTGGGCTGAAAGCCAGGAGAGCTGCTGACAGCGTTGCTGCCGCAGAGCGATGCAGCGCGCGACCGACGCTGTGGATGGCCCAGACTGCTGCGCTCCACCCCAGCGCGCTCAAGATTAGCCCGGCTTGCGGCGGCGGTACGCCCAGTTCGGCCAACGACCACAGCGCCAGTGTGTAGAGGGCTGATCTGGGTGGCGTTTGGACGCCGTAGGTCAGTCCCTGGCCGCGGGCCAGGTTGCGCGCGTGGCGGAAGGCGACGTATGCGTCGTCATCGAAATACGTACCCCACGCCAGAGTGAGGGTCAGCGGAGCGATCGATAGTGCAAGCCACAACGCGGCTTTGACGTACGGCCTGACTCTTGACCACCAAGAGGGTAGGGCAGATGGCTTTACGGCGTTGTCCATGGGTAACCTGGGTCGGATTTTACAACAGATTCAAGGGTTGTCCAGGTGTGTGACTTGCCCTCGATGGTCGTTGACTTGCGTATAGAGTTGCATTATACTCCTTGCATCAAGTAGCGTTCGCGTTGTTGACCGTGCCTCTACATACCTAGCAAAGGGGCAGTGTGCATCGGATTCCCTTCTTGAAGCGTATACCGCATCTGTGCATCATCGTTATCGCAATTCTTGCGCTTGCGGCGGTCAATGCATTCGAATGCATTGACCGCCGCAAGCCTGCGAAAGCCGCGTCCGCGACAGAGCCAGTTTTCTCTCCTCCCGGCGGTTATTTCGAGCAGGATGTCCGCCTAGAGTTCCACGTCTCTGATCCCGACGCATACGTGATATTCACGCTCGACGGCAGTGTGCCCGAGCGGGCCGGCGGGACGGTCTATACCCATCCCCTGCACCTGCGCGCCGACGCGCCGACGGTCACCGTCGTTCGCGCGCGGGCTGTGCTGCCGGATGGTGAGTTGGGGCCGGTGGTCAGCGCGTCGTATTTCGTCGGCCTGCGGGCGACGCTGCCCATGCTCTCGTTGATTGTGGACCCCGATGACCTGTGGGGATCGGAGGGCATCTACGTCCGCCCGGTCAAAAGGGGGGACGAGTGGGAGCGTCCCGTAGACGTCACTTACGTGGACAAGGACCGTCGCTCGGGGTTCCACGTTCCGGCGGGAATACGCATCCACGGTGGTCACAGCCGACTGTACGAGAAAAAGGCGCTGCGGCTTTATTTTCGCCAGGAGTATGGGGTCAGCAGGTTGGAGTACCCCTTATTCCCCACAAGTGACGTTCAGTCGTTCAAGCGCTTGGTCTTGCACAACAGCGGCCAAGACTGGTCAGCCCCCGATGTTTGGAATTGGACGCTCATGCGCAACCAGTTGGCCGACGTTTTGGCGTTCGAGCTGGATGGGCGGGCCACCTACAGCCAGCCTGCCTTGCTGTTCCTCAACGGCGAGCCGTGGGGCATTTACACCATCCGCGAGCGCATCGACCGCCACTTTTTGATGGATCGTTACGGCATTCAGGAAGCCGATATGCTGGACGTGCCGGAGAATGTGGAGCAAGCCAGTGTTCTGCTGGGCGATCGCCGGCACTGGGATCGACTGATGGCGTTCGTCGCGACGCATGATCTGGCTGATCCGGCTAATTATGCCTACGTTCAAAGCCAGGTCGATCCGGCGAACTTGATTGACTACTATGCCGTCCAGATTTACGCTGCCCACCGCGATTGGCCGCACCACAACGTGCGGCAGTTTCGCCCGCGCGTGCCGGGTGGGCGCTGGCAGTGGATGTTCTGGGACACCGACCACGCCTTTGCCGCGCTGCCGGGCGGCCGCGTTGACGCAAACTTGGTCGAGCGCGTGCTGAGCTATGACCATCCCGAGACGGAAGGGCGCGAGGTGCTGTTGTTTCGCAAACTGTTGGGAAACCGGGTGTTTCGCGATTTGTTCCTCTCGCGCATGGCCGACCTGCTCAATACCACGCTTGCGCCCCAATCGGTCATCGGCTACATCGACGCCCTGGCCGCCGAACTGGAGCCGGACATAGCGTATGAAACCGCGCGCTGGGGAAGCGTGGGCAACTGGGCGGCCAACGTGGAGGAGATGCGCGCCTTCGCTCGTCTCCGGCCTGATCTCGTCCGCCAGCACATAGTCACAGGCTTTGGCCTGGACGGCACGGCCGAGCTTGTCTTTAACGCTCCATCCGGTGGACGTGGCACGGTCGCCGTCAATGGGTCTCTTCTGCCGGACTTGGCCTGGCGAGGCGTCTATTTCCGGGGAGTGCCCGTCCGCATCACGGCCGTGCCGATGCCGGGCTATCGTTTTGCCGGTTGGGATCCGCCCAGTCTCCCTCAGACGCCGGTTGTCGAGCTGCGGCCCGATGGCCCTCTGACACTCACGCCGCGCTTCGAAGCGGTCGATGACGATGCGCCTCAGCCAGGCGACGTCGTTTTTTCCGATTATCACATAGACGGAGATAGCCTCGTTGCGGAAGGGTGGTTTGAGCTGCGAGTGATGCGCCCCGGCGGCGTCGACCTGCGCGGTTGGCGCGTGACCGACAACGACACGAAAACCGCGACCGACGAGGGATCGTTGATTTTCGCCGACGGCCCAGCGCTCGCCCGCGTTCCCCGCGGTACGACGATCCTCGTTGTCGTGGGGCGGGCAGCGGGATCTGATCAGCCCCCGCCGGACGACCTGGACACCTGGGATCGGCGCATGACCTTGTATGCTGGCAATCCTAACCTGGACGCGAGCGTCGATCCGGGTTTCAACTTGGGACCGAGTGATAACCTCGTGCTTCTGGCTCCTGGCCCATCGAGTGCGTTCGATGATGATCGAGGCATCGCCCTTGTCGCAAGCGGCGATGCCGTCACGCCGGCGTCTTTTGGCGTGCTGGCCGATGGTGTGCAGGCGGGTGAGTGAACGCATAGTTCAATGAACGTAAGAGATCGGCGGTGAAATGCCGGTAATAGTTGAGGCGACGCGCGGTTGGTTGCTCTGAGTTGATCATTTGACTTTTCTAGGGTACTATTGATCGCAGGCTGAGGCAAGGGCACGTTCTTTACCGGGGGAGTGAGACGGCTTGGGATTCGGCAGAATTATTCTGTATGCGATTGCTTTCATAGCGGCGATTTTGCTGGACCTTGGTGTCGTCCTGGGGTTGCGCCATTACCGGCGGCGTCGAGGTCTGGGGCAGGTCAAGGCCTCTGCGCCTCCACCGGAGGCCGACGCTCCCGCTGTGGCCTCTCCACCCTCTTTCGACCTCGGCCAGCTCCCGGCCTGGGCTGCGGTTCATTGGCGGGAGTTGACGGTGGCGTTGGTTTTGATGGCCATACTGGCATACGTGTGGATCATCACTCCGCGCGATGTCGTGCCCCTCCAGGCTGCCGATTCTATTGAGCGCCCTCCGCTGGCCGGCCTTTACCGCGTATGGCGTTTCGTGGTTGAGCGCCTCTCCACCTGGCTTCTCTTGTGGCCCGTTGTTAGCCTGAGCGTGATGCTTGGGTTGGGTGGCGTGGGGTGGTGGACCGGACGTTGGGGACAGGGCTTGCAGGCGGCGACGCTCTTTGGCTTGTTCTCCCTGGGATTGGAGGGGGAGCTGTTTTTTTTGTATGGCGACCTGGGCACTGGGTTTTTACTTTGTGGTTTGGTGCTGTTCGGTTTTGGAGCCTGGATGATCGTTTGTCGCCCGGCACCGCAGGGGCGACCTGTCGAGGATCGGCGTATGGGCCGGCTGGAGTGGGTCTTGGTGCTCTTCGTGGTCGTGCTGGCTGCCTTTGCTCGTTTCTATGCGCTTTCTCGCATTCCCTATGGCATCGAGGGCGACGAGTCCAAGTGGACGGTCGAGGTGGCTTCGGTGATGGTCGATGGTCGCCACGCGATTCGATCCGAGTATCATTATGCGACCCAGCCGCTCAGTTTCTACATGCAGGCTCCATTCCATCATCTGCTTGGACCTGGCATACTGTCGGCTCGCATCGCCGTTGCCACGTACAGCCTGATAGCGACCATGGCTTTTTATTGGTTGGTGCGGCAAACCCTGGGCCCGCGCGTAGCGCTCTTGGCGACGGTACTTCTTTCTGTGTCGATAGCGGATGTGAGTGCGAGCCGTTCGGCGCTCGTCGAGGCTCACGTCAAGGTCTGGGCCGTGGTAGGCTTGGCTTTTCTGGCTCATGGCCTACGCGTTGGACGGCCTGTGTATTCGTTTGTCGGCGGAGTGGCTTTGGCCCTGGGCTTGTTGACTTACGACACCTTCGTGCCGATGATCGCCGTTGCCGTGATTTGGACGGTCATCTCGCTGGTCGTCAGGCGGGCATCTTTGCAACAGTGGGTCGTTCATCTCGTTGGGTTGTTGCTCCCGGTCGCGATCGTAACCCCCACTGTCGTCGAGTACCTGGTGGGACGCGCGCCCTACTACGAGCGCTCGAATCCTGATCTTGTTTCAATCGCCACGTTGTGGGAAAATCTCTTGGGAACGCTGCGGAACTTTTGGCTGGCACCGGGGGATTTTCTGTTCGTCCGTCACGGCCCGCTTGTCAATGCGCTCCTGATCCCGTTTCTCTTGTTGGGATTCATCTTGTCGGTCTCGCGCCCGCGCCGGCCGGGGTACGTGCTGCCGGCTCTTTGGTTCGCGTTGCTCTTCTTTCCCGTTCCCATTCTCACAGGCCATCCGCAGCTACGCGTATTCTATTCCGGTTTTCCCGCCGTTTACGTCTTGATCTCTTTGGGCATGCTCCTGGTTTGGCGCGAGGTGACATCGGCGCTGCCTGTTTCACTTTGGCCTGGGCTGGTGGCTGTAGCCGGTCTGGCTTTGGTTGGACTGGTATTGCTCAATCTATTTTTGTATTTTAACACCGTTATCGACTCCACTGATCGTCAGGTACGGCGGGAGTTGATGGACTTGGTCACCGAGGGGATTACTCCGGGCCGCCGGGTCTATGTCCCATATTTTGCCGACTCGGAAGATATCCCCCGGGTTGAACAACCACTCTTTTTGCTGGGGGCGCGGCGCAGGCTGCCCCGTGATCGGATCGAAGCGCATCTGTGGATGGGGCCTTATCAGGAGTTGTTGCCCGCTCTGTCACGGGAGGGAGTCTATTTCGAGGATGTAGCCGTCGTCGTCAGTCACCTGCCTCCGACCCAGGCGGATCAGGATGACCAATCGCTTATCCTAGATGCGCTGGAACAATGCGCGGGCGGGCGTTTGGAGTACAAGGGGCGCTGGTTCAGCCTTTACGTGCTCGATGCATTTAGTCTCCAGGAGGCTCGCTGCGTTGCGCCTCGTGTGCGTTTGGAGGGGCCGTTTCCTGTTGAGTCTGTCTCGGAGGATCGGAGGCTCGAATTACGCTGGCGGATGGAGGACGCCGCTGGCCCGGCGGAGGTTGAATTGGAGTGCCAACAGCTTTCCCCGGACGTCGTCGTGGTAGAGGCGGAGGACATGAGATGGGACTCGGGGTGGGATGAGGATCGCCGTCTTGCACCCGGGTTCCGTGGCCGCAGTTGCCTCGCTGATCGCACGACTGTGGATGATGCTTACGTCGCCATTACGTTTCCCCTGGCCGGCACCTATACGCTCTGGACGCGCGTTTACCGGCAGTCGCCCGATACCCATCCTCTTCACTTGGTGTTGGACGGGCGCGCAGAAAAGCTCGTCTATAAGGCAGGCGACCCGCTCTCCCAATGGGTGTGGAAACAAGTGGGCGATTTTTACCTCGGAGCTGGTATTCATACGCTGCGCATGGCGCGTCCTGTCCAGGATACAACCCTGGGGACTCGGCCGCTGTGTGTCGATACCTTTTTGTTTTCCGCCGATCCGTCGTTCGATCCGCAGGTGGAAAGTGAATGGACGCTCTCTCTCGAATCCCGCGACGCGATATCCGCAGGCACGAGTTCGGGCGCTTTTCAGCTTGACGGTCTCCTGCCCGGTAGCTATCGCTGCTGGGTGACGCTCGCCGACGGAGGTCGGCTGTTGGATTGGAACGGTCAGGTAGGAGCGCGCTCCAATACGTTGCACTTTGTCGTCGACCCTGGGGAGGAAGGCGAGTGAGAAGGCGGTAATGATCCCATGACTACAGAACACAAACGACGTAAGCTGACCCATCCTCAAAAATGGATCATCGTGTTGGCGCTGGTGGTGTTGGCGCTGGGCTTGGGCAACCTGGGGCGGATTGCTCGAGCTATATATTATGCGTCCTACTTGCCGGACCTGCCCATGACGGTGTCGTGGACTTACCAGGCGGTGATGGGAGGCTTTTGGTGTGCGGCCTTGCTCGTCTGCACGGTGGCGCTGATGCGTCTGTGGCCCTGGGCTCGTTGGGCCACCCTGGCGACGGTGACGCTCTACCAGGCTCACGTCTGGGTCAACCACCTTTTGTTCGACGCGAACGAGCGCGCGCGCCAGCTTTTGCCCTGCAATGCGGCGCTGACACTTGGGCTGCTCGTCTTTGTGTGGGTGGTGCTGAATTGGCCCAGTGTGCGCCAAGCGTTTCGGGACGGGTGAACGTCCGGTGATGCACTCATTTCCTCTGAAAGTGGTAATCTGCCCGGACGCGCTGATGTCCCAACTCGGGGATTTGCCTCTAATTATCATTTGTGCTACACTAACTGCCGGGGGAAAATCTACCACAACAATCGAATAAACCGGCTCGATTTTTGAGGAAAGGGAAAGGGAGGAAAAAGATGAACGGTCGTACCTCATCTGAACGGTTGTCCCGATTGACGCTTGCTGTGTTGTTCGCCGCTTTAGGTATAGTGGCGATTTTTATTTTCATGTCACCCGGTCGACACGTCCTAGCCCATAGCGCCAGCGTTGACGCTGTTGGCGTCGATTGGTCCATGGCCGCGCCTGGCCAGGTCAACCTGGGGCACATCGGGCGCAACACGGCCTACGAGGGAGAATATGTCTGGCGCGACGCCGCCGGTGACGAGCGCACCGACTTGGCCAATCCAGACACCCGCGTGGACCTGACCGAGTTCCGCGTCACCGCTGACGAGGATTCCCTTTACTTCATGGCTGTGATGAGTGACGTCGACCGTGCCACCGGCGATGGTGCCCCCCAGGTTCAGGTAGCGATCGACACCGACCGGGTCTCCGGCTCGGGCCAGGCCGAGATGGCCGGCTCTAGCGAGATCAGCGTCACCGCCGATGCCGAGTGGGAATATCTGGTCGTCACCCGCTTCGGCAGCGGCAACAGCGACCTGGTTGTCTGGCAAAACGGCTCCGTCACAATTACCACCGGCACGGCGGCCATCAGCACGACAAGCGAGGTCGTCGAGGTCGCCGTGCCCTGGACCGCACTGGAGATGAGCGCGCCGCCCACACTGCCCCTGCGCTTTACCGTGGCCACGTTCCGCGCCGATACGAACGATGATACGTGGGAAGCCTCCGGCGCCGACGCCCTGGACGCCGTCACCAACTACGGCGACCCAGGCGATACCAGTAACACCTCGGTTGAGGTTACTGACGGCGTCATCGATTACTATTTCGACCTCTTCTTCGAGTCCGACGGCGACGTTTACCCGCCGCTGTTGATCTCGGAGGTGCTCTACGACCCCTCGGGCTCAGATCCGGGGGGAGAGTTCATCGAGATTGTGAATGTCAGCCCCATTACCATCGATCTGAGCGATTATAAAGTGGGGGACGAGGAAGACTATACCGCTGGCGAAGGTATGCGACGTTTCCCCAGTGGCAGCGTCGTTCTTGGGGGAGTCATTGTGTGGGCCAACAACGCGGGCATATTTACGGCGACGTACGGTTTTTTGCCCGATTATGCTCAGAACAATACCGGATACCCGGCAGTGCCTCAAACCGGCACCTATCCTCCCTGGTCGACCGGCTCTATCAATCTGACGGCAGCTGATGAGGTCATCGTGTTGGATGGCTCCGATACTGCCATAGACGTGGTAGAGTGGAACGATGCTTCTCCGGAGTGGCCGGGATTAAGTAATACCAGCTTTAGTGTCAGCAACGGCCAGAGCATGGAGCGCGTCCCGGCCGACTGGGACACCAATGACATGGCCGTCGACTTTCGCGTCCGAGCCAACGATGGCGATCCCGGCGCGGCGATTACGAGCGACGATCTGTCCGTCGTCAAGACCGCCGATCCCGACCCGGCCGTGGCGGGCCTGCCTCTGACGTACACCATCGTCGTCCGCAATACGGCAGGGGTTTCCATTACCAACGCCGTTCTGACCGACACCCTACACCTCAGCACCACGCTGCAGGCGCTGGATCAGACCGACGACACCGCGGCCGAGTTCAACGCGGGCACACACACCAACACCCAATGGGTCGATCCTCGCCCTGCTATCGACGGCGACGAGCGGCTGGAGATGGTCGACACGTCCCTGGGCACAGGCAGTTACACGTCATGTGTCTTTGATGGCGGGAACGTTGGCGTCAGCTGGACCTGGCTGTCGTGGAGACCCCGCCGTCCCTATTGGAAGCCCTTGCCGGATAACGGCGGCGAGGAATGGGGCTATGTTCACGGCGAGGCCAACATGGCCGGCAATCGCATCCTGCTGCACGCGGACACTCCCACGGAATTGGCCAACACCTCCGGCTTTGGGGAGGATGGCACGTGCCCGGCGATGGCGGGTGAGACCTGTCCCACCACCGCGAGCGGACGCTTTAACGACGCGCTCTCCTTCGACGGCGCGTTGAGCCAGACGGTCGTCATCAGCGATGCCGTCGACCCCGATCGTTACGCGGCCGAGCTGTGGGTCTATGTGCCCAGCGGCGCCATCACCGATACCAGCTTCATCCTGCGCACCGACACCCCGACGGACACGGTGGGTGACTACTCGCACATGCTGGGGATCGTGGATGGGCACTTTGCGTACACGATCTACGATGGTGCCTATCACACCATCACCAGCACCACCCCGATCACGGCCGATACCTGGTTCCACGTCGCGGGCACGGCGCAAAGCGGCGGCGACCTGGAGCTGTACGTTAACGGCGTGCGCGAGGCCCGCCTATCAGGGATGGGCACGCTGTGGGCCGGCGGCGGCTGGTACCGCCTGGGCTCGGCCTACGGCCCCATCACGCCGACGGCGTATTTCACCGGGCGGATGGACGAGATCGCCATCTACAGCCGCACGCTCTCCTCCGGCGAGGTGCTGGATCATTACCTGCGCGGCGCCCTGCGTCTCTCCTTCGAAGTGCGTTCCTGCGACGACTCGGCCTGTGCGGGTGAAAGCTTCAGCGGCAGCTACTCCGAGCAGACCAACACAAGCCTGACCACGCCTTACAACGTGCCGTTTATCGTCCCCGACAATCGCTATTTCCAATATCGGGTCACGCTAGAGACCGACCGGGCTGCCTACTCGCCGGAGCTGCGCAGCGTCACCGTCGGCCCGACGCACCGGGCCATCTCGTCTACGCAAGGCAGTTGCGCCTATCCCTCCAGCGGACAAGCCTTCACTTGCACCCTGGGCACGGTCGACACCGGCGACGTGGTAACGATCACTGCTTGGACCGACGTGCATCCCTCCGCGCTGGGCACGATCACCAACACGGCCTGGGTCACCGGCACGGGCGATATCAACCCCGCCAACAACCTGGCTGTGGTGACGACGACGGTCGAGTCGCACGTCGGCCTGCGCATCCACAAGATGGACGATTACGAATACCATGGCGGCATGGACCCGGTCAATCCCGGCAGCCCGATGACGTACACGTTGGAGGTCCACAACGCCGGTCCCAGCACGGCCTGGGACGTCGTCGTCACCGACACGCTGCCCATCACTGTGACCGGCGTCTCGGCGCCCGGGGGATGGACGGTCGCGTTTACTACGCACACCATCACGTGTACTACGCCCTACCTGCTGCCGTACACCTGGCCCGATATTATCGTCACCGGCATCGCGCCGACGGCGCTGGGTACCATCACCAACACCGTCTGGATCGCTGCCCCTGGCAGCACGATCATCACGGCCACTGCGCGCCTCAGCGACACAGAGACCACGCTCGTCACGCCGCTGGCCGATCTACAGATCGAGAAGGAGCCCTCTCCCAACCCGGCAGAATCGGGCGGCGTGCTGACCTACACCATCACCGTGACCAACCTGGGGCCATCAGGCGCGGAGAATGTGGCCGTCGTCGAGACGTTGCAGCCAGGCTTTATCGGGCACGGCATCAGCGCAGGCGGCTGGACGTGCAGCCCGCCGGCCAACGTCGTGACCTGCACACTCGGCACCTCGCTCACCGTGGGCCTATCGATGACCCTGCAGCTCACCACGACCGCGCCCGTCAGCGGCACGATCTGGAACATGGCCGCCGTCGAGTCCACGACGTACGATCCGGACCCGGAGAACAACACCGTCTTTCTTTACACCTCCGTGCGTCCTACCGCCGACCTGATGGTCACCAAGACTGACACACCTGACCCGGTGTTGGCCGGAGAGACGCTCACCTACACCGTCGTCGTCAGCAACACGGGGCCCACGCCGGCCGGGGCTTTGGACACGACCCTGATCGCCACCAACGCGGGTCGCATTCACATCCCCTGGGGCGGACGGGCTAGCCCGTATCCATCCTCGCTGTACGTCACCGGTGTGCCGGGCCGGGTCCAGGATATCACCGTCACCCTGCGCGTCGTCAGCCACACCTACACGGCGGATATCGTCGCCCTGCTGGTAGGGCCGGATGGGCAGAGCGTGGTGCTGATGTCCAATGTGGCCGGAGGCACCGATACGGAGGACATCACGCTGACCATCAACGACGGCGGGACGGCGATGCCTCTGACCGATCCGCTGACCTCCACCCGCGTCTACCGGCCCACCAATTACGGCCTGGGCGGCGATCTGCCCATCCCGGCGCCCACAGGCCCCTACGGCGGCAGTCTGTCTGCCTTTGGCAGCGCTAACCCCAACGGTGCCTGGCAACTGTACGTATATGATAGTGTCGACTCTGATGGCGGCAACTTTTGGGAGGGCTGGAGCCTGCAGATCACCACACGCACCACGGACACCGTCACGCTCACCGATACCCTTCCCTCCGGCCTGACCGGCGTCAGCGTGACCGGTGTGCCGGTCACCGGTTGGACGTGCAGTACCAGCGACAGCCTGTTCGCCTGCGACGTGGACACCATCGCGGTGAACGATCCAACCATCCTGACCATCGTGGCAACCGCGCCCATCACGGGCGGCGTCATCACCAACACCGTGGTCATCACGTCCACCACCTACGACCCGGACCCGACCTCGAACACGGCCACTGTCACCACCACCGTCATCCCCGTGGCTGACCTGGGGATCGAGAAACTGTCCACGCCTGTGGGGACCGTGGGAATGGGCCAACCGCTGACCTACATGCTGGTCATCAGCAACGCCGGTCCCAGCCCGGTGCTGGACCCCATCGTCGTCACCGATCAGCTACCTGCCGAACTGGGCACCGTCGTCGCTTCCGGTGTGGGCTGGACGTGTGACCTGTCGGCGCAACCGCTGCTCACCTGCACGCTGGATGGTGGGTTGGCTGCCGATGCCGTCTCCGAGATCACCCTGGTTACCACCGCGCCGCTCACGCGCGGATTGGTGCTGACCAACACGGCGACCATCACGGCGACGGTTTCCGACCTCGACCTGGGTAACAACACCTCCTCCGTCACGATCACCGTGATCGACGTGCCCATCGCCGATTTGCAGGCCTTTAACGACAGTCCCACCACCCTCGGCTATCCCACGACGCTGTGGGCTACCACCACGGCAGGCACCAACGTGAACTACGAATGGTCCCTGGGATACGGCGCAGCTACAGACACGGGGCAGACGGTGGTACATACCTATCCCAGCATCAGCGAATACACGGCCATCGTCACTGCCAGCAACAGCATCAACGTGATGACGGCGACGACGACCATATCGATCACCGATTTTGTCCGCATCTACCTGCCGGTGGTGATGCGTAACTATGTCGCCGCGCCGGATCTGGTGGTGGAACGGATCACGGCCTCGAGCACCTCATTGCAGGTGGTGGTTCGCAATGAGGGCGACACACCTGTTGTGGACGAGTTCTGGGTAGACGCTTATCTGGACCCCACGACCCCGCCCACCGCGGTCAACCAGACGTGGCAGCACGTAGGCGACCACGGCATCGTCTGGGGCGTGACGTCGGACGCTCTGCCGCTGGATCCGGGTGACGCGATCACGCTCACCGTGACGCCGGTTGGAGGCGATTATTACCACGCCGACTTGAGCAATGTGTCCTGGCCGCTGGCCGCGGGTACGCAGGTCTATGCCCAGGCCGACTCGGCTCACAACGAGACGAGTTATGGCGGCGTGATCGAGAACCACGAGATCATAGGCGGGGCGTACAACAACATCACGGGACCTACCACTTCAACCGACGTGTTGAATAAGGGGCCACTACTCATTATCATAGAAGCACCCTGGCCCGCCGAGGATCGGGGTCTGCCACCGGTGGAAAGATGGTTCTGATCAACAAGCGGGAAAGGATGTAAGGAGAACTCAAGATGGATACCCCTAATCGATACACAAAGGGTTGGCTCACGGTCACGACGATCGCCACGTGCGTCTTGCTGACCATCATCTGGTTGGTGGCGCTACCCCAGACGGCAGAGGCACTGCCCCCACGTCCTGAAGTTCCATCGCCACCCGACGACGTAGAACCATCCGCTCAAGCCCAAGCCCAGATCCAGCTACAAGTCCGGTTTCCCGATGGCTGGCCTTGGCAGACGACGCCCTGGCAAGACCTATGGACGGTCGTTCAGTGGCAGGATCCAACAGGCGCTTGGCATGATGTCGAGGGGTGGCGGGGTACGCTGGACGAGGTGAAAAGCGACGAGGAAGGCGCTGTCACGGGCTACAAGACGTGGTGGGTCGGCGGAGAGCACATGGGAGAAGGCCCATTTCGTTGGCTGGTCTATCGGAGTAAGGGCGGCTGGCTTTTGGCCACGAGCGAGTCCTTTGATCTACCAAGCGTTGATAAAGCCACGCTGGTGGTCGAGATGCCGCTCACGCGTTAAGACGTATGAAGGTCATGCGACGGTTGGATCCTTGACCGGGGGCCATTGCATTTGGCCTGTGCCAGGTGCAACCCACTCTGCAGGTCGAGAAAGCGTGGCTTTGTGAGGGCTTTGCTAGCCGAATACTGGCCGCGACACTGGGTGTAGATGGGCAATTGCACGTCGATGCCGCAGCTCAGGTTGGATTGGGCAATGAGCAGTACGAGCTGATCGAGGTGTGATTGACTATGTGTCATAGCGTGGTATATTTGCCGCATCTCCACGTCCAGCGGGTATTGTTGTGTCTGTCTTGATCGACAGATGTAGTTGTAATACGTGATGTAGTGTGGTATAATGCCTGCGTTTTGCGGGCGGTTTGCAGGCTCGAAAAATGATTGTTTGGGCTCCCATGGTCGAGCTCGACATGGGAGTTTTTGCTGGATTCTAGGACAGATGAAGGAGGAACAGGTATGGTGGTTCAGCGATCAAAGTGGACCATTGTGCTACTTGCCGCCTTGGCTGTTTTGGCGGGTTGCACGTGCGCGCCGGCACAGGGTGGAGAGGCGACTCCCACCCCCATTCCCACGCCGGTGGTGCCGGATAAGCCCACCTACGTGGTACAGCGTGGGGAAGTAGCCAGGGTTCTCGAGTTCACCGCGCGCGTTTCCCCCATTTCTGAGGAGGAACTCATCTTTCGCGTGTCGGGCTATGTCGGCGAGATTTACGTGGAGCGGGACGATTGGGTCAAGGCAGGTGACTTGCTGGCCGAATTGGAGGTCTCCGACTTAAAGAATCAGCTTCTTCAGGCCGAGGCGGCTTTGGAATCGACGATCAGCAGCAATGAACAGCAGATCGCCGAGGCGCAGGCCAGTCTGCGCACCTCCGAGCTGAACCTGGCGATTGCTGAGGCCAGCGATCCTGCCCCGCAGGTCGTCTCGGCAGAAGTTGCCGTAGAACGGGCGCAGATGTCTCTTGCAGATGCGCAGGAGGCCTATAACGAAGCCTGGGATCCGGCTCGAGACTGGGAGCTTAATGTCAAGTGGAGAAAGGATGCCCTGAAAGCTGAACGGGAGTCGACCGAGCGTAGGTTGAAGGAAGCGCAGTTGAGCCTTCGGGTGGCCGAGGCCGACCATCAACAGGCGCTTCAGAATCAGCGGGTGCACGGCTATAACGTGCAGATTCGCGAGCAGGAGGTCGCCCTGGCTCAATTGAGGTTGGAGAAGCTGGAGTCGGGATTGGCTATCGAGGAGATGCGCCTGAACGTGGAACGACTCAAGGCGCAATTGAATGACGCCCGTCTGATCGCGCCGTTCGATGGCCAGGTGCTCTTGGTCTCTACCGCAGAGGGTCGCGCAGTGACGGCCTACAAGCCCGTGATCATCGTGGCTAACGTCGATGCACTGGAAGTGAGCACCGAGTTGGATGTCGAGGAGATGGAAGAGTTGCAGGAGGGGATGGAAGTCGTTTGTGAGCCGGTTGGCCGGCCCGGCCAGGAGTTCAGTGGCTACATTCGACGCCTGCCCTATCCCTATGGCGGCGGCAGCCGTGTAGGAACCGCCGAGGACGAGGATCAGTCCACGCGCATAGCTCTGGAGCGGGACCCGGAGGAGTTGGGTTTGGAATTGGACGATCGTGTGCGTGTGACCGTGGTGCTAGAAAGTAAGGAGGACGTGCTCTGGGTGCCACGTCAGGCGATAAGCCAGTTCGAGGGGCGGCGATTTATCGTGATCCAGGATGGTGATCGGCAGCGGACCGTTGACGTCAACGTCGGTATCGAGGGCACCGAGCGTGTCGAGATTGAGGGTGTGACCGAGGAGTTGGTCGAGGGATGGGTCGTGATCGGCAGGTAGGGTGGTGACCGTATGGGTGTGTTGCTTCGCTTCTGGGCCATTCTCGTCGTAACCGTCAAGCGCCTCATTTCGGAGAGGTGGTTGGCCTTGGCGACTGCGTTGGGGCTGATCATCTCTGTGGCTCTGATCACCAGCATTCCGATATACGCCGATGCCATACACTATCGCGTGCTGCTTGAAAAGCTTTCGGGAGAGACGTATGGCAATCGTCCCCCGTTCACCTTTATGTATCGCTATGTGGGCGCTTGGGCCGGAGTAATCAACTGGGAGGATGTCGAGCCGCTTGATGAGTATATGACGACTCGAGTCGCGAGCGACTTGGGCCTGCCCCAGAAAGACATGGTGCGCTACTTTGCGACGGATAATCTCCGGCTCTTCCCACAGGGAGAAAGCGCCTACAAAGATCCCGACCGGGCGTTAGGATTGGTCGCCTTCTCCTGGGCGACCGATTTCGAGGAGCACATCACTATCGTGGATGGCAATTTCCCGGCTGTTGCCGATTCTGCCTACGGTAGCGTCATCGAGGTGCTGGTGAGCGAGGAGATGTCTCTTGAGTGGGGCCTGCAGGTTGGAGAAGAATACATCGCTTTTGCCCAATTGAAGACAGAAGACGACACACAAGTCACCGTTAGTATTCCCGTGCGCATCGTGGGTGTGTGGCGGCCGACGGATCCCGCGGAAGAGTATTGGTTTTATAGCCCCAGTTCATTGGCTGACGAGTTGCTTGTACCGGAGGAGACCTTTCTGAGACGCATTGATCCCGAAATGGAAGAGGGGATCAATCTGGCGCTGTGGTATCTGCTGGCGGACGGCTCGGAAGTCTACGCCGATGATGTTGGTGGGCTTCTCAGTCGAATCGTAGCCACGCAACAGCGCACGTCTGCTCTCTTGCCCGGTGCTGGCCTGGACATCTCTCCAGAGGATGACCTGCAGGCTTATCGGCGGTCGACCACTGTATTGACTTTTCTGCTGTACGCCTTCAGCGTGCCCATCGTCGGCTTGCTGTTGGTCTTTATCGGCTTGGTGGTGGGATTGTCGGTGGGGCAGAAGCGCAACGAGATCGCCGTGCTGCGCAGCCGTGGCGCTACGTCCTTGCAGATTATCGGCATCTCTATCTTGGAGGGCGTGTTGATGGGGGTCGTTTCGGTGGCCCTCGGCCTTATAGTCGGCCGGTGGCTGGCGCTCCTCATCGGCAGGTCGCGCAGTTTCCTCGACTTTTCGCTGTCAGGACAACTGCGAGCAGGCATGACGCTGGCGACGGTGCGTTTTGGCGTGGCGGCGGTCGTGCTGGCGCTGTTTGCCCAATTGGGGCCCACCCTCAGTGCTGCGCGCCACACGGTCGTGACGTATAAGCAGGAGCGAGCGCGCACGTTGCGCAAGCCCTGGTGGCAGCGCGCTTGGCTGGATGTGCTCTTGCTGATTCCGACCGTCTATGGCTTTTACGTGCTTGATCAGCAACAAGGCGTCGTGGCGGCTGTGGCCGGTGAGGGAGCGGTAGTGGATCCTTTTCAGAATCCTTTGCTGTTGCTGGTGCCGGCGTTGGGCATCTTTGCGCTGGCGCTCTTTATCCTGCGCATCCTGCCGGCCGTGATGACTGCCATGGCCTGGGTGGCCTCGCGTCTGACAAACACCGTGGGCCTGCTGTTGGCGGCGCGCCACCTTTCGCGCACTCCCGGGTTCTACGTCGCGCCGTTGATTTTGCTGATTCTCACGCTCAGTCTGTCGGCGTTTATGGCTTCGTTAGCTCAGACGCTGGATACACAACTGTATGCCCAGACGTATTACCAAGTGGGGACGAGCCTCCGTCTGGCCGAGCGGGGCAGTTGCCTGAACTATACGGCGAGTGTGCCGCCGGAGTGTGATCTCACCGTCCCGCCACCACACTGGGCCTTTTTACCGGTGACAGAGCATCTCAAGGTCGATGGGGTGACTGCCGCAAGCCGGGTGGGGGATTTCAATGCTATATCTAATCTGAGCGGCGGGACTCAATACGGAACGTTCCTGGGTATCGATCGCGAGAGCTTTGCCCAAGTTGCGTTCTGGCGGGATGATTTCGCCAAGCAGAGCTTGGGTGAGTTGATGAACAGATTGGCGCTCACTCAGAATGGGGTGTTGATACCCGCCGATTTCGCCGCCCAGCATGCACTCAGCGTAGGCGACCCGTTCCGCTTGGAGGTCAGGGGTATTGATCGCATCGAGATAGACGTCAAAATTGTGGGAACGTTTGATATGTTTCCCACCTGGTATCCTGAGGATGGGCCGCTCTTTGTGGGTAACCTGGATTATTTCTTTGATCAGGCGGGAGAACGGCTCAGCTATGACGTGTGGTTGGCCACAGAGCCCGACGTGGACTATGAGCAGATTGAGACCTCTGTTCGGGACTTGGGTGTTAACGTGATCGCGTGGGAAGCGCCGCTGCCCGAGATCTATGAAGAGCAACGCCGGCCGGAGCGCCAGGGTCTGTTCGGTGTGCTTTCGGTGGGCTTTCTGGCTTCGGCCGTTCTGACGGTGCTGGGGTTCCTGCTGTATGCCTTTTTCTCGTTCCGCCGCCGTTTTATCGAGTTGGGCGTTCTGCGGGCCATTGGTCTATCGGCCGCGCAGATGACGGTGTTCCTGGCCTGGGAGTTGGCCTTTTTGCTTCTGGTCGGGGCGGCTGCCGGCACTGGGCTTGGTGCGTGGGTCAGCAAGCTATTCATCCCTTACTTGCAGTCGGGCACCGGGGTCGAGGCCCAGTTCCCGCCCTTTGTGGTGGCGATCGATTGGATTGCGATTTTCCGCATCTATGCGCTTTTTGGCGCGCTGTTTGTGGCTGCGCTGGCCGGGCTGGCTGCGCTCCTGATGCGGATCAAGATTTTCCAAGCAGTCAAGCTGGGGGAGACGGCGTAACATGGAAGAGCCTTTTATTGCCTGCGATAACCTGGTGAAAATCTACAAGATCGCCGACCTGGAGACGGTCGCTCTGCAGGGGTTGGACTTGGTCGTGGCCCCCGGCGAACTGATGGGCATCGTCGGCCCCAGCGGAAGCGGCAAGTCCACGCTGATGAACATCCTGGGCGGCCTCGACCGCCCATCGGCCGGTCGGGTGTGGGTGGACGGTCAGGATCTGCTCAAGACGTCGAATGCCGATCTCAACCGGTATCGGCGCTCTAAGGTGGGATTCGTCTGGCAGCAGGGCAGCCGCAACCTGGTGCCCTATCTCACGGCGCTGGAGAACGTCGAGCTGCCGATGACGTTGGCCGGGAGCGGAAGAAAGAAGCGCAAGCACGCCGAGGAGCTTTTGGAGGCAGTGGACCTGATCGATCGGCGTCATCACCGCCTGGCGCAGATGTCCGGCGGCGAGCAGCAGCGGGTGGCCATTGCCGTCGCCCTGGCCAATACCCCCAGGTTACTGCTGGCCGACGAGCCGACGGGCGAGGTGGATTCGACCACCGCGCTGACTATCTATGAGACGTTCAAGCGCCTCAACCGCGAGTATGGCTTGACGACGCTGATCGTCAGCCACGACCCCGGCATCGCGCGCCACGTGAACCGGGTGGTCGCCATCCAGGATGGTAAGATGGCCACCGAGACAGTGCGCCGGAAGCGGGTGGTGGGTGCCGTCGAGGGGTTGGGCGACGCCGACGTCGAAGAGGAAGACGATTTCCACGAGCTGGTGGTTCTAGACTCGGCGGGCCGCCTGCGGGTGCCCAAAGAGTATCTGGAGCAGTTTGGTATCAGGGGGCGCGTGATGTTGGACCTGGTCGAGGAAGGCATCTTGATCCAGCCGGTGCCCGAGTCGGTTCAGGCGCAGGCTACCGAGCAGTACGTGGGCGAGCTAGTACCGACGGCTGAGGCCCGCAGTGGCAAGGCGCTGGCGCTGTTGAATGCGGCGCGGCAGCGTGTGGCAGGTCTGGTCTCCAAGCTGGGCAGGGGAAAGAGGGAGTAGCGGTGGCGGCAGATAAGATGAGAGATATTCGCGACGGTAATGCCGTCAAGACTCATGACCTGTGGCGCATATACAAGACCGGTGCGCAGGAGGTGCCTGCCCTGCGTGGCATCAGTCTTGAGGTAGAGTCCGGGCGTTTTGTGGCGATCAAGGGCCGTTCGGGCAGTGGCAAGACGACGCTGCTCAACTGCATCGGTGGCCTCGACCATCCCACCTCTGGCTCGGTGCACGTGTTCGGGCGCGATATCTCGACGCTGAGCGAGCGGGAGCTGACCCATTGGCGACGGAACCGTGTTGGCTTTATCTTCCAGTCGTTCGGGCTGCTGCCCACGCTCTCTGCCTATGAGAACGTGGAACTGATGCTGCGTATCGCCGGCGTGCCCGGCAAGGAGCGGCGCGATCGGGCGTTCTATTGTCTGGGTCTGGTCGGCCTGAGCAAGTGGGTAGACCACCGGCCTTTTGAGATGTCGGGCGGCCAGCAGCAGCGGGTGGCGATCGCCCGTTCTGTGGCCAACAATCCTCAACTGATCCTGGCCGACGAGCCGACGGGCGAGTTGGACAGCAGCACCGCACGCGAGATTCTTTCTCTCTTCCAGCGTATCGTGGCGGAAGAGCGGGTGACGCTCGTCATGGTCTCGCACGACGCCCTGGTGGACGAGTACGTGGATCATATCCTGCAACTGAAGGACGGTCAGATCGTTCAGTAGGGTTCAGAATGAGAACACGAACAAGACGTTCAAAGCTGTTGTTTGCAACAGCATGTCTGCTGACATTCGCGCTTTGTGGATGTCAGGGTGGTGCGTTGGAGCCGACGCTAGAACCGGTCACTATCACCTTCGTCCACCCCTCTTACGATACCGAGTACTACAACGCTTTAGTTAGCGAGTTCAACGCGTCTTATCCCCAGATCACCGTCGAGCTCCAGCCTATACAGCCACGGAATAATGAGTCCAGCATCCAGACTGGGGATGTCTTTATCGCTTCGCCGTACGCTGTTACAGGACTCCAGGAGCAGGGCGAGATACTGAATCTTTCCCCGATCATCGAGCACGATCTGTCGTTCGACGCATCCGACTTTCACCCGGGCTTGCTGGAGGCCTTTAGCAACGAGGATGGTGTGTGGGCCGTTCCTTTTGGCGTGGACCCTTTGGTCATGTATTACAACAAGGACTTGTTTGACAACGCCGGCGCCACATATCCCTGGAATGGATGGGCGTGGGAGGATTTCTTGGACGCGGCGCTTGCCGTCACCAATCTGGAGACCAATACGTTTGGTTACATCTCGACGCCGGATTCCGCCGATCCCCTGTTGTTCATCTACCAGCACGGCGGAAGAGTCGTCGACGATCTGGAAGAGCCCACCTGCACGACGTTCGATGATCCGTTGACGATCGAGGCGGTGGAGTGGTACGCGGACTTGGCTCTCGATCATAACGTAATCCCTACGGCGGAGCAGGCGCGGCAGGCGTTTCCCGGCGGTCGCGGCGTTTCCGAGGCTATTCGCTTTGGCAGGATTGGTATGTGGGTCGAATCGCTGTCCGAGCGTGGTGGTGGGGATTGGCGGAGGCGTTGGGACATGGAGTGGGGTGTGGTGGGTCTGCCCCGTGACTTGCAACCGATCACGCTGATCGGCGCCCAGGGATATTCCATTTCCGCTCACACACAACAGCGTGAGGCGTGCTGGCGGTGGGTATCCTTTCTCAGCCAGCAGCCGCCCAGCCGTTTGGCCCCGGCGCGTAAGTCGATCCTCGAATCCGATGCGTACGAGCAAAAGGCCGGAAAAGAGGTCGCCGCCGCCGCGCGCGATTCCTTGGGGAACGCGGTGATGATCTCGCCCCGTCTGGCGACCTTTAGCGAGGTGATCGAGGAGACGTTCTTCCCGGCGATAGACGCTATCCTCGAAGAGAGTGCAACGCCTGAGGAGGCACTGACCGCAGCCCAAGGGGAGGCTGAGTACCTGTTGGAGCAGTAGCTCGTTAAGAGGGGCTGAGTGTTGGCGCAGGTCGATGCCTGCGTCTTTTTTTGTGTTCGGCTGTGGATGGTTTGACCTGTTTGTGCTCCTGGTCTATAATCCTCGGTGACATCTTGATGCTGAACCTTGCGAAGGTCAGGCGCGCCTAAGACATATGCAATCTTTGCAAGGTTACCGATCACAATCTTGAGATAAGGGGGAATCATTATGGCAGCGTACTTGCTTGGCATCGATGTAGGCACGAGTGGCAGTAAAGCGATCCTGATCGACGCCGACGGCGCGGTCAAGGCCAGCGCCACGACCGAGTATCCATTGTACACGCCCAAGCCGCTGTGGGCGGAGCAGAACCCGTCCGATTGGTGGGCAGCGACGGTGGACAGCATCCAGCGGGTGCTGGAGAAGGGCGGCGTCAGCGCGGCCGACGTGGCGGGCGTGGGCCTCACCGGCCAAATGCACGGCCTGGTGCTGCTGGACGCCCAGGGGGAGGTGCTGCGTCCGTGTATCATGTGGAATGACCAGCGCACCGCGGCCCAGTGCGCGGCTATCACCGAAAAGGTGGGCCTGGAGAACGTGCTGCGACTGACGGGCAACCCCATCCTGCCCGGCTTTACCGCGCCCAAGATCGTGTGGGTGCGCGAGAACGAGCCGCAGGTGTACGCAAAGGCGGCCAAGGTGCTGTTGCCCAAGGACTATGTCCGGTATCGGTTGACGGGCGGCTTTTTCGGCGAGGTGTCGGATGCCTCCGGGACCTCAATGTTCGACGTCGGCCAGCGGCAGTGGTCGGACGATATGCTGCAGGCGCTGGAGGTGCCGCGCGAGTGGCTGCCGGAGGTGACCGAGTCGCCGGTGGTGAGTGCGCGCATCAGCGCCGAGGCCGCCGCAGAGACCGGTTTGCTGGAGGGCACGCCGGTGGTGGGCGGCGGCGGCGACCAGGCAGCGCAGGCGGTCGGCACGGGCATCAGCGCCGAGGGCGTCGTCTCGGCCACGCTGGGCACCTCCGGCGTCGTCTTTGCCGCGTCCGATTCCTACCGCGTGGAGCCGGAGGGCCGATTGCACGCTTTTTGCCACGCCGTGCCGGGGATGTGGCACCTGATGGGCGTTATGCTCTCGGCGGCGGGCAGCTTCCGCTGGTACCGTGACACGCTGGGACGGGAGGAGGTCGCTCAGGCACAGGAGACCGGGCGCGATCCCGGGCGGAGCGCCTATGACATTCTGACCGAGGCTGCGGCCGAGGTGGCGCCCGGCTGCGAGGGGTTGATCTTTTTGCCCTACCTCACTGGCGAGCGCACCCCTTACCCTGATCCCAACGCGCGCGGCGTCTTTTTCGGGCTCACGCTGCGCCACGGAAAACCGCACATGACGCGCGCGGTGCTGGAGGGTGTGGCGTACGGCCTACTCGACTCGCTGGAGCTGATGCGCGCGCTGGGGCTGTCCATCGAGCAGGTGCGCGCGTCCGGCGGCGGGGCGCGCAGCGCGCTGTGGCGGCAGATCCTGGCCGACGTGTTCGATACCGAGATCGTCACCGTCAACGTGACCGAGGGCGCGGCCTATGGCGCGGCGTTGCTGGCGGGCGTGGGCGCGGGGGTGTACGCTGACGTCACCGCAGCCTGCGAGGCGGCGATCCAGCTCACCGGCCAGATGGATCCCGGCCCGGCGGTCCCCATCTATGCTGACTACTACCCGCGCTACCGCGCGCTCTACCCGGCCCTGGCCCCCGGGTTCGCCGCCATCGCCGAGGTGGTGAGCAGGCACTTGAAGTAGGCAAGTCTGCAAGTGGGCAAGGCTGCAAGTTTGCGGATGCTTGTGAAAGGAAGAGATGAGGATGAACGGCAAATCAGTAGAAGCATCACTGCAGGCGACTAGACGTACCTTGATGATCATGTGGTTTGGATTCCTCGCGGAGCCGTTGATCTATGCGCTGTTGCCGTGGATCGTGAGCGCTGAACAGGTGGGAGGAACTGAACGAGGCGCGGGGGCCTACTGGAAGTGGGGCGCTTATTTTCTCGCCGTTGCTTTGACTTTTGCGTCCCTGGTTCTTCATCGCTTTCTGCTTTCCGACCGCCAGATCAAGGCCCGGTTGGCCATTGAGCAGGTCGAAGCAGATGGGGCACCGCTTGGGAGTTTGAGCTCGTCCGAGGCACAGCTGGTGAGCTTGTCCCGCTATTACTTGACTTCTATGTTGTTGAGTTGGGGTCCCAATAGTTGTGTTCCTGTTGGGGGGTTAATACTCTTGTTTATGAATGGCGATAGTAGGACGGTCCTCGTTCTATCTGCCCTGGCTGTGGTGTTGAATCTCCTGGCGTATCCCCAACTGGATGCGTTTATCGAGCGTGTGCGAAACCTGAGCTATGATGCGGGGGAAATCTGATGCGTTTAGCCGTTCTTTCTGATGTTCACGGCAACCTGCCGGCCCTGGAGACGGTCCTGGCCGATGTCGAGACCCAGGGCGAGCCCGATATCTACGTGGTGCTGGGCGATCTAGCGGCCTTTTGCCCCTGGCCTTCCGAGACGCTGGCGCGGTTGCAGGAGCTGCCGGAGGCCCTGTTCTTGCAGGGGAACACCGACCGCTACCTGGTCACCGGGCAGCGGCCCAAGGAGCCTCCCGTTCGCTTCCCCGAGGAGTGGGTTGCTATGCCGGCTCGGCTGGCCCAGCGCGATGCCAACTTTCGCTGGACGGTGGAGCGGCTTTCGTACGACGACTACCAGTTCCTGCGCGACCTGCCGACCCGCTTCGACCTGGACGTGCCCGGCTACGGCCGCGTCGTGACCGTCCACGCCAACGCTCAGGATGACGAGACCTCTCTCTCGCCCGATACGCCCGACGACGAGATGCGCGACTATTTCTCCGACCTGGACGCGTGCCTGGTGCTTTATGGGCACACGCATAGACCTATGGATCGCATGGTAGATGGCTTGCGCATCGTCAACGACGGCAGCGCGGGGCTGCCGCTCGACGGCGACCCGCGCCCGGCTTACGCCCTGCTCGACTTTGAGGGTGACGAGTGCACGGTCGCGATCCGTCGCGTGAGCTACGACCGCGAGGCCGTCATCGCCGAATTGGAGCGGGTCGATCACCCGGCCAAGGGGTGGGTTGGAGGTATCTTGCGCAAGGCGAAAACGTAGCCAGCTATTTCAGGGGCGAACTATGGAAAAGTCTGCTCAGCACAAAAAGGGACTGCTCAGCCTCGTCCTGGGCATCGTGTTGATCCTCGTAGCCGGGCTGGCGCTGCTGGCGGCGATCTGTGCAGTGGCGTCCAAGGGCAACGTGGACTTTCCCTGCTTTGACCTGCAAGAGGGTGAGTGCCTGATGGGATATGGCCCCGCGGAGCCCGGATGCGAAGTGGAGGGATTGAGCCGAGCGCGCCTGTTTCTGTGCATCAGCGTTTACCCTCGGGGCTGGGCGGGCGGCGGCACGATTGCCCAGGGCCCCGAGTTCTCCGATGCGTGGTCGGGGGATGGGATCAATCTGGAGCGGCAGGGAGACATGTTGATCGTCAACGGCGAGTCACTAGCGCCAGAGGCGTCCACCTCGTGGTTCCGCGCCTATCCCACGCTCAACCCCTGGCTTTTAGAGACGACGTACACCACAATCTCGAATCGGGGTGTGTTCGACTGCTATCAGGTCTTGGGAGAGGAGGCGGTCGAGACGACGACCATCGACGCGCTCTACGTCTACGGCGGCGTCAGCGAGGGCTGGCTGCCCAATCCGCTGGGGCTGGTGATCGCAGGGTTGGGCGTCTGGTTGTTGATCCGCGGGGCAAGGGGTTTTAAGGGCAATCGTCAAGATAAAGTTTTGCATGATGAAGGGGGTTGAAAATGGAATATCGTAATCTAGGAAAAGCGGGGATCAAGGTCAGTGAGATCGCGCTCGGCGCGTGGCTGACCTTTGGCGGCAGCGTCGACGATCAAACAGCCCGAGCGTGCATCAAGGCCGCGGTGGATAACGGGGTCAACTTTCTCGATAACGCCGATGTCTATGCCACAGGGGAGGCGGAGCGGGTGATGGGCCAGGTCATCCGCGATCTAGGGCTGAATCGCCAGCACCTGGTGCTCTCCAGCAAGGTCTTTTGGCCCATGAGCGACGACGTCAACGACCAGGGCCTCAGCCGTAAGCACATTCTAGAGTCCATTGACGGCTCCTTGCGTCGCCTGGGGACCGATTACGTGGACTTTTACTACTGCCACCGTTACGATAAAAACACCCCGGTCGAGGAGGTCGTGCGGGTGATGGACGACCTGGTGCATCAGGGGAAGGTGCTGTATTGGGGCGCCAGCACGTGGACGGCGGCCCAGATCGAGGACGCGGTGGGAACGGCGCGCGTCCTCAACGCGTATTTGCCCCAGGTGGAGCAGCCGCGCTACAACATGGTCGACCGCCACATCGAACCACAGGTGCTGCCGACCTGCGCCAAGTATGGCATCGGGGTGACCGTATTTAGCCCGTTGGCCGGCGGCCTTCTCACCGGCAAGTATAACGAGGGCGTACCCGCGGACAGCCGTGCGGCCAAGTCGGATTGGCTGGAAGGGGATCTGACGGACGAAAATGTGGCCAAGGTGCGCCGATTGACCGATCTGGCCCGAGATTTGGGATTGGAGATGGCACAGTTGGCACTGGCCTGGATTCTGCGCCGGCCCGAGATCAGCGCCGTCATCACCGGTGCGACCAAGGAGCGGCACGTGTTATCCAACGTCGGGGCATCTGGCGTCAAGCTCGACGGGGATGTGTCGGCGAAAATCGAGGGCATCCTGGATAACGCGCCATGACCCTCTGACTCTGCCATTGCACGACTAGACGGCCTCGCCGGTTGCGCAAATCGCCCCCTTGTGGTATCTTTCCCTCTCCAATTGGAGGCTTGAGGTGACGATTCGCGTTCCTTACGGCGAGGCGCATTTAACGTTCGATCTCCTGCATGGGATGCACGGCAGCGTGGTTGAGCCTCGGCGCGTCGAGCCGCTGGCCGACGTGGAGGCGGCGGTTGCAGAGGCGGTGGCCCGGCCCGTCTGCGCGCCGCCGCTGCGGGAGATGGCCAGGCCCGGCGATAGCGTGTGCGGGGTCTTTACAGACGTCACCCGCGCCAGCCCCGATCGCTTGCTGATTCCCGCGCTTCTGGGAGAGATGGCAGCGGCAGGTGTCCGCCCTGAGGACGTCACGCTGCTGTGCGGCGTTGGCATGCACCGGCCCTCAACGCGTGAGGAGAAGGTCGCCAAGCTGGGCGCGGACGTGGTCGCCCGCTACCGCGTCATTGACAACGAGCCGCAGAACGCGAACGCGCTGGTGGACCTGGGGGTGACTTCCGGCGGGGTTCCCGTGTTCGTGCACCGTGCGGCGGCGGAGGCCGATCTGCTGGTCGCCACCGGGTTGGTGGAGCCGCACCAGTACGCCGGGTATTCCGGCGGGCGCAAGACGGTGGCCATTGGCGCGGCGGGAGAGCGGACCATCGAGTGCACCCACGGCCCGGCTTTTTTGGATCATCCCGGCACCCGGCTCGGTCGCATCGACGGGAACCTCTTTCACCAGGCGGTCGCCGAGGCCGCGCGCCGGGCGGGCCTGTGCTTTATCCTCAACGTGGTGTTGGATGGCCAGAAGCGCGTGCTCAAGGTGGCCGCCGGGGAACCCGAGGAGACCCACCGTCGACTGGTGGCTTTTGCGCGCTCCGTCTACGAGGTGGAGATACCCCATCAGTACGACGTGGCTATCGGCGGGGTGGGGTATCCCAAGGACGCGAACCTGTACCAGGCCAGCCGGGCTGCCTCCAATCTGTTTTTCGCGCCGACGCCAGTTGTGAGGTCGGGTGGATTCTTGATCGTTCCCGCGCGCTGCCAAGAGGGGGCGGGTAGGGGAGTGGGAGAGCAGCGCTTCCTGGCGGCGATGCGCGATGCGCCCGACGTGCAGGCAATCTTGTGCGACGCCCGCGCGAACGGCTACCCGCCGGGCCAGCAGCGCGCCTTTGTGATGGCCAAGGTGCTGGAGCAGGTGCGGGTGGTGATCGTGGGCAGCGAGTGCCCGGAGGTAGTCACTGCCTGCAAGATGACGCCCGCCGCGACGATGGAGGAGGCACTGGCGTTTGTGGCGAGTGAGCTTGGCAATGAGTTGGACGTGTTGGTCGTGCCGCACGCGTTGCTGACGTTGCCGGTGATAGGTAAGGTGATGCCATGATGGCAAATGGTGACGTCGCTCTGGGTACCAGTCTCGTTGGCCGGGTGCGCCGAATGCTCAGCTCCCAGCGTCGGGTGCTGTGGCCGGTGCTAGCCGCTGTCGTGGCCCTGGTCCTGTTTCTGTCCACCCTTCAAGTCACCGTCAACGGCAGCGGGCATCCCTACGCGACTGACGTCGGCGAGATTCAGAATGCCCTGCCGCGCTGGGGACTGATTCACCGCAGCGGCTACCCGCTCTACACGGCGGTCGGTTCTTTGTTCGTTACCGTGCTTCGTCTGGTCGGCATACAGCCGGCTGCGGGTGCCTCCCTCTTCTCCAGTCTGTGGGGTATCGTCTTTGTCGCCCTGCTTGTGGTGTTGGTGCAGGAGTTGGGGGTGTCTGGGCCGGTTGCTGTTTTAGGGGCGTTGTCTGTGGCCCTATCGACGGCGGTGTGGGTCAATGCTTCGTTGGCCGAAGTACATACCCTTACCCTCGTCTTCACCGTCGCTACACTTCTCTTTGCCCTGCGCTTTGGTCGCACGGGCGAACGGCGCGATCTGTTGTTACTCGCGCTATTTTTCACGCAAGGGGTGTCCCACCAGCGTTCGGTGATTCTCTTGGCGCCGGCCGTTGCCGTGCTGGCGTGGTCTCAGCGGCGCGTGTTTTTGCGCAATCTGGCGCTCGTTTCGGCAATTTCCTCCTTGGCCCTTTTCGTTTATCTATATATGCCCTTCCGCGTATGGACGAGGGCGACGTGGGTCTTTGGCTCGCCGGGCACCTGGGATGGATTCTGGGAGATGGTGTTCGATAACCGCGGCGGGCGCGTCTTTGCCTTGTCGGCCGATCTTGATGAGTGGCTGATGCGGCTGGGAGTCACGTGGCAGATACTATCGGAGGACATGTTCTGGCCCCTGCTGGTGCTTGGATTGGTGGGCGTGTTGCTACCGGTCGCGAGGGGACGATGGCGGGAAGGTCTGGGGATGACGCTGGCCTGGATCCCCAATCTCTGGCTCACGCTCGTTATTTGGAGCGATGAGGTCATCGACGCACAGTTGGCCGCCAAGCTCCCCGTCGTCCTGATGGCGGGCGTGGGATTGGCCCTGTTTCTCGAATGGCTGGGGCGGCGCTTGCGCACTCTTGAGTGGATAGCGGCTCTGGCGTTTATCGGGGTGTTGATAGGGTGGGGATGGCGTGTGCGCCCCCTGGTTCTTTCCATCACCCGCGACCCCCACGCCGAGCGAATCATCGCCATAGCGGAGAGGGTGGTTCCCTTGCCAGACGAGCGCTGTACGACGCTGGTGGTCCCGTGGGGCCATGACTATTGGGCGTTGGTCTATGCTCAGGCGTATCGAGGTCAATTGTCAGATTTGAATTTGGTGGATCACAACGTCGATTTGCGCGCCATCGCGGGGGAAGGGCGTCTGCTCACACTGAGAGGCACTTTTCACGTGTTCCCGATTTCGTGGTGGGAGGAGCGATTGGGGCCATTGTATCTGTCATCGGCGGCTCCCGATGTTGTGGAGATGGGTTTGGTGCCTCCCGTAAACGCCGACGACGTTCCGTCGGACGTGGGTCTTGATCTTGGGAATGGACTCGCGATTCGCTCAACGACGCTGTCCTGGGAAGGCACATTCGATCGACTGCTCTTGACGGTTTACTGGGAGGCCGTACAGCCGGTGGAGAACGACTATAGCGTGGCCGTTCACCTGGTCGCACACGACCCTCCCCGGGGTGAGGAGGATGTGCTGGCCCAGTCTGACGCCGTACATCCCGTCATGGGATGGTATCCCACGAGTCAATGGGTCGTAGGAGAGGTGGTGCGGGATGATTATGTGTTCAGCGTGCCGTCCGACGTGCCTCCGATTGCGGTGCGGGTTGGGATGTACAGAGTCGATGCAAATGGCACTTTTGTGAACACCGAGTGGCTCTCGTTGCCTATCCCAAAACAGACGGTTCGTAACTTGGACGTTGGTACGGTGTTATTATACGCGACTTATTGTAAAAAAGACACTTTCTTGCACCGAAAAGGAGAAAATCATGCTGGAACTGAATAAAGGTATTGATATCCTGGCCGAGATCGGTGGGGTCAACACCCTGGACGAAGCGAAGGCAGTGTTTGAGGCCAAGTGTGATGCTGAGAACCTGGCTAAATTGGGCCGGATCGCCACTGAGGAGGCTTTGCTCAAGATCGCCAACGCCATTGCGATGACCGATCCCGATGATGTCTTTGTGAATACCGGTTCGCCCCTGGACCTGGAGCTGGTCAGGATCAAGAGCCTCGATAAAGGCGAGGAGCGTCCCGTGGCCATGCGGGACCACACGCTGCACTTTGATCTGGCCAAGGAACAGGCGCGCATCGTCGATAGAACGTTCTACATCGTCAATCCCGGCGAAGAGACCAGCGTGCTGGCGCAAAAGATTCTGCGGGACAAGGCGTACGAGTACGTCAAAACGCACATGCCCGGTATCGCCAGAGGCAAGACGTTGCTCGTCGGCTTTTTTAGCCGCGGGCCCGTTGGTGCAGCGGCGGCGATCCCGGCGCTGGAGATCACCACCTCGACCTACGTCATGCACTCGGCCAACATCTTGTACCGGCACGTCTACGATCGGTTTGATGAAGAGGTAGAGCGTGTGGGATACTTTTTTACCAACGTGCACGGCGAAGGGCCGAACCGAACGGAGGACCTGCCGGATGCCCGTGTGTTCATGGATCGGAGTTGGCTGACTACTTTTTCGATGCTCTGCACGTACGCGGGGAACACGCTGCTGCTGAAAAAAGGCAATCACCGCTTTGCGGTTGATCTGGCGACCTACTATGATCGAGAGGACAAGCTTTCGGAGCACATGTTTGTCACCGGCCTGACCGGCCCCGGTGGCAGAAAGACCTACTTTGCCGGCGCGGCTCCCTCCGGCTGTGGCAAGACCACGACGGCCATGGTGGGCACCGATTTCATCGGCGACGACCTGGCCCAGTTGTGGATCGCCGACGATGGGACGTTGCGCGGCATCAATCCCGAGCAGGGCATCTTTGGCATCGTCAGGGACGTCAAGCAGGAGGATGACCCTTACCTGATGAAGGCTCTGCGGGAAGAGGGCGCGGAGGTGATCTGGACGAACGTGCTGATCGACGTGCACGGCGTGCCGTACTGGGAGGGGTCCGGCGAGGACCTGCCCGAACGCGGCGTCAACTTTCAGGGTGGATGGTGGCGGGGCAAGATGGACGAAAAGGGCAACCCCGTTCCGATCTCTAACAAGAACGCGCGGTGCACGGTCCACTGCACCTCCATTGGCAACTACAATGAGGCCGCTGCCGAGGATCCAAAAGGTGTCGAGATCGAGGTGATCACGTACAGTGGGCGCGACAGCGATACGATGCCGCCGGTGCGGGTGGCCAAGACTCCCGATCACGGCGTCGTCATCGGGGCCTCGATCCTCTCGGCGGCGACTGCGACCGAGGTCGGGGTCACTGGGGTGCGTCGCCAGCCCTGGGCCAACGAACCGTTCATCCCCGGTCCCCTGGCCGATTATATGGACGCCCAGTTTGTATTCTTCAACTCGGATAAGCTAAAGAATAAACCCATCATGGCCGGGCTGAACTACTTTTTGACCCACGAGGCCCGAGGTGGGGATGGGCAGGGCCTGCTCGGCGAAAAGCGCGACGTGAAGGTGTGGCTTGGCTGGTTGGAGCTGATGGCCAACGGAGATATCGACGCCATCAACACGCCCATCGGCCTGATTCCCAAGTACGAGGACCTGAAGGAGCTGTTCGCCGGGATCGGAAAGGAGTACCCCAAAGATCTATACGACAAGCAGTTTGCTTTTTACATCGACAACATCCTAGGTAGAATCGATCTCCAGGAAGAGGCTTACCGGAAGGAGGAAAACGTCCCTGCTAGGCTGTTTGAGGTCTATGAAGAACAGCGGGCAGAGATGGAAGCGCTAAAGGCCAAGTACGGCCCGATCGTCTCAGTCGAGCAGGTCGTTGAGGGCACTGAAGGATAGCCTGTTTTCGCGCAAGACGCGGTCAGGGAGTTTATCGTGGGAGGTCTTTTGAGGCCTCCCACTTTGTTTTCTACCCCGGATGTGCTACAATACGCCGGATTTTACAGGAGGTCTTTAGTGTCCGATAAACTGACCAAAGAAGAACTGCTGGCCAAAGCGACCAAGCCGGCAGAAGAGGCGATGCGGCTGCATCCGTTCTACAGGGGCAAGGTGCAGATCGTGCCCAAGTGTGTCGTGCGCGACTTGGATGATTTTGGCATCTGGTATACGCCCGGCGTCGCGGCCCCCTGCCGCGATATCCAGGCGCACCCAGAAAAGGTATGGGAGCACACGAATAGGGGGAACACCGTCGCTATCGTTTCTGATGGGACGCGCGTGTTGGGCCTGGGCGACATTGGCCCGGAGGCGGGTCTGCCAGTGATGGAGGGCAAGGCGCTGTTGTTCAAGTATCTGGGCGGCGTGGACGCAGTGCCTATCGTGCTGCGCACCAAGGACCCCGACGTGCTGATCGAGACGGTCAAGGCGCTGGCGCCTTCCTTTGGCGGGATTAACTTGGAGGACATCGCCCAGCCCAAGTGCTTTCGCATCCTGGATACCCTTCGGGCGGAGATGGACATCCCGGTGTGGCACGACGATCAGCAGGGCACGGCCACCGTCACCCTGGCGGGCGTGATCAACGCACTCAAGGTCGTCGGCAAAGAGATCGGCAAGGTCAAGATCGCCCTGATCGGCATCGGGGCGGCCAACGTGGCCAATTATCGTCTGCTCAAGGCGTATGGGGCTGACCTGGGTGGCGTTGTAGCCTGCGATAGCAAGGGAACGCTTCACCCTGGCCGTGGCGACATCGAGGAGCGCCAGGACAAGTTTGTCGACAAGTGGCGCATCTGCCAGGAGACCAACGCGGAGGGCATCGTGGGTGGCCCGGCGGAGGCGATGCGCGGGGCCGACGTGATGATCGCCCTCAGCAAACCTGGCCCGGGCACGGTCAAACCGGAGTGGGTGGCGGGTATGGCCGAGGACGCCATTGTCTTTCCGTGCGCCAATCCCGTCCCCGAGATATGGCCGTGGGAGGCCAAGGAGGCCGGGGCGCGCATCGTGGGCACCGGGCGCAGCGATTTCCCCAACCAGATCAACAACTCCTTGGGCTTTCCCGGCATCTTTCGCGGCGTGCTCGACGTGCGGGCCAGGACGATCACCGACGAGATGGCCATCGCCGCCGCCGAGGAACTGGCGGCCTGTGCCGAGGAGCGCGGCATCCACGAGGAGTATCTGATCCCCGCGATGGACGATTGGGAGGTCTTTCCGCGCGAGGCGGTGGCCACGGCACTGAAGGCCCAGGAGCAGGGGCTGGCGCTGCTGGAGAAGACGCCAGAGGATATCTACGCCCAGGCCGAGGCGACCATCCGCCAGGCGCGCGAGACGGTGCAGGTGCTGATGAGGGAGGGGCTGATCCCGGCGGCGCCCGAGGCGTGAAAGAGACAAGCAAGAGGCAGGAGGCAAGAAGCAAGAGGAGGGGAGAATGGGGACTGTGGACTATGAGGCGTGGCTGGCGCAGGTGCCGGAGAGTGTGAGGCGGGATCCGCTGTGGAACTTTCAGGTCTATCCTAAAGCGTTATTGCTTTCCGACTTGGTCTGGGAGGACACTGATCGGATGTTGAAAGATGCGCGTGGCAGGGAGATTGCGCGACAGTTGATTCGCAGCGTGGGATCGATTTGTGCCAACATCGAGGAAGGACACGGTCGCGGTTTTGGCAGGGACAATGCCTACTTCCAGCGCGTGGCCCTGGGATCGGCGCGTGAATCGCGCGGTTGGTACTACCGGGGTCGTCGCTTCTTGGAGCCTGGCGTATTCGAGCACCGTGTCAGGATGCCCGACGAGGTCATCGGCGGCCTGGTCCTTTCCTCCGGCAAACAACGTCGATATCGTAAACCCTAATCCTGCGTCCTGCATCTTACATCCTTTTCTTCACGGAGGTGCCTGATCAACACGTTAGAACGTGCACACGAGATCGCTAACCAGTTGGTCACCTGGAGACGGGATTTCCATGCCAACCCCGAGTTGGGCTTCCAGGAGACGCACACCGCGGCCCGCGTGGCGGAGGTGGTGGAGGACCTGGGCTATTGCGTGCGCACTGGAGTGGGGCGCACCGGGGTGGTGGCAGAGCGTGGCGAGGGGGCTCCCGTCGTCGCCATCCGCGCCGACATGGACGCGCTACCCATCCAGGAGGCCACCGACGTGCCCTATGCCTCCCGGGTTCCCGGCGTGATGCACGCCTGTGGTCACGACGCCCACACCGCCATCGCGCTGGGTGTGGCGACGCTGTTGGCGGCGGAGGAGTTTCCCGGCACGGTGCGTTTCCTGTTCCAGCCCTCGGAGGAGCGCGGAGATGAGGAGGGGATCAGCGGTGCGCCGCGCATGGTGGAGGACGGCGCGATGGAGGGGGTGGATGCAGTGCTGGCGTTGCACGTGCGTGCCAATCTTCCTGTCGGCGATATCTCCGTAGAGACCGGGCCTGTGTCGGCTGGCGTGGATACGTTCCGCGCTGCGATCCTAGGTCTAGGCGGCCACGGGGCATACCCGCATCTGCTCGTCGATCCCATCTACATCGCCGGGCACGTGATCCTGGCGCTGAACGGCATCGTCTCCCGGCGGCTCTCGCCGACCGCGCCGGCGGTGGTCAGCATCGGCGCGATCCACGGCGGCCAAGCGTGTAACGTGATCCCGGAGCGGGTAGAGATCACGGGCACTGTGCGCTTTATGAGCCAGGCGGTGCGCGAGCAGATCTGCGCCGAGATCGAGCGGGTGTTTGAGATAGCGCGGACGATGGGCGGCGATTTCGAGCTTGAGATTGAGCCGGGCGGGCTGCCGATGGTCAACGATGCGGCGGTGGTCGGGCTCATTCGGCAGGTCGCCGCTGACCTGCTGGGGAGCGATCACGTGCTGGAGCAAGAGGTGACGATGGGGGCGGAGGACTTTGGAGCCTTCTCGGCCCTGGTGCCGGGAGCGATGTTCAGGTTGGGCTGCCGCATCGAGGGCGACGAGCGCAAGGGACACAACCCGCGCTTTGATATTGACGAGCGCTCTCTGCCGATTGGTGCCGCGATCTTGGCCGAATCGGCTTTGCGATTGCTGCGGGGAGGAATCAAGAGGCAGGGGGCAGGAGGCAAGAGTTGAGAGGCGGGAATTAATCTTGCATCCTGCATCTTGCATCTTGCAACATTTACCATGTTCTTTATTGATTTCCGCCTATTCATTTCCGGCCTTTTGACCTTGGTGGTCGTCGCTGTCGTCGCCGCCATCGCGCTCGAACGTTGGCAACGCAGGCGGCAGGCGGCATTATATGGCCTGCGGGAGATACGCCAGGTTCTGGAGCAAGCGCCTGTCGGACTGCTGGCACTGGGCGACTCGCGGATGTACCGTTACGCCAACCCCTACGCCCAGCGTCTGCTCGGACTGCCGTCGCCTGCCGGATCGTTCCCCGAGGCCGAATGGGTCTCCTTGCTCGAGGCGGATCGGGAGGCCGCGCGGGGTGCGGAACACTCGGCGGGACGCTACCGCACCGTGTCCTTGCCTTCGGGCGAGACGGTGCAATGGTTGATCACGCGGTCGGATAGTGGGCAGGTGGTTTTCGTGCAGGACGTCACCGCGCAGCAGCGGGCCGAACAAGCCGCTGGCTATCTGCTCAGCGCGCTCTCTCACGAGTTGCGCACGCCCATCGCCACGATTCTGACGCATCTCGAGATCCTGCAACTGCCCGATATCTCCACCGAGACTGGCCAGCAGTCGCTGCGCTTGCTCAAGACAGAGACGCAGCGCATGTCGCGTCTGGTCCATCGCATGCTGGAGCTGGGGCGGCTGGAGACCAGCACCGAGATCGAGCTTGGCCCAATCGCCCTGTTGGGCGTCGTGGAACAGGCCGTCGCGCAGATGGCTCCCAAGGCGGAGGAGCGGCAGATCGACCTCTCGCTCCAGGCCGATACGCCGCTGCCCCTCGTCCTGGGCAATGCGGATTATCTTCTGCAGGTGTTCCTCAACCTCTTGGACAATGGCTGCAAGTACTCGCGGTCCGGTGATCGGGTGGAGGTCTCACTGCGGCGGCATCGAGAGGGGGTCGAGTGCGCGGTATGCGACACCGGCCCGGGCATTCCGGCGGAGCACCTGCCGCACGTCACGCGTCGTTTCTACCGGGTGGACCGGCGCGGGACAGAAGGCAGCGGTCTCGGGCTGGCCCTGGTCAAAGAGATTCTGCGTCGCCACCAGACTCAGTAGATCCAAATTCTTGGTGTGCACATGTGCGTGTTGATGAAAATC
>CAZKDJ010000013.1:0-38522 GCA_964551295.1 uncultured Anaerolineales bacterium | reverse complement strand
GCCGAGAACGCCGCCGAGACGCTGGCCGCCCTGCGCGCCCAGTGGCAGGCCGACGCCCACAAGCACGAGCAGGCCATGGCCCAGATTCAGGAAGCGCTGGATCTGCCCAAGCCGCCGACGCGCATCGAGTGTTACGACATCTCCACCACCCAGGGGACACAGATCGTCGGCAGCATGGTCGTCTTTGTCCACGGCGTGCCGCGCAAGTCGGACTACCGGCGCTTTGTCGTGCGCGGCGTGCACGGGCAGGACGATTACGCCAGCATGCGCGAGGTATTGGAGCGCCGCTTCCGTCGCTGGCAGCGGGCGATCACTTCCTCCCAACCGGGAGGGATTCAAGACGGAAAGAGCTGGGCCAAGCTGCCCGACCTGCTGGTCGTGGACGGTGGCAAGGGACAACTGGGAGTAGCGGTCGAGGTGCTGCAGGCGTTCGATCTGCTGGACATGGTGCCAGTGGCCGGGCTGGCCAAGCAGCGCGCGGATAAAAAGCATCCGGACGAGATTTTCCTGCCGGGGCGGCCTAAGCCAATCCTGCTGCTGCGCCGCTCACAGGGGCTCTTTCTCGTGCAGCGCGTGCGGGACGAGGCACACCGGTTTGCCATCACCCATCACCGCAAGCGACGGCGCCGGGCGGGTGTCGCCTCGCAGCTGGATAGTATCCCCGGCGTGGGTCCGGCGCGGCGCAAGGCGCTGCTCAAGGCCTTTGGCTCCCTCGACGCCATCCGCGTCGCCACGGTCGAGCAACTGGCCGCCGTGCCGGGCGTCCCTCATAACGTCGCGCTGGCCATCAAGGAGAATCTATAGGATTGGTAGTTGGGAGACTCAGTAGATCCAATTTTCGTCACTCCGAGCGGAGCGAGGAGTCTCCCAATGCAGGGCGGAGATTCTTCGCTACGCTCAGAATGACGGTTTCGCAGGTGATTTTCATCAACACGCACATGTGCACACCAAGAATTTGGATCTACTGAGACTGGTAAACTGGTATGTTTTGTGGTATAGTTCCCTCCGGTTGCGTGGTAGATCGCGGAACGGAGAGGTAGCGAGTATACCACGAGGTAGGGCGGCTTGAGTGTTACAATCTTTTCACGCTGGATCGCCTACGCACTGCTGATCGGTTCCCTCATCCCTGCCGGGCTGTCCATTCCCCAATTCATCAAATCGCGCCGTGCAAAGTATTACGGCATACGCCGGGAAGCGCTGCAACGAACATTGCGCTGGCTGTTGATCATGGGGCTCATACAGGCAGCGGCCATCCTCCTGCTGACCGTGCCCCCGCTGCTGCAACGCAGCGGGGCCCCCTCCGCTCCCGATGCGACCGCAGCACCGACGACCACGCCCGTTGAGACGGCACGCGCGCCAACCGCCACGCCACACGCCACCAGTGCACCGACTGCCACGCCCACTCGCCGCCCGACGGCGACGCCGTCTCCCAGCCCTACGCCTTCCGTCCCCACCGTGCCTCCGTCCGAGGGGCCGACGCCGGAACTCTCACCCGTGCCGGCGGGATCGGAGGCCAGCATCAGATTCACGGCCCTGGCGATGGAGAGGAACGAAAGCGGCCTGCCAGTCAATCCCGGTTTCGAGTTCCCGCCCGGCGACCACGCGATGTATCTGTTCTTTACCTACGAGGGCATGCAGAACGGCGTGGAGAGAACCTTCGCCTGGTACAAGGAAGAAGAATTCTTCGAACGTTGCTCACAGACGGCGCTGTGGGAATGGGGCGACCGGGGCAGGACGTCTTACTACTGCGAGCCCTCGGTAGGGTGGGAGCCAGGGAATTACGAAATCCACGTCTTGGTCGAGGATCAGTTGCAGTTTTTGGTCGAGTTCACGATCACAGAAGAGTAATGCATAACTCGTAAAACGTAAGCGCTCTCAGCCCAGAGCATTTACGCTTTACGAGTTACGTGTTACGCCTCCTCAGAATCAAGTTAACATCGTCGCCAATATCAGCGCCGAGATCGTTGGAATCGTAAGGTTATCGATTCCCCACGGCGAAATCGCCTCGACGATTGCCGCGCCGAACGCCGTCACAGCTGAAACCAACAACGCAGCTATTGGATTGCCCGTCCCCAACAAAAGCAACGCGATCGAGGTGGCCACCCAACTGGCGAGGAACATCGTCATCGACCCCTCCAATGAGCGGGTGCTTCCCAGGAACGTGTATCGCCTGCGCCCAATGCGTCGTCCGACGACGGCGGCCAGCGCGTCGCCCCACGTCATCGGCATCAGCCCCGCCACGATCAGGTGCGGGCGTCCCCAGAACACCCAGATGAGCGCCGCGAACGACAGGGGAAAGTAGACCGTGCCCAGGTTGCCTTTCTCCCCTGTCTCCATGGCCTTGAACGTGCCCCGCCAGTAGGAGAAGGCGTTGATGGCCACAAAGGCCAGTGGGGGGATGATGGCAAAGACACGGCTCTCAAACAACAGGACGGTGCCGTAGGCCCACATGCCGACGGCGATGTGGATGAACTTGCGGGTGAAATCGACGCTGTAGGTGCGCCATGCCCGCAGTCCTTCAGCCGCGCCGATGGCGGCAAAGACGTAGACGAAAGAGACAAGTAGGGCGGTGGTGTCTCGGGACATCCTTGCAGCACAAGCTTGCGTATTAGCGCTACTGTAGAACCACTCGCGGGTTTATTTGGAGCATTATTGCGATCAACTTGGGTAAATCACCCTTAGTCTTCGCTCGATTAACAACCCAACGAGATAGACTCTCACGTGTCTGGTTACCTACCTCTCCATCCCATTGCAGATCAATTCGGCTACAGATTCGCTTCAAATCGTTAAAAATATAGTAATTGGGATTATCAAGCAGGGAAATCAAGTCCGCTTCTCCCCGGTCTTGCACTTCCTGAATAAGCTTTTCCACATCCCGTCGCAATGTCGCATCGTCGGTCGGGCTTAACCTCTCAACGACTTGTACCAAGGCGGTTTGGTTGTCCTCAGGGCTCTGCTCGAAGCTCTCCAAAACCTCTTTATCAGACTCGGTACCACTATCTTCAATAGTCCGGTGAATCCATTGCCAAAGCCTTTTCACAGCCTCTTTTCCGGTTTCAGCAGCAGCACTTGTTGCAAACGCAACGGCATACGGCGATACAGCCGATATAGCTACAGCGATAACAGTGCTCCAGTCCATAGGTATGCCTCCTGTCTTGATAGTACCTCCGGTATCAATTGCCTGCCCAAGCAGCCTTTTGATCGCTTCCCTGAACTCCTGAGGCCGGAAGCTGTTCTTCCAGAAAAACTCCTCGACACTATAGTCTTTGAAGAAATCTCTAACGTTATTCGGTTCAACCACCCCGCTTAACACCACTACCGGAACTTTTCTGCCGAGGTGAGCAATGCGGTCAAGCAATGTGTAACCAACCTTGCCAGTCTGAAGCTTGTTGTCCAGCGTAATACAATCAAAGGGCGTTGTGGAAATATAACCCAGAGCCTCCGTAAAGCTATAAGCACTCACCACCTCAACGGCGCAACCAAGCCCCTCGGCAACCTCTGTCAGCAAATCACCTACCAGCTTCTGCCAATTCTCCTCATCTTCCACCACCAACACACGCTTTGTCTGGACCACCATGCTAATCTTCCTCAACTTGCTCCGCAAAATCCTCAAATGTCATCCTATCAACTACATACGAGACTCCTGCAATTCCGTTGGCTCCGTGCCGACCGCTCTCCTTTACCACGTATTGAGCTTTCTCTGTGAATCGTCTCCATTTGATCTCCAAAGACTTGTGCTCTTGCCCCATTCTAATTAGAACAGCTTTGCCTTGGTTTCTGCTCCAACAGAGGAACTCACAGATTTGGCCCTCCTCCTCCGACAACCATACCCGGCTCATTCCACGCGCCAAAGGCTGAAAAGGAAAGAACAATCTGTTCAGCACATTCCGAACGCCCTCCACGACATTGGGTGTTACTTCTGCAGAAAACAGAACCTTAGCGATTCCTTCATAGGTCAAACCACGAGCTATGGCAGGCAGTGAGAAACCTAGTGTAATCGACTTCTTTCTCGCTTCCACCGCTTTCTGAGCAGCTCCTTTGACAAGGTCTCGATACTCCCTAAGTTTGAATGGGCCTCCTTCCTCTGGACGTTTGAGCAGGTAGTCATATGCATCGCGTCCCCTGAGCGCTTTCTTGACAGCCTCGATCGTAGGATAACCCGTCACGATGATCGCCTGCGCCCCGTCTTTAAGCTCGCTCAATTCATCTAGCAGGATAATTCCCTGTATGTTATCGTCATCGGCATCTACGAGCCTCTGGTCGGAAACCAGTACATGGAAAGCGCGCTCTCTCAACTTGCGCTTGGCTTCATCATAACTAGCCGCAGTTTCGATCTCGTACTGATCAGACTCCAGCATGTCGCACAACGCCTCGCGCCAGTTCTTCTGGTCATCTACGATGAGCACACGCGGTCGCTCTTCATTAATATCCATGGTTGACCTCCTGATTATGTTTGGCCGCTAACTCACGTGCCATGCTCCGGCTGCAATCGACTTGTCACCAGTTCGACAACCCGTCTCGGCTCGAACGGCTTGTCGGCATAATCTGCCCCCATCTTGAACACTTTTATGGCCGTCGTTATCGAACGGACGTCGGAAATCACCAAGACCCTGTCCGAATATTGATGAACTAACTTCTCGAATTTGGACACACTGTCCCCAAAAGCAAGTGCCGCGTTGATCAGTATGAGATCGAAGCCATCGCCGTATGAAAAGTCAAAGGCAGTATCCATATCGGCAACCCTTTCCACCTCGTATCTTCCATGCTCCTCCAAAGCGGCCTCCATCTCCTGGCTCCAATTTGGCTCGCTATCCACGAGTAGGATTCGGGGGACGTATCTCTTGACCATCTCACACCTCCTCTGCCAGCACTGGCAAGACAATCTCGAATACTGTTCCTTCGCCCACCTTACTAGCAACGTCTATTCTCCCTCCCAGACTCTCGACCAGCGTCTTGGTCTTCCAAAGGGCAAACCCCATACCACCCTTGGTGGAATAAAACAGATCAAATATCCTAGGTAAGCCATCAGGGGAGATCCCACATCCTGTATCCTCGACCTCAACCACAACGAATCGTTCAGCCGCTTTCTCGATCTTTCTGCCCCTTATTGTAATAACGCCTTTGCCGTTAATGGCATCTATGCCGTTCCGAACGATGTTTTCGATGGCATCTACGAGCTGCCCGCCATACGCAAGAATTGGAGGTAAGCCTTCCTCACATTTGTTGTCAATTTTTATATCGGGGGGCAGCGCAATGCGAGTGATAGCCGTAGAAACTACGGTGGAGATATTCACTGACTCGAGCTCTTCTGGAGCCGGTGCCTTGATAGCTTGAGCTGTTCTGAGGATACCATCGATATCGTTACTGATAGCCCCTAGAAAGTGTTCAATTTTGGGATAACCGGGATCGTTCGGATCAAGCAGTTCCTTAATCATCTCCACACGAGCGGGGATTGTTCCAGCCACGTTGTTCAACTTGTGCACGAACTCTGCCGCGACGGTGTTTACAGTCTCCAAACGCCCGGCCGCGACTCTTTTCTCCTGTTCTGTGCGCAACGACCCAAAAAGCCAGGCGATTCGAATCGCGACCACTACCTGCTCTGCTAACAGCTTGAACAGCTCTTCGTCGTCCTCGTCAAACGCGTTCTCTCTCACAGCTTCGACGTTGAGCACGCCAACGACCTCGTCGCCATCAAGGAGGGGTATCGCCAACTCGGACTTTGTGCTCTGCTTGAACAAGTCTTGATAATAGTCCAGCACACTGACATTACCAGAGCGGATCGTCCACTTATTCTGCGCCACTTTGCCTGTGACCCCCACGCCCATATCGATCCTATACAACTCTGGTGGCAGAGCGGCATCGCCTAGACCTTTATGAGCACGCACTACCAATTCATTGGTCGCTTTATCAACCAACTGGATCGTGGCAAAGTCGGCTCCTAATAGCTCGGTCGTTTCATCCAAGATAGAGTCCAACAGAGACTGTAAAGTAGATTTCGCCGTAATAGCGCTCATAATCCGCCGCAAGCTCTCTATCCTTCGATACCAGGCCGCATTGCCCAGCGCCACCGCGGCTTGATCGGCCAGTGCCTGGAGGATTTTCTGGTCATCTCCACTGTATACATAGTTCCGCGTTTGGTGGTAAGTGGCGATAACCCCCAGCACCTTTTCGCCCACCATCATTGGCACACCCAACCACGAGGCCATTGGCTCACCAATGTATTCCTTGTGTTCTGGCAGAGCATACCAGGCTTCCGACTCCGCTTTCGTAGGGTTGAATATCGGTTTCTTGGTATGGATGATTTCCTCGGTGCGCCCCTTTCCTGCCTTGCGTGGCTGCCAGCCCACCTGCTTCTCCACGTCTACTCGTCTACCACCTACGAACGCCAGCCCAAACCGAACCGTGTCAGCGAATTCATCATAGAGCGCAATGTACATGTTATCCGTATCCATCAGCTCGCTGGCCTGGCTGTAGATAAGCTCCAGTATTTCGCTTTCGGTCAAGCGGACGTCACGCACTTCTCGCCCAAACTCGACCAGCGTATCGAGCCTGCGGTTGACATCGTAGAACATGTATGCATTATCCAGAGCGACCGCAGCTTGGTCAGCGATTCCCTGCAAAATCTCAAGATCGTCTGCGCTATAGACATACTCCAGCGCTGGATGATAAGCAGCGATAACGCCCAATACTTCTTCGCCCACCATCATCGGCACACCTACCCAAGAGGGCCAGATAGGTCCTTTAGTGTATCCCTCACGTCCTGGCTGGGCGTACCAAGCTTCTGCTTCCGCTTCTGTGGCAGTGAAAATCGGCTTCTTGGCCCGGATGATCTCTTCTGTACGTCCCTTGCCAGCCTTGCGTGGCTGCCAGGCCTCCTCTTTTTCCACATCCACTTGATTGCCATCCACAAACGCCAACCCGAACCAAACAATGTCAGTAGCCTCGTCGTAGAGCGCAATGTACATGTTGTCCGCATCCATCAGCTTGCCAGTCTGTTGATGGATTAACTCCAGAATTTCACTTTCATCCAACCGGCTGCCTGCTGTCAACGCGCGGCCGATCTCACTCAGCGCTACCTCCCGCTCGTGCGTTTCGGCGTCATGCAGAGCAATAGCCGCCATCCTGGCAATCGACATCAGAAAGCGCTGGTCGTCTTCGGTAAAATCGGACCCGTCTACCGTGTTCAGCAGCTGTAATACGCCAATAGCCCTGTCACGAGCAGTTCTCTGGGCCTCAGCCAATGAAGCGATCGGTTCAGTCTCCTCGAATACCTCGAAACGGAGAAGCAGAGGAACAACGAGCATACGCTTTGACTTGTACCCGGTCTGCTTGTCGAATTCGCCGTTCCAATAGGGACATTCGGATATCTCGTTCCAGAGGTTTGGCTCCTGAGTAACCGCCGTATTGCCAGCGATACTGCTATCCGCTCTCAACGGAATGGTGATCTTTTGGACCTCATCCTGCCAAGCGCTCGTTTCTCCGCTCCGGCCGATCGAGAATTCTAGGTGTAGACGCTGGTGGACATAATCGACGAACCAGAAGGACCCATGATCGGCGTTGAAAAGCTGCAGCGTTTCCTTCATCAAGAGCCTTACGGTTTCGCCAACCTCCCGCTCCTCCATAAGCAACTCACTCACCCGGTTGAGTATCCCTAGTTGCTCCAGTTGTTGCTGCGTCTGCCGGAACAAATGAGCATTGTCCAAAGCGACAGCTGCGTAGCTGGCGATGGCCTGTAGAACATCGACATCGTCCTGGCTGTAGGCATACTCTCGCGTCATGTGGGAGCAGTCGATCACGCCCAATACCTTATCTCCTAGTATCATCGGTACACCCAGCCATGAAGCGCGCTGGTCATCAATGTACTGGATAGTATCGGGCCGGTCATACCACTGTTTCAGTTCCTCTCGGGTAGAAAACAAGAGTGGTTTCTTGGTGCGGATAACTTGGTTCGTCTTGCCTTTACGAACCGATCCTGAGCGAGGACGCCAGTTCTCCTCAGTCTCCGTATCTATCGGTATGCCGTCTTGCATCGCCAGGCCAAAACAAATGGTGTCGGCTTCCTCATCGTATAAAATGATGCTGATAGTGTCGCTGTCCATCAATTGGCTGGCGCGCGCATATATGGACTGCAGGATTTTTTCCTCGTTCAAGCGAATATCAGAAGCTATGGACTGTCCGAAATCGACCAACGCCCTTCGCCGTTGATCGACATCGTAGAACATATGCGCGTTATCCAGGGCAATCGCCGCGTGATTGGCTATGGCCTGCATAATCTCAAGGTCATCTTTATCGTACAGGTATTCTTCCGTCAGGCTGTATATATCAATCACCCCGACGACTTTTTCCCCCAGCATCATAGGCACGCCCAAATAGGAAGCACGCGGCTCAACCCGCCTCTCACGTCCCTCCTCCTGAGCATACCATGCTTCCTCTTCCTGTTTCGTGGAAAGCAGGATTGGGTTTCGATTGCGGATGATATCGTTCGTCTTGCCTTTTCCACCTCGACCCGGACGAGGTCCCCAACCTGGCTCCTCCTCTACATCGATAGGTCTGCCATCGCGCATCGCCAGACCAAAGCGAACTGTATCGGTGGCTTCATCATAGAGAGCGATGCTCATATTGGCAGTGTCCATCAACCGGCTGGTCTGCTCATAGATCCGGTGCAGAATCTCCTGCTCACTACTATGGCTGGCTGCGGCCACGGCCTGTCCAAACTCGACCAAGGCACTCCAGTTTCGATCGACATTGCGGAACAAACGCGCATTGTGCAAAGCAACCGCCGCTTGACCGGCTACCGCTTCCAGCAAGACCTGATCATGTTCGTCAAATCCGTCCAGCCCGTCCATATCGGCCGAGATCACGCCCAAGGCCTCGTCCCCCAATAGAACAGGCACTACCAGCATCGACCGCTCAAGCAAACTCGATGAACCAGGGATAAAATGTGGATGTTTGACCGCATCAGGTACACGTTCTGACCGTTTGGTTTTGGCAACCCATCCGGCAATTCCCTCACCTATGGCAAAACTCTTGTGCACAATGCCATCCGACGAAGTAGCCATTCTCACAAGATCGCCGCTCTTGTCCTTCACGAAAATAGTAACATGCTGACAATCAAGCACTTTTTGAGCAGCCCGCACGATGCGTTCGAAAAGATCGGCGGCGCCCAGTTCGGAACTGACCAAGAGACTCACCTCATTCAGAGTCTCCAAGTCTCGGATCCGGCGATGTGTAATGGCAACCTGCGTAGCAAAGTTCTCAACGAGCGTTTGCTCGAGATTCGTGAACTTTCGAACCCTCTTGGTGTACACGTCAAGCACACCAGCGACCCTTTTCTTCACCCGCAAGGGTACTACTATGGCTGACTTGAACCCCATAGCATCAGCCTCAGCTTTGTACTTCCAACGAGCGTCGATGGCGATCTCATCGACTACCACTGTCTGACCGGTTTCAAATGCTTCAACCGCAGCGCTGGTCTCATCTAGGCGAAGAACGGAATCGCGCACATAATCATCGGGCACTCCAACTGCCGCAGCCACACGCAGGGCCTCTCCAGACTCATCAAGAAGCCAGATGCTTGCTGGCAGGCTCAACGCATATCCGATGATCTCCACCATCTGCTGGAAAGATTGCCTTCTATCAAATTCCATTGTAATCATTAGTTACTCCCCTGATCCTAGTATAACACAGACTTGTCTTCCAAGCGTTACAATATGACTTCTAATGGCATAAAAAGACGACGATAGCGGCCATTCAAGTAACACTCTGTTGTTTGACGTTTAATTATGGCGTCTTTGTTTCCAGGCCTCCAGCGCCTCCTCATATTCGTGTTCGGCAAACACGAGGTTCTTCTCTCGAAGCGGCGCAGCTATCAGGACGCAGGGCAGACCCCAATTCTTCTCCAGACAGACGATTTGTGAACCTGAAAGTGTACGTCCGCCGTTCTCTTGTAGAAGCCGCGTCAATTGACGCTGGCCACGCTTGATGGTTCTAGCAAAACGACGCGACTCGTTCAAAAAATAGCGCGCTAGCCGCTTTTCATCTTCTGGTGTCACTTGCAACGACCTCTGAATGGTTTGAGAGATGCAATCTATCAAGTCGGGTAAAAACTGCTGTGAGTCAATTCCTAGAACACGCTGGCGCGCCACGACACCACGGACCAGAAGCTTGACAATACGTTCCCGTCCATTCTTACCCGGCGGCGGGGCACCATCAGCAACCAGAACGTACAGCGCCTTCAGATGATCCGCTATTACTCGCTCACTGGTAGTAACCAACTCTTCTGACAAACCAGGTTTGTGGACAAAACTATGGATGGCATCCATGATTGGCTGGTAGCTATCCGTCTCGAATACTGATCGAGTACCCTGTAGGATCATTGCCACCCTTTCGGTGCCAATAACGGTCTCGGCAAACGGCTCTGCCATTTGCCGAAGAGAGCCATCTTTTAGATCCTGCTCGTAGCAGATAAACAAGCTGTTAGAAAACTCGACAAAGCGTCCACACTTGCAACCCGGCTTGCAATCGGGGCCACATGCCTTTTCGGCTCCCATATCGTAGAATAGCTCGGTATTGGGACCAGCCTTACGAGGCATTCCCATCCCGTCGATGCCGCCGCCCTGGGTCCAATAGTTGTCATCTGGTCCCAATCCAACGATACGGCTCTCAGGCACTCCCAAATCGAGCCAAGTTTGTCGTGTCACTTTGTCTTTAGGTACATCTTCACCCAGCACCTTTCCCCCCAAAAAATAAGAAACCCAAAGCTGGCTCTTTTCTATCCCCAAGACCACTGTCGCCAGCGTCCACATGCGACGGATTGTCTCTACCTTGCCATTGGGACCAAACACAAATGCTCCCGGCATCTCGAACAGACTGAGGTGGAGGCTGTCAGTCCCCACCTTGTCGAGGTCGAAATGGCGGAAGCATTCTTGCACAAGCACAAATTGGTCGCCTGGCCTCTCCTTTGCTTGAGCAAGTGAGGTTTCTACCTGAACCAGCCCTGCGCTCATGACAAAAGACATAGGAATGGAAGGATGAAGCATAGGAGCACGAGGGAGAGAATAAAAACCCAGCTCCCTATAGTAATCCACAAAACTTCGCCGAATCTCGCTGGCGTTCATACAGAATCCCTCACGATCGCGCATATTATGCAAACATAGCATAGCACACTTCTGCCAAGCACACAACTTTACCAGCAATGGCGCAGTACTTCCTCCACATCAACTGGAACAAAAACCAAACCAATTATTGGCTATTCTCTCAAATTTGAACGTCAGGCCGCCAGTTGCCCCCGCCACTTCACACCAGTGTTGTCGCGGGATATCCAAGTCATCCCAAGCACCTTCACCAGGGACGATTCTGACAGTCCCAGCCCTCACCTATCGCCCACATGCACAAGCTCTGCAGATTCGGACATTGCACTCAGATTGACCCGCTCACCGATGCGGTTCCAGTCTGCGTCCTCGCAAAACACGTCGAATATGCCCAACAACCGCAAATTGGCCGATCACGCCTATTCCTTTTTAAGAACGATACTAGCGTATCTTAATCCTTCCGGCAGGGTCTCTCTGCCCTATAGTCAAATGCTTGAGAACGCCGGTAAAAGCTGATCTTCCCATTTGGTTCCCGCTTAAAGTCAACGGCGAACCTCCTTCATTTGACGACCAAACCACTTCCGCCTTGATCTCCTCTATCTGATCTCGCATATGCCATCGCTGGTGAATTCGATCGGGTCGCCTCTATAGAGACACACGCCTCCTCACAAGCGGCACAATACTCTCGGAGGCGATCATAGGGGACTTGCAAATCGTACGCTAACGCCTCGTTTTTGTGTATCACCCCGTCCCCAACAACAGCAACGCGATTGAGGTCGCCACCCAATCGGTGTCAAACAACCCCATCGCCCCCTACCGAGCGCGTGCTTTCCAAGAACGTGTACCGCCTGTGCCCGATGCGTCGTCCGACGATGGCGGCCAGCGCGTCCCCCCACATCATTAGCATCAACCTCGCCACAATCAGGTGCGGGCGCCCCTAGAACGCCCAGATGATAGTATTCCACCTACTTCCCAGTTCTACTGATTAAGATGTATGCGAGCTATAGCACTTTCTGCGAGCACTGACAAACTGGCATCTGGATTGAACTGACGCTCATATTCGATCAAGCGCTCCGCTACCCCTTTGTCGCCACCGACCATGCGCAAGAGCCGCGCGTAAAGGTCTGGCGACTCGTACTCTGGAGAAGGTGGCTCTGATGACGGAGAGGTGGATGATTTCGATCGTTTAGGAGGGGAAGGCTCGGGCGTGGACTCAGGCTTCAGTAGCGCGATGATATACCCAACGCCAAAATCATCCGGTATATCCTCGCTGCCAATTACCACTGCTTCCTTGAAGCTAACAAATCGGATGTTACCTTCGCCATCGCGCTCGAAACTACCAAATTCTGGCCCACTGAGCGCCTCCAACACACCGGGGCCCTCTCTGTCGGCGTCTCTTCCCCAGGCGATCAAGGCATAATCCCCCTCGCCGGCCTCCAAAAATTCATATGCCTCCACAGGGATCTTTAGAGCGTAGCACCTGATTCCAGGTTTCAGGCTGACAGGCTGGTTTTTCTCGATAGACCGAAGTCGGAAAGAATCACCGTTGATCATCGCGTGGTGATTGAACCTGTACCTATCGATTTCCATGTCGACAAGTGCGAATCCAGTTTCGCCACCGTTCGAGCGAACGGCGGGCACCTGGAAACGCGCAGGCAGATTCACCTCCAGGCCAGATTGGGCAGCGATTAAACTCCCGATCAATATCTTGAGCCAACACAGGACGTAACCACAGGCCTCCACCCGGTTCAAATCATTGACGGCCGCCCATTCCCTCCGCGCCTTCTCAAACTGCTTGTGAGCGGTCCGGTACCACTTTAGTGCATCCACGTTGTTGCCGATCAGATGGTGCACCAACCCCAGGGCGTAAGCCGCGACAGCCTCGTTATGACGTTGATAGCGGGAGGGCTGGCGTTGAAAGATACGATGCGCTTGCTGACAATCGCTCAACGCAGGCCCCAGCTTGCCCATCTCGCGATGCACATCCGCCAAACAAATCAGAGCCGCCCCCTGACTGACGCGATCCGCCGCCTCGCGACTGTCGTTCAGAGCTTCCAGGGCAAATCTCTCGGCTTCGGCCAAGAACCCCTCCCGGCGCTGAGAACGGGAGCGCTGCAACAACTCGTTGATAAATGGGGCCGGATCAAGGTAGCGAATCAATTCAGATGGCGTCAGCTGTGGTAGCAGAATGATCATTTACCCTCCTACGATTCACCCTTTTTCGCTTCAGATTCCTCTTTCTTCTCGCCCTGTGGTTCCTCAATCTGAACACCCAGCAACTCGTTCATACGCTTCAATCTCTGCGCCGACTCAGAGGGCATAAAATCGTGCTGGATAGCATTATATGACACCCAGCGCAAAGACTCGACCAATCGGACAGCCAGGATATAGGGTTCGGTTACTCCTCGAGTCGCTATTGTGTTTTGCAAGGACTCGACAATCTCCACGATGACCTCTGCCTGAGCCTGTACCCGAGCCACATCCATGCGCAAAAGTGCCGCCTCCTTCTCTGCCCGGTCCTCCAATGCCCGCGCCTCCCACTCTGCATACCAAGCCGCGACGTGCTGCTTGGGAATAATCTCATTGAGCTTTTCTGTCGTCTCGCCATCTCTGGCTCGCACCTCAATCGGGCCAATGTCCACACGAACAATCTTGGCTCCCACCTTCCCCACCCACGCGCGCAATCCTTCCTCCAATTGCTCTCGAATCTCTTCCCGTGGGTTATTCTGTCCAGGACGTGGAGGAGCAAGAAGCCAATCCAACCTGTACTCGGCCAGGATGTTGCGCAGCAGACCCTCGGCAAAACCAATCACCACACGCCCAATCCACGTCCTCTTGTGTTCCGGATGATCCGGCTCGCGGATCCATACGCTGGTAGCCGCCTTGAAAACAGCCTCCTCCGAATATGGATAAAGTCCGCCCGTATGCACCGGCCATTCCCGCTCTCCCGGACTATCGTCGATCTGAAACGAGAGGTCGGCCTCACAATATATTGGTATGCCCTCCTTCGTCATGGCAAACACCGGATATACCCAATGCTGGGGACGCAAGTCGATAATCTCCCAGACCCTTTCAAAGCGTTCCAAATCGTGCATGAGACCAGCGCCTAGAACGCGCTTAATGCGGCCATATTGTTCGGTGACCACGGCATTGTCGTTATACGTGACCAAAGTAGCCGGGCCACCCACGCGCCCATGGAAGGAATCCTTCCCAACGAGAATCTGCCCCTTTCCAACAATGGCAAGTGGCCGGCGCCCCAGTTTGCCAAATATCACACGGTTAAGCGCATTGTGCGCCTTATCCAGATCCTTGACAGCGTATATCTTTTGAAACAAGGTTGAAACCAGGATGGGGATGGCAACAAATGCACCAATCACAGGGATGGCCAAGCGCACCACGGCGACTACGAGAGATATCATCTCTCCAACCAAAGTCAGATCGACCCGCTCAAAATCGGGTATGAACTCGGGGCCACGCAACCATGCCTCGACCGCCACCCCTAGCATCAAGGCTACGAACAAGGGCACTCCTTTTACAAGCAGTGTCCGTATCATGTGTGGCTGGTACTTTGCAAGCATGCCAGTCTCTCCAAAAGTATATCAGTCACTCGACGATATTACGGAGCTCCATCAAAGTCTCCACAGTTTTCTCCGGAACCACCCCCTCCAGAGAAGGATGCTGCTTCATCAACTCATCCAAGAGCTTGACAAACTGGGTAAGTGCTGCATGGGGGCGAACTTCTGCCCTCGTCATGCTCGACTCCAAGCGACGGCCTATAGCCAGGATCAAATCCGCTTGTGCTTCCATGCGAGCACGCTCCACCATCTTGAGCCATGCAGTCTGACTCTCAGACTTTTGGAGTGCGATCTTGTATTCCCATCTCTCTTTCCAATTCTGCGCACGTTTCACATACACATCAGAGTCAGTTGGCTGCAGGTCGCTGATTCCCCCGCCAACCAACTCGATCCCCATCGTCTTGAGCTCGTCGCGCAACTGCGCCATCAGTTCATCTGCAACGACTTTGCGCCGGGGGTCTCCGCCCGGCTGGTACGGGCCATACAGTTCGTCAAAGTCGTACTGGCCGATGATGTCCTGCAAGATGCGCGTGGCAATTAAACCTGGCAGCTCCTCCCACTTGTATCCCTTCATTCTATCGTGCGTCTGCCCCTGGCGCTCATGTCGCATCTCCTGAGAGCGAATAGCCTTGAAACCGGCAGCAGGGCTATAGGGCAAGTGCTCGCCCAACCTCGGTAGCCTGCCCCGCGAGTCAATCTTGCACGATGCAAAGATCGCAGTCTTGATTCGAATGCCATCCCTGGTAACCGCCTCCATAGGAAAAGCCCGCAACTGAGGGCGTAGATCAACGGTCTGCATCACTTGATCAGCATAGCCGGTAAAAATAACGCCAGGCCCCTTAACCCCTTTAAACTTGGTGCTAGAAGACACCGCGACGGCATAGTTGCAATCGCTGATAATGAACCCAGGACCAATCCCAAATCCAGGCTCTCTGAACCGGCTGCCCGGCACTCGCATCTCTACCTTGTCTTCCTCGTACAGATCGTCCACCACGACATAACCGGGATAGTTATACCCCTGCGCCCAATCACGAAGGAAGCCGAGTGCCTTATCCCAATGCTCCTTGCCAGGAAGAGGGAGCAAGAAACCACTTGTCGAGCGGAGGCCAAACATAAAGATCGCGCTACCGATCACCAAGGAGGTCAGAAGCACAACTCCAACCTGATATTCCCCCACACCAAAAAGCAGAGCCAACCACAACATAAACCAGAAAACCACAGCCATAGACCACATCGTCGACCGCCAATACCAGATGGCCGGCAGGGCTAGGACGCCTAGAGACAGGACGATCACCAAAGCGGGGGCAAGCACACCCATCACCCGATCGGTCGAGGCGCCAACCAGCACAAAGAACGGTCCGATGAACACCTCGACCAAACGCTCGAATATCGGAGATGGCTGCGCACCCTTCAACTGACCGACCAGGCCGGCAATCCACCACAGCACCGCGATCCCTGTCACAGCGGCAAACACAGCCCGGGCATACGCGAACTTGAGCTTGAACCAGACGTAAAGCAAAAGGCAGATGAATATGCCCGACAGCATCCAACTGAACAGGATTCCAAGAGGGACGTGCAAACTAATCAAGAGTTTCTCCAACAGACCAATGATACTCGTCCCGCCTGAATCTCTCATAAAGATACGATACGTGGGCAAAGATATGACCACATAGAAATACATCATCATTGACATGGCCAGCATAAACCCAAGAAGCGGCAAATAGCAGCCGATGGGATCGCTCGGCAGCGCTTGCCGCTCACTCGTTGACTTTGTCCTATTCTCTTCCTGCGCGTTTTGCGACATCTTTCGCCTCAGTGCCCAAGCTACAACTCAAAGAATAGCATAAATTCAACTCAGATGCAAATGCACTCCTCGATTATGTATACCGACGACTAGAGCGCCCGCTCCCCATACCCGAACAGCCCCGCCGTGCCCCCGGTATGCCAGAACAGAACGTGCTCCCCAGGCCGAAAAGCATCGCGGCGTATCAAGTCGAGCAGGCCGCCGAACGCCCGCCCGGTGTAGACGGGGTCGAGGATGATGCCCTCAGCACCGGCCATCGTGCGCAGGGCCTCCCGCTCCAGATCGCCCACCACCCCGTAGCCGCCGCCCAGGTAGTCGTCGTTCACGTCAAAGTCCTGAGGCGCAAAGGTGAGCCCCAACCCCAGGTGATCCGCCGTGGCCGTCGCCAGATCGGCCAACATGCGCCGCAGCACATCCGCCGGCTGATCGACGCTGATGCCCAGGATGCGCCCGTCAAATGATCCGTTGACATCCTGCAACGCCCGCACCCCTACCGCCAGACCCGACTGCGTGCCCGAGCTCGAAGAGGCGAACACGATATGGTCAAAGCGCATACGGATGCCCGTCGCCTGCTCTCGTCCCGCGCATTGATTCAACAACTCCTCCATCGCCGCCACGTACCCGCTGGCCCCAATGGGGTTGCTCCCTCCGTATGGGATGATGTACGGACATCGCCCCGCCGCCCGCAGATCCTCGGCCACCTGGGCCATCGCCTCGGCCAGAGGTCGCTCCCCCACCCACGCCACCACTGCTCCCACCAGCCGGTCCAGCAGCAGGTTGCCCTGCACGCGCGCAGGTGCCTCCCCGCGTAATACCAGCGCGCAGGCAAGTCCGAACTTGGCCGCCGCAGCCGCCGTCTGGCGGGCGTGGTTGGACTGAGCTGCGCCGCCGGTGATGAGAGTGTCTGCCCCCTGAGCCAGCGCGTCGGCCACGAGGAATTCCAGCTTGCGGGCCTTGTTACCCCCCGTCGCCAGCCCTGTCTGATCGTCTCGTTTGATCCACAGCTCCGGCCCGCCCAGTTGCGCCGTGAGGCGCGGCAGCGGCTCCAGCGGCGTGGGCAGGTGGGCGATCGACACCCGTGGTAGTTTATCGGTCAGCATACGGTACCTCCTTACCATTGTGCTATAGCCAGGGCCTGGTATAATTTTACTACCGGTCGCCCTCCAAGGCGAATGAACCCCAAGAGAGGTCGCTATGCGCTCCGTCCAAAAAACGATCTGGATTCTCGCCCCATTTGCGCTGGCATTCATCCTGCTGGCAATATGCACCACTGCAAGCATGGGACAGGCTCCCCCCTCCCCGTCGGAGAAAGCGGCGCCGGGCAGCCCCATCGAGCCAGACCTGCTGCGAGCGCTATCGCAGGCACGGTCCAGCGATTACGTGCGTGCCATTGTCTACCTGCACCACCAGGCCAACCTGGATACAGCCGCCGATGGCGCGCCAAACGCGGATGCGGCCCGTGCCCGCGTCGTATCGGCGCTGCAGAGCGCGGCGACCCGCTCCCAGGCCCCGCTCGTCTCCTATCTAGACGAAGCCAAAACAACCGGCGGCGTCGAGCAGTACACCCAGTTCTGGATCGTCAACGCCATCGCTATTCAGGCCCGACCGGCGGTTATCCGCGAACTCGCCACTCGCCCCGAAGTTGCCTCCGTCCGCCTCGACCACTACCGCCAGTGGATCACGGAGCCCTCTCCCCATCTCCAATCTCCGGTATCCAATCTCCAGTCCCCCATCCCCCAATCTGCAATCCACAATCTACAATCCGTCGAATGGGGCATCGCCCAGATCCGCGCCGACGAGGTGTGGTCATCCCTCCATATCTCCGGCACCGGCACCGTCGTGGCTGGAGTGGATACCGGCGTGGATTGGCTCCATCCAGCGCTGCAGGCCAACTACCGGGGCTATAATCCCCACGGCCCATCCAACCATGCCTACAGCTGGCACGACGCGACCGATCTCGGCGCGGTCTATCCGGTGGACGATAACGGCCACGGTACTCACACGATGGGCACCACTGCCGGGCAGGGCGGCATCGGCGTCGCGCCTGGGGCGCAGTGGATCGCGGTCAAAACTCTTAGCAACGGCGGTTGGGGCTACGATTCCTGGATTCACGCCGGGCTGCAATGGCTTCTAGCCCCAGGGGGCAACCCCGATATGGCACCCGACGTAGTCAACTGTTCGTGGGGCAGCGACAACGGATACCTGACTACCTTTCAATCCGATCTACGAGCGTTACGTGCAACTGGTATCTTTGTCGTCTTTTCCAACGGAAACAACGGCCCTGGCGCAGTCACGGTCGGCTCGCCGGCCTCTATGCCGGGGGCCTTTGCCGTCGGGGCGACCGACCAGTACGACCAGGTGGCCTACTTTTCCAGCCGCGGACCATCCCCCTGGGAAGAGATTCGCCCGCACGTAGCCGCACCGGGCGTCAACGTGCGCTCAAGCATGCCCGGCGGCGGATACGGGCTGAAGCAGGGCACCTCGATGGCGGCCCCACACGTCACCGGCATCGTTGCCCTACTGCGCTCGGTAAGCCCTACATTGAGCATCACCAGCACCGCACACATCATCACCAGCACCGCCGTCCCCCTGGGCGACCCCATTCCTAACAACGACACCGGTTGGGGCCGGGTGGATGCCCTCGCCGCCGTGGCCTCGCTGACCCACCCCGGTTTCATCACCGGGACAGTGACGCAGGCTGGGAGCGGCACCCCCATCGCCGGTGCGACAGTCTCTGCCGCGCCCCACGGCGGAGGAGGCGGAGGAACAGCTACCACCAACCCCATCGGTGACTACAGGCTGACGCTGGCTCCCTCCATTTACGACCTGACCATCTCCGCCTTTGGCTACGAATCGGCCACCGTCTGGAGCGTTGTGGTAACGACCGACACGACGACTGTAGCGGATGTCTCCCTCACTCCCTTGCCCATCGGAACCTTGCAGGGCCGCATCACCGACGCAGACACTGGCCAACCGGTCACCGCCACCGTGACCGTGCTGAGTACGCCACGAGAGGCCACGACCAGTACCTACACCTTCAACCTACCCGCAGGCACCTACACCGTCCGCACCCGCAGCCTCGGCTATCGGGTGGTTACTGCAACAGCTCACATCACCGCCGGTCTCATCACCACCGTTGATTTCGCTCTGCCGCCTGCGCCATCCATCCTGCTGATCGACAGCGGTGCGTGGTACTACGATAGCCAGGCAGTCTACTTCCGCCAGGCGCTGGACGATCTGGCCTACGCTTACGATGAGTGGCCCATCCGCCAACTGCCCGCAGACGTACCAGAAGCATCCGAGATGGAACCGTATGAGGTCGTGGTTTGGACCGCACCGCGGGATGCTCCAGGTTACATCGGCGCCCAGGAAGCCATCTCCGGTTATCTCGAAGCAGGCGGGCGGCTGTTCCTGAGCGGGCAGGACGTGGGGTTCTTGGATGGAGGTGGTCTTTTCTTCCTTTTCGCCGCCTACTACCAAGATTACCTGAAAGCACAGTTCGTACAGGATAGCGCGGGCAGTTGGACCCTGGCGGGAGCGCCGGAGGAGCTATTTGCCGGCGTCACGATCACCATCACCGGCCCGGGCGGGGCCGATAATCAGACATATCCGGACGAGATCACCACCGCTGACCCTGACGCTGCCGCACCGGTGTTCTTTTACGATGGTGACGGCTGCGGAGGGCTGCGCGCCGACACCTGCCTGGGCTACCGCGTCGTCTATCTATCCTTCGGCTTTGAGGCCATTAACGACCGCCAGGACCGCCGCGAGGTCATGGAGCGCACGCTGGAATGGTTGACCGCCGATCCGCCCACAAATGGCCTGAAGGTCATACCTCACACCCAGGTCCACGTTGGCCCGCCCGGTGAAGTGGTCACTCACACACTACGCGTGCGGCACGTGGGAGAAGGGGGCTCCACCGACACCGTCACCCTGTCACTCGACGGCGCCTCGTGGCCCAGTGAACTGAGCGCCTCCTCCCTCACACTATCCCCCTGCACCTCGGCCACCGTCGTCGCGTCTGTGACCGTTCCCTCGTCCGCTGCGTGGGACGCGCAGGACGTGGCCACCGTGACCGCCCGCTCTACGCTCTCCCCCACTCTATCTCGAACGGCCGTCATCACCACCAAGGCCCCTGCGCCCGTTCTGCTGGTGGATGACGACCTCTTTTACGAGCAGCGCGAAAAGTACGAGGCAGCGCTAAATGAGGCGGACATCCCCTACGATTCTTGGCAGACGTGCCCCGCCACCGGCGGGTGTGTTGAGAACACGCCGCCGCCGGAAACCTTGCGCTGGTACCCCATCGTCGTGTGGTGGACGGGCTACGATTGGTACAAGCCGGTGCGGGCCGATCAGATCCCGGTGCTTCAAGCCTATCTCGACGCGGGCGGGCGGCTGTTCCTCTCCTCCCAGGACTATTTATACTACCACCACGACAAGTCGTTCAGTCGAGACTATTTGGGCGTGTTGAGCTACACCGAATCCACGCTGCCCATAGTGGCCCGCGGCATGCCGGAGAATCTGATCGGCAGCGAACTGGGGCCTTGGGCACTGGTCTATCCTTTCGAGAACCTGGCGGACGGGGTCGAACCGATGCCCGGCACCGCCGTACCCTTCCGCGATGAGGCCTGGCGTGGGATCGGCCTGATGCGCCGGGATGGAGACTATGCGACGGCCTTTTTCGCCTTCCCTTTCGAGGCCTTGCCGGAGGAAGCACGTCCCGTGGCCATGCGGCAAGCGGTGGGCTGGCTCTCGTGGCTGGGTAGTTCGACCTTCACGGCCATCCCCCCCTCTGTCTCCCCAAATGGGGGAGAGGTTATCACCTACACCGCCGTCCTGCGCAACGATGGTCCACAAGCCTTCACCGCCTCGTTCTCCAACACCCTGCCGGTAAGCCTGACGCTGGATTCAGGCAGCTTGACAGGCCCTGCCACATACTCTGCAACCACGCGCCTCATCTCCTGGGAGGACTCGCTGGAACCTGGAGACATCGTGACCATCACCTACCAAGCCACGGTGACGTCTGGTCTCCCAGCCTACACGCCTGTCGCCAACACGGCCCTCCTGGGCGTAGAGGATCAGCAGATTCACTTCTATCGCACTGCAACGGTGCGGGTGAACGCCCCAGACCTATCCCCGTCGATGCTGCGCTGCGATCCGTCCCCCGCCCAGGCCTGCGGTGCGGTCACCTGCACGCTGACCATCGCCAACGCCGGCCCCGGCGACGCACCTGCGGCGGTGGTCACGAACGTCCTGCCGTCCGGCGCTACGTTCATCACCCCTTCCCTCACGCTGAAGGGCAGTGGCACAGTGACAAAAGCGCTGACCAACACACTGCGCTGGACCGGCACCTTGACCGCCAGTGCCCAAGTGACGGTGACCTACCAGCTCGCCCTACCCTCTGACCTCATGTCCCCCGCCTACAACGTGGCCCTCCTGGAAGACGGTACAGGAGGCACGTGGGAACGATCTACGTGGATGGTGGTGGACATCAAGAGGATCTACTTGCCGGCCGTGCACAGGAACACCCCCTAATCCCAACCCGCTAGACCACTCTCCATATACCGCTGGGAGCGGTAACCCGACGGTAACTCTGTGGTGAATCTCTGGTAACCAACATTTGCTACACTGTGGTTGCGCCAGAGATCACGATCATGTGATCCCAATCCAAATGAAGGAGGTTCACAACCCCATGCTGGCCCATACCCTGAAAATTACCCTGGCAGTACTTTGCTCGTTGGCGGCATTGACCAGCATCACGCTGCTGCTATCCCAGGCAGACACCACACACGTCACCTCAACCCAGCAGGACACACCCCAGGTGATCGGCACAGTGCCCTTCACAAGCAATGGAAAAGGTTGGAGAGCAACCGCGGGACATTTGCGTGAACACCTATAACGGATATGCCTACGTGGCCAATCTTTCGGGCGAAAGCGTCTCTGCAATCGGCGTCAGGTATGTAAACTGTTTGCCGCTGGCGATGAACCAGTAAACATTGCTTCGAAAATAGCATCCCTTGATCGTTGGAAATATACCGGCCAGACTGCAATTCCCTTTCCAAAGGCAAGATGTTATAATGGTGACAAAATCGGCCAAAGTTGAGAGTATGGACACGAAAATTCTGCTGGTAGACGACAACCTAAACGTCATCTCTTTTATCCAGCCGGCGCTGGAGCGCGCGGGGTACAGCGTGACGGCGGCCGGCGACGGGTCGGACGCCCTCTACCAGGCCGAGACGGTCAATCCTGACCTGATCGTGCTCGATATCGAGATGCCGGAGCTCAACGGTCTAGAGGTATGCCGCCAGTTGCGCGAGCGGGGTGACGAGACGCCCGTCATCTTTTTGACCGTGCGCGACGCGGTCACCGATCTGGAGCTAGGTTTCGAGTTCGGGGCGAACGACTATATCACCAAGCCCTTTGACGTGCGCGAGCTGCTAGCCCGCATCAAGGCCCGGCTGCCGCCGCCCTCCCTAGAGATCAACGACTACGTGCGCATCGACGCGGCCCGGCGCAAGGTGTGGGTGCACGAGGATGACGAGTGGCGCGAGGTCGAGCTGGCCCCCAAGGAGTTCGACCTGTTGCAGCACCTCGTCTACAGCGCCGGGCGGGCCATCGGCAAGTCCACGCTGCTGGAGCAGGTATTCGACTACCCTGACGACGTCGAGACCAAGACGGTGGAAAAGCACATCTGGGCCCTGCGCCAGAAGCTGGAGCCCGATCCCAAGTCACCCCGCTACATCCTGAACGTGCGCGGCGTAGGGTACAAGTTCGAGGACCATCGCCGATGAGCGATCTCCTCATCTATTTTGACCTGGTAGGCTTTCTGCTGATCGCGCCGGTAGCTTTATTCGCAGCAGGGTTGATCGGCTTTCTCCTCGACTGGTGGTGGAGCCGGCGGGTGATGTTGAGCCGCTTTGGCGAGCTCTTAGAGACGCTGGTCCAGGGCGCCTTGATCGTCCGCCCCGACGGCCACGTGATATTGGTCAACACCGAAGCTCGACAACTGTGGGGCCAGGACCCATTTCCGCGAAAAATCGGCGGCCCGCTGGCCGCCATCGTGCGGGAGGTGCAGAAACGGCACACCGCCGACGTGCGCAGCCTGGACGCCCCGTCCGGTCTCAAGCTGCAGGTCCGGGCCACCCCCCTGCGCACGGGATTGACGCTCCTCGTCCTTGAGGATCTCACGGCCAAGCAGTACCGCCAGTCCTTTTACCGCAACTTTATCAGCAACGTCTCCCACGAGCTCAAGACGCCCCTGACGGTGATCCAGGGTCACGTCGCCGCGGTCGGCGACGGACTGGCTGAGGATGATGCACACCAGACCTCACTGCGCATCGTGGCCCAAGAGGCCGCCCGCCTGACCCAATTGGTCGACAACTTGCTGCTGCTCTCAAAACTGGAGATGCCGGACTTTGCCCTGGATCGCCGCCCGGTGAACCTGGAGGCCGTGGTCGAGGACGCTATCCTGCAGATGTCCGACATAGCGGAAGAACGGGGTATCTCCCTGAGCCTGCAGCGAGAGGAACATCTGCCGCGCATCGCGGCCGACCAGGCCCGGTTGAAGCAGGTATTCATCAACCTGCTGGATAACGCCATCAAGTATAACCGCCAAGATGGGGCAGTGACGGTCCGGTTAGGCAGCGACGGGAAACAGGTGACCGCCCAGATAACGGACACCGGCGAGGGCATCCCCACCCAGGATCTGCCTCACGTCTTTGAAAAGATGTACCGCGTCGAGCGCCGCTGGGGACGCTACGTCGAGGGCAGCGGCCTGGGGCTGTCCATCGTGCAGCGCATCGTCGAGCAGCACGGTGGCACCATCGCCGTGGGAAGCCAGGCTGGAGAGGGTTCCACCTTCACGGTGACGCTGCCACAATCAACCGATTGACGAAATGCCCGCTGGCGTCAGGATATCATCGCCTTTCCGTCCCCCGATCGCCTGAGGCACGCATTCCCTCCGTAGAGCATTTCCACCAAGTTCATGTATCATTACCTGTAATGGTAACCTCGCGGTAACTATACAGTAAATCTAGGGTAACCTTGATATGGTAGCATGATGCTGTAAATCAACCAAGGGAGGCAATTCCATGCGCCAGATCATTCTATGTTCGCTCATCTGCCTGTTACTGGTGGGATGCACAATGGGCATCACCCAGCGCGAGGCACTCACACCAGATTCGCCTTCGCCGGAGATCACACCCTCTCCTGGCACAACGCAAACGGACGTGCCCACCACCCAGCCTCTCCCGACCGAAACACCCGTGTCCTCCGCTCTGCCCCCCACAACAAAAACACCCACTCCTGTCACCCTAGATACTCCAACCGAAACACCCGTCCCACCCGTCCCCACGGAAACCCCAGACGCAATACCTACATTTCCGGTAGATGGCTGGCGTGGCACGATCGTCAGACTGCCATCCCTTGCCCAATTCGACGATTACTTTGAACGGGAAGACGGAGAACGGTTCGGCATCGAGGGGACGCTCGAGAACAGAGCCGTCATAGAACCGCAGATCGCCGAATTCCGGTGGACCGGCGCACAGGTACATGTGTGGGGAGAACTGATTCCCGACATCCCGGATTGCGAAGGTCGACGCATCGCCGTCGACCGAATCGAGGCCGTATCCGGCCCGACGGAGGAAGCCAGGGACCTCACGCCCTTTGCTGAAACCAATGCCTCCTCTTTCCTTCCCCCAGATCGGTGGGGGGCATATGAGTCTTGGATGGTGGTAGATGATTTCTCCGACACCGCCTGGACCGAGGGGGTCACCGGCCCCGGAATCGGCGAGTGGATCACGCTCACCTTTCCCGACGTGATCGAGGTCCACAGCATCGGTTTGGACGTTGGCTACGACCGCGACGAAGATATATTCTTTGCCAACAACCGGATAAAGAAAGTGACCCTGGCCTTTTCCAACGGGGAGCAGGTCGAACTCGAGTTTGCCGACACCCGGGGCATGCAGACGATTCCCCTGGTCCGTGCTCCCGGCCCCAACATCGAGACCACTTTCGTCACCATCATCGTCGAGGACGTCTACCCTGGCACCGAATACGACGACACGTGCCTGGCTGAGGTCGAGATTTGGGGAAAGACAAAATAAGGACGCAGACGCTCATAGAGGAGATCACCTCATGCATCGGATTATTCTATGCTCTCTCGCACTCTTGTCGTCGACCGCATGCGCACTGGGTGTGGTTCAGCGCGAAGCCCTCACTCCCGCTCCGCCGACCGCAGCAGCACCTACAGTCGCTCCGCCAACGGCGGCAGCGCTCACGCTAGTGCCAACCGGCGCGATACAACCGGCGCCTACCACGCCGCCGGTACCGACCGACGCGACACAACCGGCGCCCACTACGCTGCCAGAGCCTACACCAGACACCGGCCCCACGCAGATCCGATTTTCGCCCGGCGCCACCTCGGCCACGATCAAGGGCACCTTGGCCGCATGCGGCGATAGCGACAACTACAGGTTGCAGGCCATGGAAGGGCAGACGATGCAGGTCGCCGCCACCTCGCCCGATGACGAGGTCATCGTCGCCGTGACCCGGCAACTCCCGGACGGCACCTGGGAGCCTATGGTGCGGTCCCACTTTTTGGAAAGCAGCGTGGAGGTCTTTTTACCTGCCACAGGCAGCTATGACATCGATGTCCTGAGAAAAATCGCCGTTGCAGGCGATTGTGAAGGGGTCGAGCCGGCGCCGGCGAACTATACCCTGGTGGTTGAGATTCCCCCGCTCTCCTCAGGAAGCCTGACTTTGGAGATGCTCAAAAACGCCGAGTACCATCTGCCCGACGAAGGCTCCTACCAACTTGTCGACGGGATACACTACCTGACCCCCACAATACCCGGCGAGCCTCCCAAGCATTGGAGCGTCCGACTCATGGAGCCTATGGCGTTCGGAGATATAAATGGAGATGGCGTCGAGGACGCAGCCGTCGTGATAGCCACGCGCTATGGCGGCACCGGCATCTTTGAGTACCTCGCCGTCGTATTGAACGTCGACGGGCAACCACACAACGCGGACTCGGCACCCCTGGGCGACCGGACGATCATCAACACCATCTCGATCGAGCCCGGCCGGGTCCACGTCGATGTGATTACCCATGATCCGAAAGACGGTCTAACCCAGCCCGAGATTTGGACCTTCGAGTTAAACGGTAATGAGCTGATTCCGCCGCCCAGTGACGACTGATCTGGTGAGAATGCAAAAACAGTCGCTCAAAAAACGAGGATAACCATGAACAGCCTTGTTCTGCGAAATGCTCTACTCGTGCTACTGACCTGCATCCTGTCGACGGCCTGCACCGTGGGTGTCGTCCAACGGGAAGAGCTGGCCCATCCCCCATCCGAGACGCCGCCGGCCCCCAGTCCCTTCCCGGCCCTCGAGAAACGGCTCGCGCTGGCCCCCGAGGGCGAGTGGCTGCACGATCTCCTGTTGGACAAGGGCGCCAAGCTACTGTACGTCACCGACACCGCCGACCAACTGCACGTCCTCGACGCCGAGACCTACGCCGAGCTGGCCGTGCTGCCAGCCGGAGGAGGCCTGCTCCTCGACGCGGCTCACGAGCGGCTTTACGTCAGCACGCCGTGGCGTCTGCATGGTACCACCACTGTGGTGGATACCGCCAGTTTGACCGTGACCGGAGTGATATCAGGCGGTCCGGTCACACTCGACACGGCCCGAAACCGCCTCTACGCCGGCTACAGCAGCATATTGGTCTATGACGGCGCAACGCTGGAAAAGCTGGGCGAGATCCCAATGTTCGGCGCCCCGGTCTATAACCCGCTGCGCGACGAGGTGTACGTCTCCCACGATACCGTCTATCAGATCGACGCGGAAACGTGGCAGGTCAGGGGCGATCTGCTGACTAACCTGACTGCGCGGGTATGCCCCCAGTGCCCGGGAAGAATCGCGACGGGCTACATCAACGTCTACCCGGAACGCAACCTGGTGGCGGTAAATATGCACGACGTTGCCAGCAGCAGCGGAGCAGGATACGAGATCGCTCCGCCCTTTTTCGACGCCACCACCTTGGAGCAGATCACCGATCCGACCCTGGTTCCCGCCACCACAAGAGGTTGTCAGTTCCGTCTCATCCTGACCGAACCGGTCGACGGCCGCACCTACCGGAGAGAAAAGTTTACCACTCCCATGCCTTACAACAACCTCATGGTCTATGGATCCGATGGTATGCTAGAGACCTGGCGAGACGGCCTGGCGGCAGGCGTCACCAACCCCCACACCTCCCAGATGTACACGCCTTACCTCGACAGCCTGCTGGTCCTGGATCTGCCGGCTCTCACGCCGGTGGGGACTCTTGCCGCTGCCTGCGTCCACTCGCTTGATGCCGAAAGCGGCATGCTCTACACCTTCGATGGTGGCGATTTGGTCGTCTTTGCCGAGCAAGGCGGCGATTATGAACCGCCGGTCGGCAGTATTGAGCCACAGCCCACGACGAGCGTATATCTGATCAAGCTGTCGCCAGACTACCCAACCGACCGCACGCTCTTCGTCGGTTTCTACGGGGAATCTGACCACTTGAACAAACTGTACCGCTCGACCGACGGCGGCCAAACGTGGACGTACCTGCGCGGCGGGCTGCCGGAAAGCGAGTTCCTGTCGCCCCACCTGGCCCTCTCACCCGGATTCGCCCAGGACCACACCATGTTCGCCGGCGGTTACATTCAAAGCGGTCAAGGTATAGGTGTGTACCGCTCGATCGACGGCGGCGACACCTGGAAGCCGATGTGGAACGGCCTGTCCCACCTGCGCATCTATGACATCATTCTCTCGCCAAACTACCCCGCTGACGGCACATTGCTGGCCTATGCCGAGTACAAACGTATCACCCCTTCTGAAAACGGTCGGTCGATCCACCGCTCCACCGACCGAGGTGTGAACTGGTCGTTGGTGATGACGGCCACAGAGAAGGCCGCTCTACCACACCCGGAGGAGCTCCTCCCACCCGGCCCGGCAGCGCCCGACGTTCGCTTTCGCGAGACCGCCGGGCCGCCGTACGGCATCGAGCGCTCCATCGACGGCGGCCGGACGTGGCACGCGATCTCCCTCGGCCGCCTGTCCAATACGATACACTTCGAGGCGATCCTGCCCTCGCCTAACCTGGCTGCAGACCACACCGTTTACATCCTCACTAACTTTGGTCTGTTCCGCTCGACCGACGACGGCGCCACGTGGCAACGGCCCCTCGACGAACGGCTGACCGGCCCGCTGGATTGGTCACAGAGCCTGATCACCGCCGCGCTCACGCCGCCACTGGAAGACGGTCGCCAGCAGCTCTTTGTCGGCACGGCAGCCGGACTGTTGGTGCTGGACCCGGAGGCTTTGACCTGGGTACCGGTAGAGATCGCTCCGCAGTGGCCAACCGTCCTGGGAGGGAAAATGGTCAACGCCATCAAGATCGACCCAGATGGCAGAACCTGGATGAGCGATCACGGCAGTGGTCTGGCACGCTACGCCAATGGCACCATACAGGCTAGATATACCATCACCGACGGCCTGCCCAGCCCATACGTCAACGCCATCGCCACCGCCCCAGACGGCTCTATCTGGATCGGCACATCGGACGGCATCGCCCGCTTCGATCCGTCGGCGGACTCAGACGGTGGTCACTCCTGGACCACTTACCCCTTCGCTGAAGAATTGGGCGACCCTTCCGTGCAGGACGTAGCCGTGGCCTCGGACGGCACAATCTGGGTGGGCAGCAGCAAACCGGGCCTTTTACACTGGGACGGGCAACGGTGGGAGCACATTACCGATCCAGAGAACCGCATTGGCGACCACACCCTCGACATCGAGATCGCTCCCGACGGTACACTGTGGTGCGCCACCTCGGCCGGGCTGGCCCTTTACAAGGACGGGACGTGGTCGATCGGTTGGAGTGGGGAGGTTTTCGCCGTCGAACTCGGTCCCGCTGGGTCCGCCTATATTGTTGAAGGGAAAGAGGATCACACCGTGTGGCGGTACGTCGATGGGGAGTGGCAGTCGCTGCATCCTGTTGGGGACCCATACATCGGGGCAGTGCTGCACGTCGCCGACGACGGTGCCGTGTGGATCGGCACCCTGCACGGTGCTTTCCGCTACGACGGGCAGACTTGGCACCAGTTCAGCGCCCGCGATGGCCTGCCGCACGACCACGTATACGCCATCGCCGAGGACGCCGCAGGCTGGCTGTGGTTCGGCACGTTCGACGGCGCCGCCCGCGTCGATCCGGCGACACTGAATCTAACACCGGTACAGAGGTGAGACATGATACGATGCATCATTGCCGGCTTGCTCGTTTGCTTCTCGTCGTTGGCCTGCGTGCTGGGTGTGGTCCAGCAGGAAGCCCGCGAACCAAGCGCCGCAACCACAACTCCATTGCCGCCCGCCTGGACCACCTACACCAGCGGCAACGACGTGAACGACCTGGCCTTCGATAAAGCGGGCAATCTGTGGGCCGCCACCAGCGGCGGGCTGGTCAAATGGATGGCGGACGGCGCCCATACCAAGTACACCACCCTCGATGGCCTGCCGGATAACGACATCCAAGATATCGCGACGGCGCCCGATGGCACAGTCTGGCTCGGTTCGTTCGACGGTGGCCTCACCCACTTTGACGGAGAGGGCTGGCGCACGTACACCGCCGCCGATGGCCTGCCAGGCAGCCGCGTGTGGGACGTCGCCGTGGCCCCCGACGGGACAGTGTGGGTCAGCACGTACGACAGCGGCGTCACGCACTTTGCCCCCTCGACAGATTCAAGTCGCGGCGGGGCAAATTGGCAAACGTACACCTCTGCCGACGGCCTGCCGAGCGACGACGCCTATGGCATCGCCGTGTGCGAAAGCGGCGCGGTGTGGATCTATACTGCGAGCGGCGTCGCCCGTTTCGACGGCAAGCGGTGGCGGGCCTTTACCGCGGCTGACGGCCTGCGCGAAGAGTACGCAATCTCGATCGCCGCAGGTCCCGGCGACACGGCCTGGGTCGGCACCAACAGTGGCGTCTTTTACTTCGACGGCGCCACATGGACGGCCCGTACCGAAGAGGACGGGCCGTCCTCGAACGCCGTCTCGTCCATCGCCCTGGCCCTCGACGGCACAGCCTGGTTGGGTACGAACACGAGCGGCCTGTTCCGCTTTGACGGACGTACCTGGACAGCGTATACCGAAAGAGATGGTCTACCCGGCAATTCTGTGGATAACGTCGCTCTGGCCCCCGATGGCTCGGTCTGGATCAGCACGTCGACCTGGCACGAAGAAACGAGCTTTTGGAGTGGACAGGGTATCTCGCACTTTGATGATAAAAGCTGGACCACGTACACCACCGACGACGAACTGGCGGCCAACCGGGTGGACTATACCGTCCAGACCGCCGACGGCATGCTGTGGTTCTTCACCGAAGGGGGGCCCTCCTGCCACAACGGCGAGGCGTGGGTTCCCTGCCCGGGCGTCGAGCAGGGGGCCCCCATTGGCCCATCCGTCACCCAGGCCCCCGATGGCGCACTCTGGAGCCTCCACCTCTCGGGCGTCATCCGGTTCGACCCCGGAGCAGCCCCAGGCCCCGACGGTGAATCGTGGATCGTCTACGACGATTTTCCAGGTAACAGCCTGGGAAACCTGACCGTCGCGCCCGACGGCTCGGTATGGGTCAACACCTACACACGCCCAATGCGCGGAGGAGCGCATCTGGGCCATGGCGTCGCCCGCTTCGACGGCACATCCTGGCACGTTTACACCACCACCCACGGCCTGGCGCACAACTACGTCAATGACATTGCCATGGCCGCCGATGGCGCTGTGTGGTTTGGCACCGACAACGGCGTCTCGCGCTTCGACGGGGAAACTTGGACCACATACGGCGTCGACACGATCATGCCAACCGACGACCGGCCATACGTTGCAGCCCGGCGCATTATCACCACCCCCGATGGGCTGATGTGCTGTGAACTCACCGGGGCCGTGTCGTGCTTTGATGGTCAGCACTGGATGGCCTTCACGGAGGCAGACGGGCTTTACGCTAGAGAGGGCGTCGGCCTCAACGTCATCCTCTCCACCGTCGTGGATCAGGATGGGGCGCTGTGGCTGGGCACCAACGGCGGTGGCGTCTCGCGCTTTGACGGCAAAACCTGGAGGACCTATACCACCGCCGACGGGTTGGCCGGCAACCATGTCAACGCCATCACCGTCGCGCCCGATGGTGCGCTGTGGTTCGGCACCAACGGCGGGTGCTCTCGCTTCGATCCTGCGGCTGGCCCAAATCCCGATGAAGGAGCGTGGATCACTTACACCACCGCCGACGGCGCGCCATCGGCGAGCAATGGCATAGCCGACAACATCGTCAAAGACATCGTCGTCGCGCCGGACGGCGCGCTATGGTTCAGCACCTACAGCGGCATCTCACGCTACGGGCCGCCGCGATGATATCATTCCACAAAGGAGAAAGAAAATGGCTACAAAACGAACACTATATCTCTTGGTACTCATCTTTCCACTGCTGACGGCGTGCACCATCGGCATCGTCCAGCGCGAGGAGGTCGTGAATACGTCAGGTGCAAACGTCGCCTCCCCTACCATCGATCCAATCGTCCAGGCCACGATAGGGGCCCTGTCCACACAAAATGCGGCCCTGTCCACACAGGTGGCAGTGGATGCCCAGGTCGATCCGACGGAGACACCCACCGCCCCCCCCACGGCCACGCCTGTCCCCACCGCTCTTCCCACTCGCCCGCCGACCAAAGTACCAACGCCGACACCCACGCCCTGCACCATCGCCCTCGGGTCGGCGTTCCGATTCCGGCTCAGCAGCCGCCCCGAGGCCACCGCCGCCTTGGGTTGTCCCCTCTTCGGCCAGCAAACGACGTGGACGGCGGAGCAGGTTTTCCAAGGCGGGCGCATGCTGTGGAAAAAAGATCGGGACCTGGCTTACATCCTCTTTAACGACAGTGGCACTTACCTGGTACTGGATGACCCTTACATCGAGGGTGATCCCGACGATGCCTGCCCCGAGCTTGGCGACGCGCCAGAGAGGCTGTTCAAGCCGGTGCGCGGTTTTAACCGGCAGTGGTGCAACACCCCCGACGTGCGAAATAGACTGGGCTGGGCGCTAGAAAAAGAAGCGGGATACGACGCAACGTGGCAGGAATTCGAGGACGGTCTGGCCCTGTTGAATCGGGGAAACCACATCTTTGTGCTGTATGAGGACGGCACGTGGCAGTATATCGAGTGAAGAGCGGCGTTTCGGTAACCGGGAGAGAAAAGATCCGACCCCGTTAATCAAACGGTAACCTGATGGTAACGCGGCAGCAAACCTACCGCGCCCCGGCTGTGGTAGTATGTAATGGGGAGCGCTGGATCAGTCCTTGAGAAACACCGTGCAGATCACAAACAACTACGGTCCGCCTGCTTGAAAGCAGGCCATTGATGGAACCAAGTCTGCAGCTCAAACGTCCGTAAAATGCAGACGACGTACTTGGGGCGGCGACAGATTCGTCCAAAATCGCACGCTGCGAAATTGAGAGGAGGTACAGCTATGTATAGGAAACCTTTCCTAATCGCACTGATCCTGGCACTGCTCGCGGTCAACCCCGTGCTGGCCCAGGACGAACACACCGACCCTCGCTGGCAAGCATCCTACTGGAACAACACCTCGCTTTCCGGGACGCCGGCGCTCCAACTGCAGGAGGCCAGCCTGGACCACGATTGGGGCACCGGTTCACCCGACCCCAGCGTTTCCAACGACGGCTTTTCGGCGCGTTGGACCAAGTACATCGACGTGGCGGACGGCACTTACCGCTTCACCGCCACCAGCGACGACGGCATCCGCGTGTGGGTCGACAGCGCTCTGATCATCGACCAGTGGAACGATCACGCTACCTCGACATTCACCGCCGACAAGCACCTGACTTCAGGGCATCACTGGGTCCAGGTCGAGTTCTATGAGAACATGGGCTTTGCCGCGGCCAAGCTCTCGTGGGCGCCCGCGACTTCTATCAGCGACTGGCGCGGGGAGTACTTTAACAACACATCCCTCAGCGGCAGCCCGGCCCTGGTGCGCAACGACACACAGATAGACTTTGACTGGGGCACCGGTTCGCCCGCGCCAGGCACCATCGGCTCAGATGGATTCTCCGTCCGTTGGACACGATCGATCAACCTGGCGGCGGGCAATTATCGCTTCACAGCGACGGTGGACGACGGCGTCCGCCTGTGGGTGAACAACCACCTGCTGATCGAATCCTGGCGCGATCAACCGCCGACGACGTACAGTGGAGACATCTACCTACCGGGAGGCGCCATCCCGATCAAGATGGAGTACTATGAAAACGGCGGGGGAGCCGTCGCACGCCTCTCCTGGAGCGGGGGCGGTTCGCCACCGCCGCCTCCCCCACCGCCCTCCGGCACCGTGATCGTCGATAACACCGATGCGGGCTTTGTCAAGGGCGGTTCGTACACCGGCTGGCGCACGGTGTACGAAGGATACGGAGGCAGCCTGCTGTGGACCTATAACAACGACCGGGTTCGCCCCTATTACAACTGGGCCCGCTGGTATCCCTCGTTCAGCGCGGGGCTATACGAGGTCTTTGTACACATTCCCTACCGCTACACCACCACGTTCAGCGCGCGCTACTGGGTCCGGCACTCGGGCGGTTACACCCTGCGCGTGGTGAACCAGTCGCTATACGACGACGATTGGGTGTCGCTGGGCACCTACTGGTTCAGCGGGACGAGCGCCGATTACGTCTCGCTCGCCGACGTGACGTATGAGGCATACGGATCGCGCCTCCTGGCTTTCGACGCCGTCAAGTGGGAACCGAGGTAACAGCCAAGACTCTCGCCCAGAAATTCCCACCGAGGAGCGTGGAGCAAAAGACCTTTGCTCCGCGCTTCATTTGCTGCCTCGAAAGTAACTGGTAGCGCCGCCATCCTGGCGGCATGCCTGCAAGATGCAGGCGTTCCCAATCCACGTCATCCGGCGCAAGTGTTTTCGTCATTGAGGGTGTCCCAGCGGGACATGGCAACTGTTCCGAAAACGTGTGGGGTAAATTGCCAATTTGCCCTACGTTGCGGCACATTTTCGTCATCTGGCGAGAGCGGCCAGGCAGCTACAAAACGCGATACAACAAAACACCCCCGGCCACAAAACCTTTGGCCGGGGGTGCGAGGAGCCTTTTGCCAATTCTCAAGATAGGCTCTACGGCGACGGGATGCACAACACATCACCGACCCGGATATAGTTCAGGTTGTAGATGCCGTTGCACTCGGCGATGCGCCACATGCTCACGCCATAGTGTAGAGAGATACGATACAGGTTGTCGCCGGTGACGATAGTGTGATAAGAGGCACAGGTACAAGCAGGCGGTGGCGATCCACCACACTGCGCCACACACGTCGGCCCACCTCCGATCGACATGTACACGTCGGGTATGGCCAGCACCTGCCCGGGGTAGATGGAATTGGGGTTCACCAGGCCGTTGTATGACGCGATTGCCCATGGGCTCACGCCGTAGGCACGGGCAATGCAATAGAGCGTCTCCCCCGTCTTGACGACGTGGTTGCAGATGGTCGCCTCACTCGGTTTGGCGTAGACAGTTGGGGCAACAAACAAAAGGGAAATCAGAACGACCACGAGGATAGGGAATACTTTACGCATAGCACACCTCCTTCGATTGAATGATGAACACGATTTAGTAAAACCACTATCCACCAACTATTATACAGGATACCGCAGCTAAATTCAATATCAAAAGAGTGACAAAAGCGTTTCAAACGACGCGCAAAAGCTACCCAAAAAACCAGTTGCCCCGTCTTCAAGGCAGCGACATAGGCAAGAACGAGCGGGTAACCCCGTACCTCATCCCACTGATCGCAGCGACCTGTACGAGGCTCACCACAAAACCGGCTAGCAGAGGGATCAGGGCTGTACGCCAGTCGTCCGCCGTATTCTCCCGCTGCAGGGCGATCAACACCAGCATGGTGTTGACGCTGGTGAGCAGAGTCAGCACACCCAGCGCGCTCACAAAGGCCAGGGGGTAGAGCGTCCACGGCCAGGAAATGAGCACCAAAGAGAGCACCAAGCCGACCATACCAAGCTCGAGCAGGACCAACAGGCCCAGGTCACGCAGGCCGCGGATGGCGCGCTCGGGGAGAAATTGCCGCCACATCGTGGAATTGAAAGCGGGGTAGACGAGCGCGCTCATGGTCAGGCCATTGAGCGCACCGGTGAGCAGCCGCAGCTCTTGCATCGGCTGATACACGTTCCGCACATTGAGCACCGTGACGATGGTCGTATTCATCCCCGGCGTCGCCAGGAGAGAATTCAAGCCGTCCAGGGCCCAAAGCAACGTGAACGTAATGAGAAATAGGATGGCGAGAACGGATGGAAACTCCACGGCGCGGCGGCGACGCAACACCAGGGCCTGCCCAAAAAAACCAACCAGCGCCCCGACGAAAGTGCCCGTGCAGCGCGCACAAAGTGGGAGCTGACGCCCGCCAATCTCGAAAGAGTGAGCCGCGATCTGGTGGCACACCGCATACCCGACCATATTCGCCTTGGCCATGAACCAATCCCCCGAATAATCCCGCAACGCTCCCGGCGTGATCAACATAAAGGCCACAAAGGCCACTACGGCCACTCCAATGACCAGTCCCGGCAATGGAAACGTGCGCTTTCGAGATCCTTCAGCAGGCAATGCAGACTCTGTCGTCGTCATCGTTCATCAACTCCCCTAGGATTCACTCCCCCATCACCTGCACGATCAGCCGGCGCGAGCGAGGGCGTGCGTCAAAGTCCAGGAACACAATCTGCTGCCACGTACCCAGCGTGAGATTGCTATCGACAAAGGGCACCGTCAGCGAAGGGCTGATCAGAGCAGAGCGGATGTGGGCGCTGCCATTGTCGTCTCCCCAGCGCAGGTGATGCTGATAGTCTCGATCAGAGGGCACGATCTCATCAAGAATTTGCCGCAGATCGGCCATCACGCCGCTCTCGTACTCGATGGTGGTCAGGCCGCCGGTTGAGCCGGGGCAAAAGACGATGACAATACCCGCCCGCAGCCCCGACTCTCGGACGACGGTGGCGACCTGGGACGTGATGTCCTGAATATCAGTGTGTCCCTGAGTATTCAGGCCTAACTGCTGAGTGATGACCATCTGCCTTCCTCCTTCGGCGCGCTCTCTTCCCGCGCCAACCGACAGCTCGTATCATAGCACAGTTCTCCCAAATGCCCAAGCGCAAGCGCGCGTTGAGCGCAAGCGCGCGCTACTGGCGCGGGAAGGCCGAGTGTGTTACAATGCCGCCGGTATGGACAACCTCATCAAAGAACTCAACCCACAGCAACAAAAAGCAGTCACTGCCTCTGATGGCCCCGTGCTGGTGCTGGCCGGTCCGGGCAGCGGCAAGACGCGCGTGCTCACCCACCGCGTCGCCTGGCTGGTGCTGGAGCGGGACGCCGCCCCCTGGTCGATCATGGCGGTCACCTTCACCAACAAGGCCGCCCGCGAGATGCGGGAACGGCTGGAGGAGCTTCTCGGTCCCTCTCGCGCCCGCCGCCTGACACTGGGCACCTTTCACGCCACCTGTGCCCGCGTCCTGCGCCGCGAGGCCGAGGCCACCGGCATCTCACGCGACTATGTCATCTTTGACGCCGACGACCAGTTGCGTCTGATCAAGCAGGTGATCAAGGACCTGGGGCTGGACGACAAGCGGTATCGCCCGCGAGCGGTGCACGGCGCCATCTCCCGCGCCAAGAACGAGCTGATCCCGCCGGAGGCGTACGACACCGGCACCTACTACGGCGAGGTCGTCAAGCGCATCTACGAGCACTACCAGGCGCTGCTGGCGGCCAACGGCGGGCTTGATTTCGACGACCTGCTGATGAAGACAGCGCAGCTGTTCGCTCAGAACCCCGCCGTGCTCGCGAACTACCAGGAGCGCTACGTCCACATCCTGGTGGACGAGTTCCAGGACACCAACCAGGCGCAGTACACGCTGCTGCGGCAGCTTTCTGGGATGCAGCACAATCTGTTCTGTGTGGCTGACGAAGATCAGTCGATCTACGCGTGGCGAGGCGCAGACTATCGCAACATCCGCCGCCTGCGAGATGACCACCCCGACCTGCTGACGATCCTGCTGGAGGAGAATTACCGCTCCACCCAGACGATCCTCGATGCCGCCCACGCCGTCATCCGCCACAACCCCGACCGCACGGAAAAGGCTCTCTTTACGCGGCGCGGGCAGGGGCCAGAGATCGCCGTCCACGAGGCCTACGACCAGGACGACGAGGCCCAGTTCGTAGTCGACACGATCACCCGCGTGACACGGGAAGGCGTGCACTACGGCGACTGCGCCGTGATGTACCGCACCAACGCCCAGTCCCGCGCGCTGGAGGACGCCTTCGTCCGCGCCGGGATGCCCTACCGGTTGGTGGGGGCCACCCGCTTTTACGCCCGTCGCGAGATCAAGGACATCGTCGCCTTCCTGCGCCTGATCCACAATCCGGCCGAGGGCGTGAGCATGGCGCGCGTGGTCAACATCCCCCCGCGCTCCATCGGCCAGAAAACCACATCGGCGCTGGAAAACGCAGCACAGGAGCGCGGCGTCTCGGTCTACGAAGTGATGCACGATCTCCCCGACAAGCTGGGGGCCCGGGCGCAGCGAGCGCTGGCGACCTTCCTGGAGATGCTGGAAGGCTGGGTCGCAGCGCGGGAGCACCTGACAGTGGCCCAGTTGATCGACCGCGTGGTGGAGGATACGCACTACGCCGACTATCTACGCGACGGCACCGAGGAGGGCGAAGAGCGCTGGGCCAACGTGCTGGAGTTGCGCAACGTGGCCGCCGAGTACGAGGAGACCACGCTGACTGAATTCCTGGCCGACGTGGCGCTCGTCTCTGACGTGGACAACCTGAGCGATGACGTGGACGCACCGACGCTGCTGACGCTGCACAGCGCCAAGGGGCTCGAGTTCCCCGTCGTCTTTATCACCGGCCTGGAGGATGGGCTGCTGCCCCACAGCCGTTCCTTCGACGACCCCGACCAGATGGCCGAGGAGCG
>CAZKDJ010000012.1:0-39011 GCA_964551295.1 uncultured Anaerolineales bacterium | reverse complement strand
GTGGTTACGACCCTACCGCCCCCGATATCCACCTGGGTCACACCGTCACCATGCGCAAGCTGCGCCAGTTCCAGGAACTGGGCCACGAGACCACGTTCCTCATCGGCAACTTCACTGGACTGGTCGGCGATCCCTCCGACAAGGACAGAGGCAGGCCACGCCTCAGTGCTGAGAAGCTGGCCGATAACGCCAGGACATATACGCAACAGGCCTTTCGGGTTCTCGATTCCGAGAAGACCAAAGTTCGTTACAATGCCGAGTGGCTGGCTAACCTGACCTTCGAGGACGTCATTGGTCTGGCAGCCAATTTCACCGTTCAGCAGTTCCTGGTCCGCGACAACTTTGCCAAGCGACACGAGAGAGGTGAACCTATCTGGTTACACGAGTTCTTCTACGCACTAATGCAGGGGTACGATGCTGTAGCCCTAGAGACCGACGTTCAACTAGGTGCGACCGAGCAACTCTTCAATCTACTGGCGGGCCGCAAGTTGCAGGAAGCCTTTGGACAGAAGCCCCAAATCTGTCTCACCTTCCCTATCCTCGTTGGAACCGACGGAACTGAGCGCATGTCCAAGAGCACGGGCAACTACGTTGGCATAGACGAAGCGCCGGAGGACAAGTATGGCAAAACCATGTCCATCCCCGATTCGGCGATGCGCAACTGGTTCGAGTTGGTCACCCGCTGGACGCCGGAGCAGATCGACGAGCTGTTGGGCGCGGTGGAGCGAAGCGAGGTACACCCGATGGAGGCGAAGAAGAAGCTGGCCTGGGAGATCGTCTCGATCTTTGACGGCGACGAGGCCGCCGACCGGGCTGCTGATCATTTCGAGCGCGTGCACCAGGAGCGCAAGCTGCCGGAGGATATGCCGACGCTCGCTCTCAAAGGCCCGACCAACGTGGTGGACATCATCTACGCCGCCGAGTTCGCCCCCAGCAAGAGCCAGGCCCGCCGCCTGGTTCAGCAGGGCGCGGTCAAGTTGGACGGCGAGCGGATCGAAAGCATCGAGGTGGAGCTTGAGGCCGACGAGGCTGGGGAAAGAATTCTGCAAGTTGGCAAACGTCGCTTCGTGCGGCTCGTTAGTCAGTAGATTGGTAAACTGGTATTTGGCAGATTGGTAGGAGACCAGCTACCAATTTACCGGTGTACTGGTCTACCAGTCTACCAACATGGAGGGAGAAATGAAAGAACGCAACATCCTATGGGTATTCCTAGCCTTTATTCTTGGCTTTTCGCTGCCGGTGTGTGCCTGCGTGAGCACCTGCTTCCTGTCGGTGGCCGGCCTGGGACTCTTGGCCGAGGGAGGGGGGCCAATCCCCACTGGCCCGGCCGTGGCCGTGATCCGACTCGACGGTGCCATCACCAGCGACCCCGCCGACTCTTTTTCCACGATGGGCATCACGCCCGGCCTGGTGGACAACCAGTTGACCCAGGCGGCCGGCGATCCCGACGTCAAGGCGGTTGTCCTGCGCATCAACAGTCCCGGCGGCAGTGTGGTGGCCTCCAACCAGATCTATCACATGATCGAGGACTTTGAAAAGCCCGTCGTCGTGTGGATGGACGAGATGGCTGCATCGGGAGGCTATTACATCGCCTGTGGCGCCGATTATGTCGTCGCTCATCCCGACACGCTGACCGGCTCTATCGGCGTCATCAGCCAGTTCATCAACGCCGACGAGCTGCTGGACGAGATCGGCGTGGACGTGGTCGTTATCACCTCGGGGCCGCGCAAGGATATCGGCAGCCTGTTCCGCGACATGACCGAGGAGGAGCAGGCTTACTGGCAGACCATCATCGACGAGGCCTACGACGAGTTCGTGGCTGTCGTGGCCGAGGGACGTGACCTGCCGGAAGAGACAGTGCGCGAGCTGGCCGACGGCAGCGTCTATACCGGGCGGCAGGCGCTGGACTCGGGATTGGTGGATGCGCTGGGCCTGCCGGAGGATGCCGTCGCCAAGGCGGCGGAGCTGGGCGGCATCGAGGGAGAGCCGCGCGTGATCGAGATAGACGCGCTCCCCGCCTTCTTGGAGGCGCTGTACACTTACCGGGGGCAGCCGGCGGCGCCGACCTTCGAAGAGCTCTTGGAGTGGGCCGCAACGCCGTCGCTCGAGTTCCGCTTCGCCGGGCCGTAGGGCGCCCCCCCACCTAACCTCTCCTACCACGGGGGGAGGGACCGGATGTGCTGCCTCTGCCTAGCCTCCTCCGCCGGGGGAGGAATAGTTTCCCTTCCCCTCGCGGGAGGGGGGTGCGCGAGTACGCGCATAGGGGTGCGCGAGTACGCGCATGGGGGGTGCGCGAGTACGCGCATGGGGGGTGCGCGAGTACGCGCATAGGGGGTGCGCGAGTACGCGCATAGGGGGTGCGCGAGTACGCGCATAGGGGGTGCGCGAGTACGCGCATAGGGGGGAGGGAGAAGACATTTCCATCATTCAGAGTGCCCATGCAGCAGAATGCTCAGACCTTCCGCGCCATCCGCCGGCGTCACCAGCGTGCCCCGCTGCGTGCTTTCCGCCGTCCTACCCTCCACAGAGGCGACCGATGGGATGCCCACCAGCAATAGCTGCCACCGTTTGGACGCCCCGTGCGGCTCCACCGTTATCGTGCGTCCCTCGCGCCGCACCTCGAACGTCACGTCCACGTCGCCGGTAAGGGAAGGAATGACGGCGGTGGCCCGCTCCCCGTCCGCCAGTTCGTACACCTGCAGGGTGACCCCGTCGCCATAGTCGTAATCGGGACGATCCTCACGGCTGCCCATGGCGATGACGGAATTGGGCCGCACCATCAGCGGCAAGCTCATAAAGTTGTGCGCCTCGCGCGCCCAGCGCGGACCCTCAACAACCTCTCCGGTGATATAGTTCGTCCAGCGTCCCTGCGGCACATAGTACGTGACGTTGCCATCGTATGAAAAGACGGGCGCGACGAGGAGCGAGTCGCCCAGTATGTACTGGCGGTCGAGATAGTCACAGGCCGGATCGTCGGGGAACTCGAGCATCATCGCCCGCATCATGGGAAGCCCTTTCTGCGCGGCATCGCGCGCTTGGGCGTACAGATACGGCATCAGGCGGCACTTGAGCTTGGTGAACAAGCGCAGCACGTCGACCGCTTCCTCGTCGAACAGCCACGGGACGCGATAGGTCGGGTTGCCGTGGAGACGGCTGTGTGAGGAAAGCAGGCCGAACGCGCACCAACGCTTATACAGGGCTGCCGGTGGAGTGCCCTCGAAGCCACCAATGTCGTGGCTCCAGAAGCCAAAGCCCGATAGACCGAGCGACAGACCACCGCGCAGGCTCTCGGCCATCGATTCAAAGGTCGATGCGTTATCTCCACCCCAGTGGACGGGGAACTGTTGGCAGCCGGTCGTGGCTGACCGGGCAAAGACGACCGCCTCGCCCTGGCCCTGCTCTTGTTCCAGCATCTCGAACACCGTTTTGTTGTACAGATAGGGATAATAGTTGTGCATCTTGACCGGATCTGAGCCGTCGAAGTAGACCACGTCGGTCGGGATGCGCTCGCCAAAGTCGGTCTTGAAGCAGTCCACGCCCATATCCACCAGCGCGCGCAGCTTGTCGCTGAACCAGCGACGCGCATCGGGGTTGGTAAAGTCCACGATGCCCATCCCCGCCTGCCATCTGTCCCACTGCCACACGTCGCCGTTTGGCCGCTTGAGCAGGTATCCTCGTTCCACCGCCTCATCGAAGAGCGCCGATTGCTGGGCGATGTAGGGGTTGATCCATACACAAATGTGCAGACCGCGCGCCTTCAGTCGCTCCAACATCGCTTCGGGATCGGGGAAAAATCGGTCATCCCACGCGAAATTGCACCAGTGGAACGCTTTCATCCAAAAGCAGTCAAAATGGAACACGTGCAACGGCAGGTCGTGATCCGCCATGCCCTGGATCAAGTCGGCGACCGTGTCCTCGTCGTAGTCGGCGGTGAACGAGGTGGAGAGCCACAGGCCAAATGACCACGCCGGCGGCAGCGCCGGGCGTCCCGTCAGGGCGGTGTATTTTTCCAGCACTTCCTTGGGCGAGGGGCCATAGATCAGGAAATACTCCAGAATCTCCCCCGGCACGCTGAACTGCACCCGCTCGACGTTCTCTGACGCACTCTCGAAGGATACCCGCTCTGGGTGATTGACGAACACACCGTAACCCCGGTTGGTGAGGTAGAACGGGATGTTCTTGTAAGCTGTGTCGCTGTTGGTGCCGCCGTCCTCGTTCCATATATCCACACTCTGGCCGTTCTTGACAAAAGGGGTAAAGCGCTCGCCCAGGCCATAGACGCACTCGCCCACGCCTAAGGAAAGCTGCTCTTGGATGTATCGCCCTTCTACAGTGTCGATGAATCCCATGCCTCGCCAACCACTGCTGGTGATGACCTGCTCGCCATCCTTGAACTCGACCTTCCAGTCGCCTTCCTTCTCCACGCGCACGGTCAAGCGGCCGCTGGTCAACGTGGCTGCCTGTGCGTCGTCGTGGATCTCTACCTCTGGAGGCGGCTGCGCCTCCAGCTCGAATTCGGGTTTCCGGGGCTGCCCCCCCTTGTGATGGATAACCTGCACGCGGATGACGTCGATCATCGGAGACGAAAACCGCGCCGTCAGCAGGGGCATATCGTGTGTGTCGCCGCGATGGGTCAAACGCCCGGTTGGACCGTAGACCATCAATGCATCCGGCTCAGTCTCGACTTTGTACACGCGCATGGGGTAGTGAGGCGTGACGCCTGGACGCAGCAGCCAGCTACCGTTGGTGAATTTCATCGTTTTTCCTTGCCTCTATTGCTCCATCGTCGCGCCGCGCAGGCCCAATTCCTCGGCAAAGTGGCAGGCGACGTACCGGCCGCCATCCAGCCTGCGGAGGGTGGGTTCGTCCTGCGCGCAGACGGTCTGCGCGTACCGGCAGCGGGGATGAAAGTAGCAGCCCGAGGGCGGGTTGGATGGATCTGCAACCTCGCCGTGCAGACGAATGCGCGCACCGGCCTTGCGGGCCCTGGGATTGGTGACGGGCACCGCCGACATGAGTGCCTCGGTGTAGGGATGCCGGGGGTTGAGGAATAGCTCAATACCGTCGGCTACCTCGACCACCTTGCCCACGTACATGACCACGATGCGGTCGCAGATGTGGCGGATGACGCTCAGATCGTGGGAGATGAACAGGTAGGTCAGGTCGAAATCGGCCTGGAGTTCCTCCAGCAGGTTGAGGATCTGCGCCCGGATGGAGACGTCCAACGCCGAGACGGCCTCGTCGCATATCACCAGGCGCGGGTTGGTGATCAACGCGCGGGCGATGCCGATGCGCTGGCGCTCACCACCGGAGAAGGCATGCGGGTAACGCTGCATGTACTCTAGACGCAGGCCAACGCGTTCGAGCAGATATTCCACGTGCTCTTTCATCTGGGCAGGCTTGACCAGCTTGTTGACCTTGAGCACCTCGCTGATCAGCTCGAACACGGTCATGCGCGGGTTGAGCGAGGAGTAAGGGTCCTGGAAAATCATGCGGATGTCCTTGCGGTAGGGCCGCACCTCCTCGCCCTCGAGCTTGGCCAGGTCCACCACGGAACTATCGGCCTGCCGGTAGAGAATCTCGCCTGCCGTAGGGGCGTAAGCCCGCGCAATGCAGCGTCCGATGGTCGTCTTGCCACAACCACTTTCCCCAACCAGTCCTAACGTCTCGCCCTTGCGAATGAAAAAGCTCACGTCGTCCGCGGCCTTGGTGTAGCCTTTGACGCGCGCAAAGATGCCGCGGGTGATGGAAAAGTACATCTTCAGGTTGTTGACCTCTAGCAAGAGACTATCATCCTTCATCTGCGTCGCGATAGATTGCGCCGCAACAGATGGCGGCGCACCGGGGTGCGTCGTATTTTGAAGGGCTTGGACTTGATCAATCATAGTGATTGCTCCGTAACCTTATTGCCGGCGAGGTCCTCATAAAGCAGGCACCGCACCGTGTGGTTTTCACCCAGCTGCGTGACCGAAGGTGCGATCGTCCTGCATGCAGCAAAGGCCTTGGCGCAGCGCGGGTGGAAGGGGCAGCCACCGGGTCGGTGGTAAGGGCTCGGCACCATGCCCTTGATCGGGTCGAGCTCTTCACGCATCATGGCGACCTTGGGGATAGAACGCAGCAGTGCCTGGGTGTAGGGATGTTTGGGCGCGTTAAAGACCGTGTCAACATCGCTTCTTTCGACGATCCTCCCGAGATACATCACCGCCACATCGTCGGCTATCTCGGCCACCACGCCCAGATCGTGGGTGATGAACAACAGGGCCATGTGATATTGCTTCTGCAGGCCCAACATCAGATCCAGGATGTTCGCCTGGGTGGTCACGTCCAGAGCCGTTGTCGGCTCATCGGCAATCAGCAGGGTTGGGTTGCAGGAAAGCGCTATAGCGATCATTGCGCGTTGGCGCATCCCTCCTGATAGACGGAAAGGGTACTCTTCCACTAACCGCTCTGGTTTGGGGATATCCACCTTGTCCAGCAGATCGATGGCCATTTGCCGGGCTTCTTGCTTGGTTACCTTGGTGTGCAGCCGGATGGCCTCCGTGATCTGGTTACCCACCGTATACATCGGGCTGAGGGAGGTCATTGGCTCCTGAAAGATCATCGAAATCTCTTTGCCACGGATAGCGCGGATTTGCCGACCCGTGGGTTTTAGCTTGGCAATGTCGATGATTTCGTCAAAGCCATCTCCCACACTGCGATGATACAGTATCTCGCCAGAGGCGATCTTGCCGGGCGAGTCCACGATTTGCATCAGAGACCGGCAGGCAACGCTTTTGCCGCAGCCACTCTCGCCCACCAGGGATAGCGTCTTGCCGCGTTCGACGATCAGATCCATGCCGTCGACGGCGTGCACCACACCTTCGTCGGTGAAAAAGTGGATTTTCAGACCTTTGACTTCAATCAGTGTTTCTGACATAGCTTACCTTAAATGATTAGAGTCTGGCTAAAATGATTAATGATGATACGGATCGGCGGCGTCGCGCAGACCATCGCCCAAGAAATTGAAAGCCAGGATCGTAATAAAGATCGCCAGGCCGGGCAGCAGCTGCCAGGGTTTGCTAATAACAACGACGACGTTGATGGCTTTATTGAGCATAACTCCCCAACTGACAACGGGAGGCCGTAACCCAATCCCCAGGAAACTTAGCGCCGATTCGCCCAGGATCATGCCCGGGATAGACAAAGTCATCGAGGCAATAATGTGACTCATGAACGAAGGGACCATGTGTCTCGTGATGATGCGGCGACGCGGTACACCATCAAGTCTGGCGGCGGTAATATAATCTTCCTCTCGCAACGATAGGAACTTGCCTCGCACCACGCGCGCCATATCCGTCCACCGCAGCAGTGACAGGATAATGGTGATTCCAAAATAGACAAACACAGGATCCAGCTTGGGTGGCATCGCGATCGCCAGCGCCATCCATAACGGGATATCCGGGATGGCTCGCAGAACTTCGATGCTGCGTTGGATCAGGTCATCAACCCAACCGCCAACCAGCCCCGATAGTCCGCCCAGGAGAATACCCAACAGCAGCGTCAAGATGACACCGATCAGCCCAATCGATAGTGATATTTGTGACGCGTAAATCAAACGGCTCAACAGGTCGCGCCCCACTTCATCCGCCCCCGCGGGGTAAAACGGATCCTCAGGATTTATCGGCCCAAAGAAATGAACCTCGGATGTGAAATGGATACTCCTGACAAACCCGAGGACCGGATTCAAGATTTTGCAGACCGTGTGGTTACTCCATTCGGGCGGACAAAGTGGAATATCTTGCAGCCCTACATGGTATTTATCCCCATGCACAAAAAAGCCAAGGCGAATCTTGGTATCGGGGTCAGCCGTAAAGGTTTCCACAAGGGTATCGGGATCGCGGGTTTTATTGAACGCATAGACATAAGGCGCAAAAGTTCCGTTATCGAACCAGTGAATGGGCATCGGCGGGGCATTGACATATTCCGACTGATGGGTATAACCCGGCGGCGTGTAATTTGGTGTCTGCAAAACCGAGGGATCGGAGGTTTTGGGCGCAAAGAAACCCGCAAAAATCGCTACGATGTAAAAGACGACGATCACCACCAGGCTGATCACCGCCGGTCGATGCTTGCGGAACCTCCACCACATCAACTGCCACTGCGAAGCCACGGCGACCCGCTCAGCAGCTTCACCCATCACGAGGGCTTCGGCAGGAAGAGCAACCTCGTCATTTTCGGTGATGTCTTTTTCTTTTTTTGCTTCAGTTGCCATGAGTGCTCCTAATTCCCATACCGGATGCGTGGATCGAGCCAGGCCAGTAAAATGTCGGACAGGAGAGTTGAAACAAGAGTCAAGAGACTGAGGATCAACAGAAAACCGCCACCCAAGAACACATCCAGGTTCAACAGGGCATTGAGCAAGACCGGGCCTTCCGTCGGCAGGTTCATGACAGTAGCAACAATCGCCTCACCGGCGACCAGACCGGGTAAAAGATAGGCAAAACCACTCACGAAGGGATTCATGGCATGGCGGAGAGGATATTTGATCAGCAGTCGTAGCTCCGAAAGTCCTCTTGCGCGGGCTGTTTCGACATAGGGTTTGTGGAGCTCGTCCAGCAGGTTGGCGCGCATGATACGGATTAATCCGGCAGTTCCGCCTGTCCCGATAACTATCATCGGCACCCAGATATGCTTGAGCAAATCCCCTACTTTGGCCATGGTCCAGGGAGCCTGTTGAATTTCCGCCGACGAGAATAACCCCGTAAACGAGGTATGAAACGTGGTCAGACCAAGCACCAGCAGGACCAGCGCCATCAAGAAGTTGGGAATTGCCAAGCCAATGAAGCCGATAAAGGTAAAGATATAGTCGGCAATACTATACTGGTGGACAGCAGAGAGAATTCCAATCGGCAGCGCCACCACCCAGGTAAAAATGAAACTTCCAAATGATACAGCGAGGGTCAAAGGCATGAGATCAGCGATCACTTTCCCCGCAGCTTCACGCTTGGTGAAAGAATAGCCAAAGTCGCCATGCAGCAGAATATTCCCGATCCATTTGACATATTGCACGGGAAGTGGATCACCATACCCGTAGCGTGCCTTCATCATCTCAATATCTTCTTCCGAAAATTGAACATTTATCTGCGTTCGCTGGTTTTCCATCATCTTGGTGATGGGATCGCCGGGGGGTAATTGAATCGTGACAAAGATCAGGATCGAGACAATAAACATGACGGGGATCATGTACAACAACCGTCGGAGGATATATTTCAGCATAAGACTAACCTCGCATCGATGTATATAGGGGGGCGGGATGGCCATCCCGCCCCCAACCTATTTTTACGTTGGCGACAATGGTTCACCACCATTGCGTATCATCGATTGACCGTTATTCGGTGAAATACCACTGCTCCGGCAGGGCAATCGCATAACCACCCGGATTCCAGCCCCATATCCAGTCTTCCGGTACGTTGGCAATCTTGGCGCTCAGCGGATGGTAGCCATCATTAGCGCTGGAGATACCAATCACCCAGAAATTGTCGGCGGCATTCTGAATCACCTGCTTCATCAGAGCGATCCGCTCTTCATCAGTTGCGGCTTGCAAGACCTGGTTGTAGAGATCGATCTGTGCCTGGATGTCGTCGGGCGGCTCTACTTTGGCCTCATTGTTGGGCTGGCTCACCCACAATGACCAACCTTTGCCCCAATACGACTGTCCCTGATTCGGAACATAGTAACGCGGGTCGAGAATAGCGGTAATACCAACGCCGCCTTCGGCAGTGAAGATAGTGGCTTCAATTCCGTTTTCGTCGCCGCGATCGCCCAGCTCATCGTTGGTGATGGTGTCGATGACAGTATCAACGCCGACGGCAGCAAAGTACTTCTTGAGCATCGTCGCCGCATCACCGAAACGCAAGCCGTAGTCGCCTGTCTGGATACTGAACACGATAGTCAGTTTTTCGTCGGTCGCCGGGTCGAGACGGAAGCCATCGGCATCCTTCTCAGGCAGGACCTTATCGAGGTACTCGTTAGCTTTGTCAACGTCGTAATCGAGGTACTGAGTAGTCAGCTGCTCGTTGTAGAGCGGTGAATCTTCGGTCGGTGAAATCTGACGCGGTACGCCCTGGCCGAAATAGAGACTGTCGATCATCTCTTGACGGTTGATGGCATACGACATCCCGATACGGAAGTCTTTCTGGCTGAAAAGCTCGCCCAGGACGGGGTGGGTTTGGTTGAAGAGGATGCTGATCGTGCCACCGCCTTCACTCTTGGTGGGATACAGCTTCAGACCGGAGGTCGCTTCGTTTTCAGCGAACGTGGGCTTCTGTTCATCGGTTGTATTCGCGACTGTATCAAACTTACCGGCCAGGGCATCGACCAACATGGTTTGCTCATCCTGGTACTGCGTCCCAACGATGCGGTCGATGTATGGAAGCTGGTTGCCGTTCTTATCGACCCAGTAATAATATGGGTTGCGTTCCGCGATGAACTGCGTGCCCGTGCCCATTGGCTCTGTGTACACCCAGGGGAACATGGTCGGATAGTTCACATCACGGCTGATGATGGCTGGGTCAGCGCCAGTCCCCACCGCCGAATGCGCCGCGAACAGGGTTACCCAGTCGGTGGCGCCTTCGGTCTCTTCGATCAACTTTTCGATATTCTCGGCGGTATTGTAGTCGGCGTGGTACTGCTCGAGGTAGTGCTTGGGTGCGGTGACGAAGGCCCAACCATCATATGTGCACATCTTGAGCAGGAACATCCCATAGGGGATATTGAACTCAATCGTGAAGGTCGCGTCATCGCTCTTGGTCGCCGTGGGAGGGGTCTCTCCATCAGGCGTCAAAATGGAGTTCGGGATCGTGCCGCCCGTGATTTCGGTATTGGCCATGATATCGTTAATGTAGAACAGCACATCGTCGGAGGTGAAGGGGTGACCATCAGACCACCTGAGGCCCTTGCGCAGATGGAAGGTATAGGTGGTTGCGTCGTCACTGACGTCAACTGACTCCGCGATGTTGGGCACCCAACCGTCGTAGGTTTGGTTCCAGTTCACCAGGCCATGCCAGGTGATCATGAAGACCATCTGGGACGACCAGAAGGCATCCCCAACGAACGGATCGCGGAAGTCGCCACCATAGGTGCCGATGCTCGATCCGGGGACATCGATGACGCGGGGATTTATTGGCAGACGTTCTTCGACGGGGGGTAAGTCGCCTGCAGCAACTCTTTCTGCAAGCATAGGAGATTCGCCGTACGTGCTGGCCGGCTCTGTTGCCATTGGCGCTTCTTCTTCGGTTGGCTGGGCCACTTCAGTTGCCTCAGCCGGTTCAGGGGTAGCTACTTCAGTTACTGGTGTGCCACAACACCCCGCAAGGAGCACGCACACACTCAAAGTAAGTAGCAAGCCCAGGTAAAAGAAGCTGTGGTGACTGCTCTTCATGTTTGGCATCTCTTCCTCCTTAGGAATTCAGAAACCATATCAAATATATTCTCTCAAAATCGACCGTGTCAGCTTTACAGAGATCGCTTGAAACGCACCACCTCCTTCCACCTAAACTCTCCCCGCGGTTCGCGTCCAATGTGGCATTGGTTGAGCGCGTGGACACCGGGAAATCGCTTCTCTATCCCGTCCATTTCAATTAGAACTTCACTCATAGGTCAACCGCGGTGAGACAAAAACGGTTTTCAATCCTATTGGAAAAAAACTCTTGGTGCTCCTTGTACTCGGACAATACTTGACGTACAATACGACTTTATCCTTCGCTAGAACCACCGCCTTTTCTCTATCAAAGCCAAAAAGCTGGTGCTGGGACGCTGATTCCCAATCGAGGCTCGCGGGACTTGTCGGCCAATTATGGTATAATGGGGCGGGCTGGCAACGGGCAAGGCCTCCTCCCTGGGAAACCGGCGGGGACGTCGTTGCCCTGCGCCACCTTGGGGAGATGCCGCTTACCGCCAAGTCAGTCGGCATCTCCCTCGCTTTAATAGTCTCGTACAGTCGGTCTACACCTGAATGCCAGTCATCGAATCGTGCAAATCACTCTCCCGCAACTCGGCGGCAAGGCCCTGAACTGCCTCGCACCACTAGGCGGCACGGCAACAGCTCCTGTACCGCGCTGTCCTCCTGCGCTTCCAGTTGTTGGATCAACAACTCGGTCCCCATGCGGCCTAACTCGGCCGTCGGCGCGTCCGCCGTCGTCAAGGGAGGCACCGTCATCTCCGCCACATGCACCGACGAGATGACGCCGACCAGCGAAAAGTCGTCGGGGACGGACCAGTCCCGGTCGGCGACGGCCTGCATGATGCCCGGAACGGCACGCTCGTTCATGGCCGCGATGGCGGTCAGATCAGGGCACTCGGCCAATAGCGCGTTGAACACCTCGTAGCCAGCTTGCGGCGCCGCGTGACAGAATCGTGTGACGCCCTTAACCCCGGCGGCCTCCACCGCTCGCTCGAAACTGGTCTGCGTCCGCACCGCCGGGCCGTACCCACTATCAAACACCGATTGGGATTGGTTCAGAAAAGCGATGCTCGTGTGCCCCAGCCCGGCCAGATGGCCCACCGTCTCCCGTACCGTCTGTTCAAAGTCTATGTCCACGTAGCCCAGTCCGTCCGTGTCCGCGCATCGCCCGATCATGCTGAATGGAAAATCGATCTCGCGCAACAAGTCGATGCGTTCGTCGTTCAGGCATACCTCCATGATGATCATGCCATCTACCAGACCCTGTTGCGTCAACCGGCGCAGCTCTTCCGGGGCGTCCATCTCGGACGGCCATAGCACCAGGTTGTAACCGTTCTCCCTAGCGGCGTCCGCGGCGCTGGTGACGAACTCGAGCTCAGTGATGCCCAGACCTCGTTCGGATACGGGAAAGAGCAGGGCGATGATCCGGCTGCGCTTGCTGGCCAGCCCGCGCGCGAGTGCGTGGGGCCGGTATCCCAGCTCATCCATCACGGCAAAGATGCGCTGTCGGGTTTCTTCGGAAATGGGGCGCGTGCCATTGATCGCGTAGGAGACCGTGCTCAAGGCGACGCCGGCACGTTTGGCCACATCTTGCATCGTAGGCATACTCACCGCCTGATATGGTGTGGAAAATGACTGATGGAGCTAAAAATCATCGAAGCGCTTCGATGATAGGATACCATAATTTGATGTGGCTGTCAATACTTTTCAACAAAGATGATAGGGCAATCGCATTTGGCTTGACGCCTTACAAATCCGTAATTCTGAGCGACCGTAGGCGCTTCGCTCCCCAGAATGACGGCAATAAACTGGTTCTTGATCCAAATGCAATTGCCCTGACAAAGATGATGCGTATCTTCTCAATAAATCGGGGCAGATGTAGGACGGTTTTGCTAACCGCCGCCTGGTCGGATAGCAAATCCGACCTACTTTCGCCATTTTCCCCAGAATATTGAGAGGATACGATGATGCCTTTCCTTGCCAAGGGGTAGAGAAAAGCCGCCCCGATCTGTAGCGATCAAAGCGGCTCTAAATAGTGGTCAACTGGGGAATTCACACCGGTGCAGTCGAGACGTACCAGGCAGCCACCCATCCCCACTGTTCCTGTGACGCCTGTACGTAGAGCCATTCGTCGTACCGGCCCACCAGCGCCTGCGCGCGGGCGGGGGCGTCGTGGACGGAGAGCGGCGTGTTGCGCGCGAGTCGCCCGATGCGGTTGGCCAGCACCGTGGGGCGCTCGCGAAAGTTCATATCCGCGGTGGGGTAGACGGTCAGCAGATTCCCGGGTGCCGGACCCGGATCGGTCTGCACGTACCAAGCGGCGACGTAGCCTCTGGTGCCGTTGGGTAAAAGGACCCGCAGCCACTGCCCCCGGTCTCCCAGCTTGACCAGGGCGGCCTCCCGGTCACCGATGACCTCCAGCGGCTCGTGGGGCAGGGCGATGGCGATGCGGCTGGTGCCCGTCGAGGGGCCGTTGCGCACGTTCAGCGCCTCCGTGGCGTAGACGACGAGGGACTCGGGCGCTGTCACCTGCGGCTCGGTCACCGGCGTGGCGCCTTCCGACTGCACGTACCAGGCAGCCACAAAGCCGTCCATACCATCGGCGCGCTGCACCGGGATCCACTGCCCGTACTGCCCTACCCTGGCGCGCGCCTGGTCGGCATCTCCCAGCACTGTGAGCGCCTCGCCCTTGTCCAGCCAGGCCAGTTGTGTGGAGGCGGTCGTGGTCCCACTGCGCAAGCGGACCCGGTCGGTGGTGTAGACGACGAGGTCGCTGGGCTGAAGAGGTTCCTCAGGCTGCAGGTACGGCAATGGGTCGACTACCCCAATTGGGTAGCCAGGGGTCAGAGCGCCGATCAGCTTGAGGGTGAGGTGCAGGTGCGGGCCGTAAGTGTGGCCCGTCTCGCCTGCCAGGCCGATGGGGTCCCCCGCTCTCACAAACTGCCCGACAGAAGTCAGGACCTCGGATAGGTGAGCGTAGATGGTGTGATACTCGCGGTTGTTCACTCTGTGCCGGACGCGCACGTGGAGGCCGTAGGCATTGCCATTGCTGGGCTTTCGAATGGAAAACACCTCGCCATCGGCGCAAGCGTAGACGTTGGCCCCAACCGGAGCTACGAAATCAAGTCCTTCGTGGCCAGCCTGGTTGAACACGGCATAGATTTGGGGGTTTTCGCCAAAGTACTGGGTGATGGTGTGGTCGTCTACGGGCCAGCGCAGCCTGAATCGGTCACTCATAACGCGCTCCTTTCCTGGAATCTATCCTTTGCAGAGTTATGCCTCGCTCGTATATCCCAGCAACAGCCTGCCGATCTTTTTCCCAGTATCGCTTTCATCCCCTTATTGCTGAGAGGGCGGTATCGACAAAGGGGATGATGGTCTGGTCGGCTTGGGCTCTTTTGTCGGCGGAGATGGCTTTTTCGTGGGAGATGGCCCTCCGGGTTTGGATGTGGGCTGGGGAGGAGAGGTGGGCACAGGCGTGAACGTCGGCGTGGGTACTGGTGTATTCGTCGGTGTAGGGGTGGGTGTAGGGGTTGGCGTGGGCGTGTCTGTCGGCGTGGGGGTTGGAGTGTTCGTCGGCGTGGGTGTGTCGGTAGGCAAGGGGGTCGACGTCGCGTTGGCCAGGTTCTCCAGCGTGGCCAGCGGCCCCGATTGGGTGGGGGTCAATGTCGGCGTGGCCGTTGGCTCACCGGGTGGAAACGGCGTCGGCGTGGGCAGTCCCTGACCCAGTGGAGGAAGACGGTCTACATCTAACACGATATCCGGCTTAACTGGGGCCAGACGCAGCACATCGTCCGGATCGGCTCTGTAGTCGGCCCGCCGTTCAGACAAGAGACTGTCGAGGTATCCAGGGGGCCACGGCCGCATCAACGCCAACCAGATAGCCAGTACGACCGCCAGCACGCCCAAGACCACCGCCAGCAAAGTGAAAGCTCGCCAGAACCAGTTCTTTTGCTGTTCCATCGCTATTTTATCTCCAGATCAAGGCCCGGGTGTGTGCTGCAAAGCGTAGACGTCCACGGGCGCAGCGCGCCCCTTGACCACGATCCCACCGATGTGTACGGACCTGCGCTGCACGCTCTCCTCTAGCTCTTGATAGGTGCTGACACAGAAAAATGCGTCGTACTGGGGGTGCTCTTTGTTCAGATCGCTCAGGCGCCGGGCGACGCTGACGGCGTCGCCCAGGACGGTGTACTCCTGGTGGGTATCGGACCCCACTAGGCCCGCCACGACGGAGCCGGTGCCGATCCCGATACCCACCCGCAGCGCTTGCTCGCCCCGCTCGGCGCGCTGCCGATTCAGCCCGGCCATAAATTCCAGAATCGCCCAGGCCGTGGTGATGGCCTCGCCGGCGTTCTCGGCGGAGGCACACGGCTCCCGGAGCAAGCCGTAGAAGGCTAACGCTGCGTCGCCGGCGAATTTGTTGACGACGCCGTTGTGGTCCCGGACGATCCTGACAATGCCCTGCATGTATTCGTTCAGAAACCCGATCACGTCTTTTGGTTCTTTGCTTTCAGAGAGGCGCGTAAAGGCGCGAATATCGCAAAAGAGGACGGTGGCAGTCGCCAACCGGGGATCGAGGTGCACCCGCCCACGCTCCAGCGCACGGCGCAGCTGCTCAACCGCCTCTGGGTTGGCGGTCAGCCCCAAAAGATCGCGATATCTGCGTTCCTCTCGCAGTTGCACCACCATGGTGTTGAAATCCTCAGCCAATGAGGAAATCTCGTCGTATCCCCTCACAGGCACCTGCGTCTCCAGGTCGCCGTTGGTGACTTGACCGGTGGCCTTGTCCAGTTGCTGCACGCGTCGCGCCACGCCGCCGGCCAGAACCACGCCGATGGCAATCGTCACCAGTATGGATACACCGAACACGATCAGCAAGCGCCACAGCGCCGGGAAACGAACGCCGGTGACCATGGAAAGGGGCAACGACACGGAAAGCACCCCCAAGTCACGCCCGTAGCGAGCTTCGAAGGCACCCAGGACCTCGGCATGGTCCTCCCCGGCGACCTCGACCTGCCGTCGAATCACCCACTGCTCCTGACGGGCGAGCGCGTCTTGGTAGGTCTCACCGCTCAATGGCATCTCTTCTAACAGCGTCGTCGCTATGGGCTCGTTATCCCTGTAGATCGAGACCCGGGCCAACGTGGCGCCATCCAGGCGCTTGACCAGGTTGTCGAGGTAGGTGCCCACCAGGACGACGCCGACGACCTGGCCCTGTTTCTTGACCGGGCCGGCTGTGTAAAAAGTCCAGCCATGCTGCGTCTCGATCAGATCGGCGTATTTGTCGTGCAGTTCGCCGTCGATCTCGTCGACTTCTCCGGCCAGCACCTTTTGCACCACCTCCAATTCGCCATAGTCGGCGGCGGGTGTGGTGTCATAGTCGGTCACCCCGCCGCCGGGCAGGTGGTGCATCTCCAAGATCACGTCGCCGCCGGCATCCAGTGCGACCATACTGTCGAGTTGCGCGTTGACGACCAGTGGCGTAGCCAGCAGGTTGACTGCATCCCCGTCCCTTGTCACCACGGCGTCGTCAAAGCCTACCGTGTAGAGAATGCGGCGCAGATCGGCCAGTTGGTCACTTTCGACGTGCACGACGGTGTCGGCTGCCTCCTGTCCGGCCTGGATCAGTGCGTCTTTGAAGAGGTCTTCCAGCAAACCGACGATGAGATTGGTGACGAAAAAAGTCGCGACGAAAGCGACCACCAAGGCCAAGCACACGTAGGGCAGGGTCAACTTGACGCGCAATTGAGCCAAGGCGCGCCTTAGCCACGATCCCCGCTTTCCTGTATCGGTGTTATTTGCCCCTTTGAACCCCATAATTTCCTCCTACACCGTCGGGTAGCTAGAGGTGAATCAGATCCGACGCACGTCACGCCGCAAAATGCTCAAACTGTGGCAGGTGGTCTCGATTCTGTTGCAGCATCTCGTTCACCATCTGCTTGATCTCGGCCAGCGAGAGCACCGAGGCGGAGAGTGGGTCGTAAGCGGCGGCCTGGAAAACGAGGGTGGGGTCGCCCGTCAGCGCTGCCTCGACGGCCATCTCTTCCGTCATCACGTTGACGTGGTTCAGGGCCACCAACTGCGGCGGCAGTGGGCCGACGTGGGCAGGATGGAAACCGGCCTTGTCCACAAAGACGGGCACCTCTACACAGGCTCCCTCCGGCAGGTTGGTGATCAACCCGGTGTTGGGCACGTTGCCGTTGAACTGGAATATCTCGCCGCCCTGCCAAGCATTGATGATGTACGCCGCGTACTCGTGACCCCGCTCCAGGTTGATGGGGGTATCCGAGTCAAACCACTCTCTCGCTTTGTCCTTCCAGATAGGTTCGTTCTCCTGGTATTCCCGCAGGATGTAGGCGTGTGCGCCGGGATTCCAGCCGGTGCCGGGCGCGCAGTACTTTTCGATCAGGTCGGGTCGCTTGCGGAACCACCAGTTATACTCCGAGTTGTGGCCACTGGACTCGGTGACATAATAGCCCAGGTGCAGGAACATCTCGTTGCGCACGATCTCTTCGTTATACACCTCGGGCCTTTCGGTGACCGCCTGGCGGATCAGCGGGTAGGCGCCCTCGCCGTTCCACGCGTACTCGAGGTACCATGCCTGGTGGTTGATGCCCGCGCAGGTGTAGGTGACCTCCTCCATCGGCGCGCCGATCCATCCGGCCAGCATCATCGCCGTGCCCTGCACGCTGTGGCACAGACCCGTGACGGGCACGTCCGACTCGCGCTGCATGGCCCGGCACAGCATGGCCATGGGGTTGGTATAGTTCAAAAAGATGGCATCGGGACAGTATCGCTCTACGTCTTTGACGATGTCGAGCATCACGGGAATAGTGCGCAGGGCGCGAATGATACCGGCCACGCCGCGCGTATCGCCGACGTTAAAGTCCACGCCGTACTTTAGCGGGATCTCGATGTCGTGGCGCCACACGTCGGTATCGCCGACGAGGATGGTGCACACCACCGCATCGGCATCCTCGAGCGCCTCGCTTCGGTCCATCGTCGCTTCGACCCGGGCCGGGTACTCGCCCATATCGACGATGCGCTGCGCCGATTTGCGGGCAAATTCCAGCCGCTCGGCGTCGATGTCCATCAAAGCCAGCGTCGCATCTTCCAACAGGGGAAACGTGAGGGCATCGCGCACGAGGTTGCGTGTGAAAACCAAGCTGCCGGCTCCGATGAAAGAGATTTTAGTCATAGTGTTTCTTTTCCTGTAAACGAGTTTGGCAAGCGCCTTTGAGCGTAGTATACTCTTGGTGCATTTTAACCGCAAATCGGGGGGATTCCGGGCATTCGAAGCAGTTCTAAAGTGCTTTGTGCCCATTGACAAGCTTTCTAAGCGACACGTACTCTGTGTCAGCCCTAAGCGAATGCCTTGCTCTCAATTCGGCGATTCGATTTGGCCCGGAAAGCGGCTTTGGCACCTGATTTGCTTCGAAATCCCATTCCCCGAGAGGAGCGAACGTCATGATCGCAAAGCGAACGCAAGAGATCTCCCCCTTCCTCGTCATGGATGTCCTCGAGCGGGCGTGCGCAATGGCATGCGAGGGGATCGACGTCATCCACCTAGAGGTCGGGGAGCCGGACTTTGACACGCCGCAGTGCGTCAAGGAGGCCATCTTCAAGGCCCTGGAGGATGGATTCACCCATTACACGCACAGCCTGGGGTGCCTGGAGCTGCGCGAGGCGATCTGCGAGCACTATCACGCGACTTACGCCGTCTCGGCACATCCCGACCAGGTCGTGGTCACCTCGGGCACCTCGCCCGCCATGCTGCTCCTGTTCGCGGCGCTGCTCGAAAAAGGCGACCAAGTCGTCATCTCCGATCCGGGGTATGCCTGCTATCCCAACTTTGTCAAGTTCGTGGAGGGCGTGCCGGTGACGGTGCCGGTCTATGAGGAGGATGGCTTCCAGTACAGGCCCGAGGCGATCGAGCGGAAAATCACGCCCAGGACGAAGGCGATCCTGATCAATTCTCCCTCCAACCCCACCGGCAACCTCCTCTCCACCGAGCGCATACGGGCCATCGCCGCGTTCTCGCCGCTGGTCATCTCCGACGAGATCTATCACGGGCTGGTGTACGAGGGGCAGGAGCACTCAATCCTAGAGTTCACCGAGGACGCCTTCGTCCTGAACGGCTTCTCAAAGCTGTATGCGATGACGGGCCTGCGGCTCGGCTACCTGATCGCCCCCAAGTCCTTTGTCCGGCCCATCCAAAAGATGCAGCAGAACTTTTTTATCTCCGCCAACGCGGCGGTGCAGATTGCCGCAATCACCGCTCTGAAAGAGACCGGGGAGGACGTGGCGCGCATGAAGCGCATCTACGACGAGCGCCGGCGGTACATGATCGGCCGACTCAAGGAGCTGGGCCTGGGCATCACGGTCGAGCCGACGGGGGCCTTTTACGTGTTCGCCAACGCCAGGCACATCTCGAACGATTCGTACGCCCTCGCCTTTGACATCCTGGAAAAAGCCCACGTGGGAGTGACGCCGGGGATCGACTTTGGGGGGAACGGGGAAGGCTACATCCGCTTTTCGTACGCCAACTCGATGGAGCACATCATCGAGGGGTTGAATAGGCTGGAGGGGTATCTGGAGAGCCGCTAGATCTCCGAGGTCTCCAAATAACCCTTTCTACCAAGCTATCCAGAAAACTGCGGCCTCATCGTAGAGCTGCCCTTGGTGAGACCTCGGAGATCTGGAACTCGCTTTACTCTCCGCCCTCACCCTCCGGCGTCACTGTCGGCGTGCTGGTGGGCGGGGGCCTGCGCTCTAGCACGACGCGCCAGGAGCCCACCAGGGGCTCCTTGCCCTTTTCCTCGGGACACAGTTCGAGCCGCAGGCCGGTGACCGGCGGCGCGCCCAATTGGCTGACGCCGAGTGAATAGTCCACCTCCGTCTGCGCGTCAAAGTCCGCGTATCCCGCCCCCCGCTCCGGTTTAAGACCGGTCACGGCGTGATCAGATCCGCCATTCCACATCAGCCACAGCTCCACGCCTGGCACCTCCTCGCCCTCTTCGTCCTGCACCACGACCTCGACGTGCGGCGTCTGCCCCTGCTCGCATAGTTGTTCCTGTGCGGCCAGTTGGAAAGGCGGGCGCGGCCCCGGAGTGGCCGTGGGGGGATACGGCGTGCGCGTCGGCTTGATCGTGGGTTCGGGTATGAGAGTGATGGTGGGCTCAGGCGGCACGAGGGTGGGTGCGGGGGTGGGCGGAGGCGTGCCGGTCGGCACCGGTAGCCCTGCTGGCGTCTCCAGGTAAACGAGCATCGCCGGGGTCTGTACGCCGAGCGCCTGAGCCAACAGGGTCAAGCGGCGCATCGTCTCGGCGGAGCGACCGGCAGCGGCGTACTCGTCGATCAGCGCCTCCATCGCGGCAGCGATATCCGCCTGATCGAGATTGGCCAAGCGCCACTGCGCCCGCTCCAGGTCGCCATCTGCCACGTACGAGAGCGCCGCCAGACGCACCCACTCCTGCCGGTAGTCCGGGCGCATTATCCACGGCCCCACGTTGACGACCTCGACGGGCTCGACGCCCCAGGCATAGACCAAGCCGCCCAGCAGCCCAACGGCTACCCCGGCGAAGAGAACGAGCCGCTGTGCAAAGGAGCTCACGGCTGTCCCTCCAGGTACGGCTCCAGCGGCGGGGTGATGGCGTCCAGCGCCCAGGCCAGGCGGGCCAGACGGGTGATGTCCTCGGTATCGGCGCCCGCTGCAACCAGCCGCTCTCCCAACCGAACCACTGGAGCGGCGGGGTTCTGGGGATCGAGCAGCGTCAGCCGCTCTCGGGCCAGGTTCGGATCGCTCTCCACCTCATAGGCGGTGGCGATCATGATGACATAGTTCTCCTGGTAATCCCAGCGCAGCTTGGCCGGGGAGGGGGCCGACTCGCGGGGCCAAAGTCCCCAACCGATGCCAAACCCCAACGCCAGCCCCAGGGCCACGCCGACGACGGCAGGGACGATCCATCTCCGTATTTGCATACGTTGTATTCCCCCTGGCTTTGCCCTATAGAAAACGCGGCGCTGGGGGCATCGCTCTGCCCGCGGACGCCGCAGCTACTCTGAACCGCTAGATGAACGGATGCCGGAGGTGGGAATCGAACCCACACGAGGTCGCCCCCAGCGGTGTTTGAGACCGCCCTGTCTTCCTGTTCCAGCACTCCGGCTTGAAGAAAAGTATACCAGAGAACCAGGTTCTGGTCAACCAAATTCAAGATAGCGAGAGACTAAATCGCGTTTCCGGCCGAGACACGGGGCATCGAGATCGTAGTACATCCAGCGCACGATTCGTATTGAATCAGCCTTGGCGTATTTTAACTCCCAACAGGTAACATCTGGTTTTCCATCGCCTGTGCATTCCAAGATCGCCCCCTTTGTTCCCAGCAGGTGCGTCAACACACGTTGAAGCCACGTCAAGTAATCTCGACTGGCCGAGAAAAACCGGGTGAACAACCGTTCGTAGACATATGCTTCCTTCTTGCTCGTATTGTACCGGTCGGTGTAAACGTGGAAACTGCCATCACCATCCAAATAGCCACGCAAGAAATCGGCAAAACAGGAGTCGGGAACATTCAAGGCTTTGAGGCTGTGACTCTTGGCCGGCATCAAGCCGATGTCAAGCAACCATCTATAGAACACGACGTCGCCAAACTGCACACGATAAACTGTATGTCCACCGTAGCCAGACTCGAGTGTTTGCGCAATGCGATTTGCTAACCGCAGGCAGTGGCAAAATATCTCGACCAACTCCAAATCGGACGACGTAAACGTGATGTGCCGTCCGTCGATCGAGAGCGAACCATCGCTGACGATCAAGCCCACCGCGTAGGCGATTTCCGGCGACCAGCGGCAGCGCCTGCTGAACGCCCCGCGCCGTCTCAAAAAGTTCGTACGATCTCTGTATGGCGTGGGTAGTCCGTATTTCTTCAGGCGACGTCGAATCGTGCTCTCGCTGCACCCAAGCCGCGTGGCGATCTCCCGCTGGCTGAGGCAGTCTTTGTAGTACAGATCCTCCAATACCGCACGAGCGATGGCGCTTTTCCTGCCCATCCGGTCTCACTCCTCCTCCGCTTCCGCCTCCTGGCACAGCCGGACGCCCTCCAGCGCGCTGTAATCCTCCGGGTCTATTTGCAGCGCCGCGTAGAACAGGGGATACGACTTGCTGCAATCTCCTTGATAAAAGTAGGCCAGCCCCAGTGTGTAAAAGTACTCGATCCGCGGCCCGTCGACCCAGCCGGTCTCGAGTCCCATCTCTAGGCTGCCATCGGTGTTCAGAACGAGCGAGCCGGTGCTCAACGGGTCACCTTCGAGTGTGTTGATTCCATCGAACCAGCCCGCGTACCCCTGACCATACCCCGCCCGGGGCATCCCCTTCAACTCTAGCGTATACTCTCCCGTCCGCACGTTGAGCGTCACCGTGCCCTGCGCGTCGGCCCACGTCTCGTCGTCCGTGTCCTTTGGCCTCAGTGCGGCTCGCAGTGTGTTCTCGTCATCCTCCGATGCCGTGACGAAATTGCCGTGCAGCACAACCACGGGCGAGGGCCCTGGAATCTCGCTGTTCAGTTCCTCGGCTGTGATGTAGAATGCCTCCGCCTGTCGCCGGGATTCGACGCAGGCCAGGGCGATGGCGCGCTCAAAGTTGGGGATGGCGTCCTCCCAGTTGCGGCGAGACCAATAGTTGATCGCCAGGTGGCCAAACGCCTGCCCGAACTCGGGGTCCGCCTCGATGGCCTTTTGGAGGTACGTCTCGGCCTGTTCGTACTCCTCCATGCCATAGTACGTCCAGCCCAGCTGGTCAAAGGCCTCGGCATCATTTGGATCGATCTCGGTAGCGCGCTGGAAGCTGCTTGCCGCTGCGTCGTAATCACCCAGCGCCCGGTAGTTCCGCCCGATGGCGAGGTGAATGTAAGCCAGATTAGGATGGATTTCCAGTGCTCGCTCGTAGGCCGCTATGGCCCCGGTATAATCTCCCTGGAACTCGAGCATGTAGCCATAGTTGCGTTGCACGTCCTCGTCGTGATCGTCCAGTTGTAGGGCCAGTTCGGCGGCTTCCCGCGCCTCCACCCACCGCACGGCGTCGGTGTACGCCTCGGCCAGATAGGCGTACGCCCGGGCGTAGGTCGGATCGAGGTCGATCGCCTGCTTGCAGGCGTTAATCGCCTGTGCGATGTCGCCGTTCCAGTCGTAGGCCATGCCCAGCACGGCCCAGGCCTGCGCGTTCTCGGAAGACATGTCGGCTGCCTTTTGAGCGACCTGCACCGCCTCAACCGGTCGGTTTCTCAAGGCCAGCAAGCGGGCCTGCTTGACATAAAAGCTCGCGTCGTCGGGGTCGAGCGCGATGGCTTGGTCGTAGACGACGATGGCCTCGTCCAGCTTGCCCTGTTGATACAGATCCCGCGCCTCGTCGGCGTAGGAGAGGGCCGAACGGGTCGGCACGGGGGTAGGCTCGAACGGTCGCTCGATCTGCCCTTGGTTGATCATGTTGAGGACGTAGAGGCCAGCGGCGATCAGCAACAGCAAGATGACGATGAGCGCCCAAGACGGGCGTCGTTTCTTCCGTTGTGGTCCAATATACATTCTAAAGCACCCCCAGTCGAGGTGAGGCAATGATAGCAGTTTCGGTGCTCAAGTCAAGGGGCGTTCTGCGGACACGTGTCCGCAGAACGCCTTGGCAATTCTAGGCGAAGCCTGGAATTGCACTGGACGCTGGCTGTGGTAGAATAGCGCGGGCGGGTCGAACCTGAGATACAGGAGGTTACCAATGCGCAATCTGATGGTCACCGGCGGGGCGGGCTTTATCGGCTCCAACTTTGTCCGTTACATGCTGGAGAAATACACTGACTACCGCATCGTCGTGTACGACAAGCTGACGTACGCCGGCAACCTGGACAATCTCAAGGACGTGGCCGAGCGGTTCGCTGACCGCTACGCCTTTGTGAGAGGCGACATCTGCGACGCCGGCACGGTGCGGGAGGCGGTCCAGGCCCATGATGTGGACACTGTGGTCAACTTTGCGGCCGACACGCACGTCGATCGTTCCATCATGAACCCCGACGCCTTCGTCAAGACCGACGTCTATGGCACATACGTGCTGCTGGAGGCGGCGCGCGAGTTCGGCTTGGAGCGTTACCACCAGATTTCGACCGACGAGGTCTACGGCCATGTACCACAGGGCGCCTCGAAAGAGAGCGACCCCGTCGCCCCACGCAGTCCCTACGCCGCCAGCAAGGCCAGCGGGGATCTGATGGTCAACGCCTACGCCATCACCTACGGCCTGCCCACCACCATCACCCGCGGCGCGAACAACATCGGCCCCTACCAGTATCCCGAAAAGGTCGTGCCACTGTTCGTCACCAACGCCATCGACGACGTGCCGTTGCCCCTCTACGGCGATGGCTTGCAGGCGCGCGATTACCATTACGTGCTCGATCATTGCGAGGGCATCGACCTGGTGCTGCACAGGGGTGAGATCGGCGGCATCTACAACATCGGCACCGGCAACGAGATGTGCAACATCGACATGACCCGCATGATCCTCGACCTGCTGGGCAAGCCCGAGAGTCTCATCCAGCCCGTCAAAGACAGACCCGGCCACGACCGTCGTTATTCCCTCGACGTGACCAAGATTCGCGCGCTGGGGTGGGAGCCAGCGCACACGTGCGAGGACGCCATTACAGAGACGGCGCGTTGGTACGTGGACAACGAGTGGTGGTGGCGGCCGATCAAGAGCGGTGTGCATTACCAGGAGTACTACAAGCGGCAGTACGACGGGCGCGAGATTAGAGATTAGAGACTGGAGATTGGAAATTTGCGTGTTGAGCGGGCTGATTCGGACGTAGAGAAGGAGTGGTGTGTCGGGCCGTGGAACTCGGACTTGGCGGTCTCAGTGGAATATGCCAACGCGGGGGTTGACGAGCCGCACGTGCACAGCCGCATCACCGAGATCTACCTGGTCGCGCGCGGCACCTCCGAGATACGGGTGGAGCGGGAAACGGTTGCCCTGCGAGCGGGCGACGTGATCGTGGTCGAGCCGGGTGAGGCGTACACGTTTCTATCCAACTCGCTCGACTATTTCCACTTTGTGGCCCACGTGCCCGGCCTCTCGGGCGAGGAGGCCCGCGCCGAGAAATCCTCCGTCCCCCGGTCGCGCCTGGGGTTGTGATGAGCGACCCTGACCGCATCGTCTTCTTTCTCCTGAAACCCGTCGCCCTCGCCTGCAAAGAGTTCGACCTGCTGACCGACGGGGACCGGGTGGCGGTAGCTGTCTCCGGCGGGAAGGATAGCCGCGTCCTGCTGGATCTGCTCCTGCGCTACCAGGCGCGGGTTCCGTTCTCCTACATCCCGGTCGCCCTCCACGTCGTCGGCCCCTCTGCCGGATTCCCCGATCTGCGCCCTGAGCTGGAGCCCTGGTTTCGGGAACTCGGCGTCGAATACCACTTTGCCCCGCTGGAACTGCCGCCGGAGGAGCCGCTGCCCCTTGATTGTCACCGCTGCTCGTGGAACCGGCGCCGGGCGCTCTTTACCACCGCTGCCGAGCTGGGGTGCGGCAAGCTGGCCTTTGGCCACCACGCCGCCGACGCGGCCGCCACGACGCTGCTGAGCCTGATGTACGGCGGGCGATTGGAGACCATGCTGCCCCGGCGAGAGTTTTCGACGCCCAGGTGACCCTCATCCGTCCCCTGATCTATGTTCCGGAGAAAGAGCTCGTTTGGTACGCAAAGGCCGCCGGATTCCCCGATCCGCCCTCTTCGTGCCCCCAGAACCTGATCTCCAAGCGGGTGCAGGTCAAGGTGCTCCTGCGCCACTTTGGCCGGGATTAGAAGCAGATTCGCAATAATCTATGGCGCGCCGCTCACCAGGCGATGGGATTTTGAGCTATTTTGCATTCTATTCGTGTCTGTTCGGGTTTAGTAGGTGTGGCTGTGGATCACCTGTCGGAGAATCTTTGCCCAGAGCCAAGTATACAAGCCAATGGCTTTCTTTTAACCTACCAAATCCGTACAGACACATCCTATTCCCAAGGCTTGACATAGCCATTCCCAAAGGGTATCATAAAAACCACAACAGGGTAAGCAATGCCTACAAGGCGATTTTTCTGATACAACAAAATAGCGGCCCTTTGCCTACTGGTATCTCTTTCGTTGCTTACAGGTCATCCTCCTTCACCCCGCGAAGTAGCGTTGACGAACGTCTGTCCCGACTCAGAAGATAATCAGTTTGTCACGATTAGTGTGCTGACGGCGAACGTCGGAAACTCAAATTGGGGATGTAGAGAATACCACTTCAATCTATGCTACAGCGACGTAAGGCAGAGAATCAACCTTGAAATAGCTCGCTTACAACCTGACATCATTGCTCTACAAGAGCTGACAGACCAGGCTCAATGTGAGGAGTTTACTGAGAAAACCCCGCAGAAGGAGTGCTACAGGTTCTGGAAAAAGGAGCCCCCTGACCAAGCGCGACGCCTGGTGGGGTCGGACTATACCATTGTTTGCGACTCGCGAAACCGCTACGAATGCATTGCGGTCAGTACGAGCAGCGGGGTCATTGAGGGTTGTGGGGTGGGCGAGTTATGCGACCAGAAGATAGCAACCGACGTCCCACAAGCCGGTTGTGATACTGGTTTTACGGCTTCTAGCGTCAATGCGATTTTGCACGGGCAGGTTATTACTATCGTCAACGCCCATCTTCAGAGTACAAGTATCAGTTGCCGTGAGTGGTCTCTGAGACAAATATTTGAAAGCGTAGAGGGTCGCTTGCCATTGGCATCTGGAGAGCGGGTATTGTTGTTGGGAGACTTTAACCTTGACCCTTTCAGATCTAGCGATGCAAGCACGTACTTGTGGTGCAACTATGTGGGTATGCCAGGAGATGGAAAACCATTCTGGTATCATAGCGGGCCGGTCAAAAGGCAGCCTCCTTATCGGACATTTTCTGGCCCTCTTATAGGGCCGTCAACTGTCGACTTTAGCGTGAGCAATTTCGCCTATGGAACCAGTGTGACTTTGGGCGAAACTGAGACAACCAACAGGCTGGATGGCGGCAGTGGGATGGACCACCGCGCTCTGTTTGGAGAGCTATGTTTCCCTTCAAAATAAGCAATTGGAGGTCATAACATGATCACGGACTACTCACAAGACTGGTTGCAGTATCTCAATATATCTTGGTGGTATCTTCTCAAAAAGTAGGGGCAAGAGTAAGTCGGATTGCCAATCCGACCTACATTCCCCAAAGATATTGAGATGATACATTCAACAGTTATGTTCAATAACCTTTTCTTACAAATCCCAGATATCGTCACTCCAGATAAGTGGCACCCTGATGGCCTCTATGGCCTCAAACCCGCCTATGAATTGCTGATTGGGCAATTTGGAGTAGGGCTTTTGGCTAGTTTTCTGCCTGCACTGATGTTGCGTCGTGAATTCAAACAACTGTATAGTATTATGTACAAAGCAGGCGTACTGGTCGGCATTGTGGCAGTTATTGCAATTGCCTCCATTGTACTACACAACTTCAGTGATGCTCTGGAGCAAACGCGGTCGTCTGCATTGACGATCACTGCAGACAGCCTAAAAGCATCCCTATCATCAGCAACAAACTTGGTGCAGGAGATGCACCGCATGAGTTTGCTTATTGAATACCAAATCGTCGATTCGTTCCCTTCTTCACTTCCTCTACCTGATTGGCTAAAAGCATTAGGAGTCTCTCGCTTGCTCTTACTTGCTATGGAATTCTATTCGTTGCTTCAGCCAGTCCTCGGTACTCCTAAAATGCCGGATGTGTTACGCCGTATTATCAAGGCGGACTGATATACTTCGCAGGGTGGATACTCAACCAGGCCAAGTCCTGTTAGGCACCCGATCACGCAGCGTCGTGCGCCAGCGTTTGACGAGCCACGCTGACATACTGCGAACAAAGAGCGGGATGTTCCAGAACGGCGGGCGCTGCTGCACACTCTGTTTCTTATAGTGCGTCACCACAAACTCGCGCAGGAACCAGATCTCCCAACCCGCATCCCGCATCCGCGTGCAGACGTCGGGTTCCTCGGCGTACATGAAGAACTCGTCGTCGTAGAACCCGATGTCAGCCATCGCCTCATAACGCGCCAGCCAGCAAGCTCCGGTCAGTATTCGCACGCGGCGCGGTCTTGAAGATGAGATCCACGTCCGGCCACTTGCTAGAAAAACAGCCCGCTCAATGAGGAACTCGAAGAAATGGCACGGCGAGAAGCGTACCCAGTTTAACTGCAACCGACCGTCTCCGAGCACGAGCTCCGGCCCGACCATGCCAGCGCGTGGGTGACGCTCCATAAAGTCTCAGTAGATCCAATTTTCGTCACTCCGAGCGGAGCGAGGAGTCTCCCAATGCAGGGCGGAGATTCTTCGCTACGCTCAGAATGACGGTTTCGCAGGTGATTTTCATCAACACGCACATGTGCACACCAAGAATTTGGATCTACTGAGTCTACCATCTCCGCAATTACCCCTGGCGGCACCGTGGTATCCGGATTTAGCAACAGGACGTACCGGCCGGTTGCCAGCCGCAGCGCCTGATTGTTGGCAGGTCCGAACCCCCGGTTATCCCCATTGGCGATCAGGTGTGCGTCGGGGAAGAATCGCTCTACCATTTGAGGACTGCCGTCGTGCGAAGCATTGTCGACGACGAATACCTCAAAGCGCAGCCCTTGAACCGTATCGTAGACCGATTGTAGGCAGGCTTTTAATAGCTCGCGCACGTTCCAAGATACGATGACGACTGACAGATCGAGCGTTTGGTTGGGCATTACACTCCTCTCGTTATAGTTTTCTCCCCGAGGGTATTTTGTAGCATACGTTGACGGTATTGACAAGTTTGACGCTCTCCCACCTTTAGTGTACCATATCTCTGGAGAGATGTACGTGAGCGATGCAAGAGTGAAACTGGGTCGGCAGGGAGAGGGTTTGGCCGTCGCGAAGCTGGTCCGCAGCGGCTATCAGATCGTCGCGCGCAACTGGCACTGTCAGGTGGGGGAGGTGGATATCGTGGCCCGCCAGGGCGACGTGCTCCACTTCTTCGAGGTGCGCACGCGCCGCGGGCGGGCATACGGCACGCCGGAGGAATCGGTGACACCTGCCAAGCGGCAGCGCATGATCGACGTGGCGCTGACCTACCTGGGCGAGCGCGAGCTGACCGACGTGGACTGGCGCATCGGGTTCGTGGCCGTGGAGATGGATCACAGGGGGCAACTGCTGCGGCTGGAGGTCTATGACAGCATCGAGTAGGAAGCGGGAGGCCAATCTCCAATCTCCAATCTCCAATCTCCTGACCCTCGTGGGACCCACAGCAGTCGGCAAGACGGCGCTCTCGCTCCACCTGGCCGAGGCGCTGGATGGAGAGATCGTATCTGCCGACTCGCGCCTGTTCTACCGGGGGATGGACATCGGCACAGCCAAGTCCACGGCCGAGGAGCGTGCCCGCGTGCCCCACCATCTTATCGACATCGCTGACCCCGACGAGGCGGTGGGGCTGGCTGAGTTTCAGGATCAGGCTTACGCTGTCATTGACGACGCCCTCATCCGGGGCAAGCTGCCGCTACTGGTCGGCGGGACGGGCCAGTACGTGCGCGCCGTCGTGCAAGGGTGGCGCATCCCCCGCGTCCCACCCGATGCGGGCCTGCGCGCCGAACTGGAGGCCGAGGCCGAACGGGAGGGCCACGAGGCACTGCACAGGCAGTTGGCCTGCCTGGACCCCACCGCCGCCAAGCGCATCGACCCGCGCAACGTGCGCCGCGTCATCCGCGCGCTGGAGGTGTGCACGATCACAGGACGGCCCATCTCCGAGCAGCAGGGCAAGCGGCCGCCGCCTTATCGCATCAAGCAGATTGGCCTGACGATGGAACGGGAAGCGCTCTACGCCCGCGCCGACGCGCGCATCGAGGCCATGGTGGCCGCCGGGCTGGAGGAGGAGGTGCGCGGGTTGGTGGACGCGGGTTACGGCTGGGACCTCCCAGCGATGTCGGGGCTGGGGTACGTGCAGTTCAAGCCTTACTTTGAAGGAGAGGCGACGTTGGAGGAGGTCGTCGAGGAGATCAAACGCGCCACGCGCCGCTTTATCCGCCACCAGTACAACTGGTTCCGCCCCAGCGACCCCGCCATCCAGTGGTTCGACGCTGCCGAGACGTCGCCCGCTGCAATCGAATCCGTCGTCAAGACCTGGCTGGACGAGAACACTTTGTGATTTCGATACGCTTTCTGGCGAGCCAAGAGCCCCGATTTCTCCAAAGAATCGGGGCTCTACAATTTACATCCCTCTTACACCACTTTGGGGTGGAGTTAACACGCCTGGGATAAGATAGCCGCGTATAGAAAGCGCTTTATCCCAGGTTAGAGAGGAGACACGTATGAATAAGAAGAATATCTCAAATCCAAATCACACGATAAGGAGACTGATCATGAACCGTAAAAGAACGATCCTATTGGCCGCACCCCTGGCAGTTGCTGTGATTGTCGTCGCTTTGCTGTGGACCCTCAACACCGCACGTGCCGCACCGCAGGCGGCATCGCAAGCCGCCCCACCCATCGCGCCATCCATTAACTACCAAGGGCAGTTGACGGACCCTTCCGGTACGCCTGTCGAGGATGGCGTCTACACGATGACCTTTAGCATCTACAATAGCGCCACGACTGGTTTCCCCTTGTGGACACAGACGTCGGCCGTGACCATCACCAACGGGCTGTTCGACGTGGCGCTGGGGAGCATCGCTAACCCCATCAACGCTGCCGTCTTTCCCGGCGGCCCGCGCTGGCTCGGGGTGCAGGTAGACCCGGACCCGGAGATGACGCCCCGGCAGCTCTTTCACAGCGTCCCCTACGCCGTCACAGCCGAGGGGTTGCGTTCCGGCGGGGCGACCAGCGACACGTCGCCAGACGCACTCTACACGTTCGCCAACAACGGCTCTGGCCCGGCACTGGTGGCCGACGGGAATGTGCACATCGATGGGGACCTGACCTGGTACACGCGCACGAGCCGCATCTCGGTCTCGCCCGCCGCCTTCCAACCATACAACGATAGCTACCAATACGTGCGCAAGGGACGCAGTCTGTACACGACCTCCGGCAGACACTACTACGCCCCGCTCCAGTTACCCGATGGGGCTACGATCGACTCTCTGAACTTTTGCTATCTTGACGATACGACTACGACAGGAGTCGTGACCATGACGCTGAGGCGCGGCTATGCGGCGGGTGATGCAAGCAGCTATGATATCATGGCTGAGATCGGCTCATACGACGTGGGCTACCAGTGCAACGTCGAGTTCACCATCGATTATCCCACCGTGGACAACACGAGTTACATCTACTGGCTCCACGCAGAGTTCGACGGCTCCCTGGACGAGTACCGGCAGGTTATGGCCGTGACGATCGAATACGAATACACCGAGCCCTACTGACGGGAGGACGACGATGAATAAAGCAAAGATCACGGCCTTAACCGTCGTGTTTCTCCTGACACTGGCGAGCACGTCCGGCGCAGGGAGCTCGACCCAGTACGCCATCGAATGGGACGTCGCCAGTTCCGGAGGCACGCCGATGACCTCGCCAGCCTACGGACTGATGGGCACCATCGGCCAGCCTGCGGAGGGGCTCTCGAGCAGCTCCAGCTACGTCCTCTGCGCTGGATATTGGTGTGGGATAGATGTGGATTACACGATCTACCTGCCCCTCGTCCTGCGCGACACGTAGGGAAGGCAATTCCTCCCTGGCGGTCGGGTGTGGCCCGCTGGGAGAGATGCTCCACTAACACCTGGGAAAAAGCGCGATCTGCCACACCGTAGAGGCCCGCTTCATCGGCGGGCCTCTTGCTTATCTCTATTATGGATCACGCCCGTGACTACAGCCCTGATTACATCCTCTGCGACAAAGCCACGGATAGGGTCATCCCTCGACCATCTCTTTGAGGTTGGACAGGCTGCGCCGCATGGCCCGGCGGGTGAGGGCCCGCCCGGCCACCGCGTCGATGATGCGAGTGATTATGTTGCGCGGTTGGTATTCCCACACGACGGTCAGGTCGGTGGTGCCTCCCATAGCGCTGTACTGCCACGCTTCGGTGCCCGCTTTGAACGGGCTGCTGCGGGCGGCGTCGAGCACCTTGAGCGTCGCGTTCATAGGATACCTGTATTCGGAGAACTCGCCTTCCCATCCAAAGACGGTGCCGCCTGAGGAGATCGCATCGACTTGAAACAGCGTCCCTTGCCGGATGGGCGCGGACGTGATCAGTTCCATGCGCTTCATGCGCTCGTCCCATTCGGGGCGCTGGCCGGCATCGTGGCAAGCGCGAAAGACCGTGGACGTGGGGGCCGCAATCTCGATACGTTCTTCGATACGAGGCATGCTCTTCTCCTGTGAAGGGTCTATGTTCCAAACGATATTATACTATAACCTGCTTGTGTGCCAAATACGCGACCTCCCGCAGGCGTCGGCGCCCGCGGGAGGTCGATGGTCCGGCGTGGGGCGTTCCTAGCGTTTTATGAAGCGAGAGACCAGCCAGCGCACAAAGCGGCGTACCAGCGAGCGCACTGTGGCGTAGCGGTAGCTCAGGTCGTACCAGGCCCGCTTCCAGCGTGCGAGCGGTGCTGCCGGCAACGGCGCGCTCCAGCGAATGGCTGCCGCCGCCCAGGTTAGCCCAGCCCCAAATCCCACAAACACCACCAGGTCGTCCCGGTGCACGCGCTCTTGTTCTACCGCTTCACACAGCGCGATGGGAATGGAGGCCGCCGACGTGTTGCCATACCGATCGACGTTGCTATAGACCTTGTCCGGCGGTATTTTCAACGCCTTGGCCGATGCGTCGGTGATGCGATAGTTGGCTTGGTGGGGGATGATGAGACTCAGATCGTCGAGTGTCAACCCGGCTTTATCCAATACCAGGCGCGTGGCGGCCGGCATAGCGCGTACTGCGAAGCGAAAGACCTCCCGTCCCTTCATCTTCAGATAGTGCTGTCCCTCGGAGACGGTTTGATGGGACGGCGGCTGGCGGCTGCCTCCGGCCGGGAGGTACAGCAGATCGCCGCCGGAGCCGTCTGCGCCGAGGGCGGAGGAGAGCACGCCGCCTTCGGCACCGTTGGCGTGTAGGATCACCGCGCCGGCGCCGTCGCCAAAGAGCACGCACGTCGTACGATCCTCCCAGTTGGTGATGCGGGAGAGCGTCTCGGCGCCGATGATGAGGGCGTTCTTGTGGTGACCGCTCTCGATGAGGCCAGCGGCTATGCTGACGCCGTACACAAAACCGGAGCAGCCTGCCGCCAGGTCAAAAGCCGCTGCGTGGGGCACGCCGAGGGCGTCCTGAACCAGGCAGGCCGTGGCCGGGAAAAAGTGGTCGGGCGTGGCCGTGGCGACGATGATCAGATCCAGATCGGCCGGCCTGAGGTTGGCGATCTCCAACGCCTGTTGGGCGGCCTCGATGGACATCGTCGCCGTCGTCTCGTCATCGGCGGCGATGCGCCGCTCGACGATACCCGTGCGGCTGCGGATCCACTCGTCGGAGGTGTCTACCATGTGGGTCAGGTCGTCGTTGGTCAGCACGCGCTCGGGCACGTACTTGCCCCATCCGACAATGTGTGCTTGAATCGTCATGCATCCTCCTCCCACTTGCGGAAGACGACGCACGCGTTGTGGCCGCCAAAGCCGAAGGAATTGGAGATAACCACCTTGGGATCGAGCTTTTGGGGCTCGTTGGGCACATAGTACAGGTCGCACTCCGGGTCGGGATACTCATAGTTGGCCGTAGGATGCACCCAGCCCGTCTCCAGCGTTTTGGCGCACACGATGGCCTCGCAGGCGCCAGCCGCGCCCATCAGGTGACCCATCATCGACTTGGTGGAGCTGATGGCCAGCTTGTCGGCGTGCGCGCCAAAGACGCTGCGGATGGCGCGCGTCTCCATGGGATCGTTGAGCTGGGTGCTGGTGCCGTGGGCGTTGACGTAATCCACGTCCTCGGGCTTTAGTCCGGCGTCCTCGATCGCTAGCCGCATTGCCCGTGCCGCGCCGGTTCCGTTCTTGTCGGGGGCGGTGATGTGGCAGGCGTCGCACGTGGTCCCGTAGCCGACGAGTTCGCCATAAATGCGGGCGCCTCGATTTTGGGCAAACTCGAGGCTTTCCAGGATCAGGACGGCCCCGCCTTCTCCCATGACAAAGCCGTCGCGTTCGGCGTCAAAGGGCCGGCTAGCGCGGTGGGGCTCGTCGTTGCGGGAGGAGATCGCCCCCATGTTGGCGAATCCGGAGATGGCGACGGCGTGCATGACCATCTCTGTCCCGCCGCAGAACATGACGTCCGCATCCCCTCGGCGGATGATGTACGTGGCCTCGCCCAGGGCATTGTTGCCCGTGGCGCAGGCGGAGGCCACTGAAAATACAGGTCCCTCCAGCCCGTGGGCGATAGAAACGGCCGCCGATGGGGCGTTGGACATCATCATCGGGATCATGAGCGGGCTGACGCGGCGCGGACCGGCAGTGTTGATGATATCGTAATTCTGAATCAGTGTCAGGACGCCCCCGATGCCGGTGCCGATGATCGCGCCCGCTCTCTGTTTTGTCTCGCCTTCGATGACCAGATCGGCGTCTTGGGCCGCCTGGCGGGCGGCCTCCATCGCAAACAGGGTCACCGGGTCGTTGCGGCGAGCATCCCGGCGATCAAAGATTTTCTCAGGATCAAAATTCTTGACCTCGGCGGCGATCTTTACTTTGAGATCGGTTGTATCGAAGCGGGTGATGTGGTCTATCCCGCTGCGCCCGGCGAGGAGATTGTCCCACACCGTCGACACATCGTTTCCCATCGGTGTAACTGCACCGAGGCCCGTTATCACGACGCGTCTTTTCATAGGTTAGCCTCCCGTTGCATCATCTCAATAAATTGGGGCGGCGGAGCCGCCCGCAAGTCTATCTTTCCTACTTGTTGAGAAGATATCTCCAATCAATAGTAACTTCCAGTAAAGAGTAACACCGTTTAGGGGAAAAGGTCACGCCGCGTTTGGAAGGGCGAATTGCGCTTGCCGTAGCTTTGGGATGACGTAAAATGGGTGAAAGTGGAGGCGGACGTGGCGCCGCTCAAGTTGTTCGTTCCGCTGGGGGGCGGCGCGACCGACGGCGTGGTGGTCACGCCGGAGGAGGTAGAAGAGGCCAAGGCGCTCTACTACCGGATGGTGGGTTGGGACGAGGAAGGCCGCCCCACGCGGGCCAAGCTGGTGGAGCTGGGGCTGGGGTGGTTGGCGGAGGGGCTTGATTATCTGTAGGTCGCGTTTTTAACGTGACGGTCTGACGTCACGCTGCAAGCGTGACCTACATACTCAACTCAAACGTTCACAGATTGTGCTTCTTCCGTATGGCTTGGATGTCTTCAATATGCCCCTTTACGTGTTTCGTTTGCATCTCCACCACGTACCGGACTGAGGTTGCTTTCTCTTCTCCATCCGGTAGTGTTATCAAAGTGTATTTCTCCCAAGCACCGGATATCTTGTGCAACAACTGCGAAATGTGACGCCGATTCGCTCGAAACAATGCTAATGATGGTTCTATCTCTCGTTCTGCGTATTCCCAATTGTCTGCCCATTGTATCTTCTCAAAAAGTAGGGGCAAGAGTAAGTCGGATTGCCAATCCGACCTACATTCCCCCAAGATATTGAGATGATACTGCCCATTCATCTTGTGGCTTTTCCCAATACCATCGATAGCTGAACAACCCTTTGCTGTCTCCCAACGATGCTTTGATGCACATACTCTATAAATCATCGCCATCAACTATGTGATGTACGATCTGTCGAATCGTCCAGCTATCAGAAGCTTGAGCCACATCAAGATTCGCCTCTCCAAGGCCAGCAAGAGCAGCATCCAGTTGTTCTGGTCCTTCAGTGTAGTGTGTGAGCAATGCTTATATATCAGTCATAGTTATCCTTCCCTTCGTGTTAGCGTGTCTGAGGAGCCGCGTAACAGGCGTTTGTTCGTACTCTAGCAGCCTGTCGGAGAGACCCGTCATTCTGAGGAGTGAAGGCGGCGAAGCCGCCGGAGCGACGAAGAATCTCGTTGTGGAAGGGTACTCGACGGCCAAAAGGCGAGATTCTTCGGCCCCTCCAGGGCCTCAGAATGACAAAACAGGCGGCGTTTTACCTCCGGTTTTCTCTCCGACAGACTGCTAGAATCTACTCCTCCTGCTCGTCCGTCTCCTCATTCATCCGTGCCACGTCCACGGCCTGGGGGCCCTTCTCGGTCTGCTCGATCAGGAAGGTGACCGGCGTGTCGTCGGGAAAGTGTGGTTCTTCACCCGGCGCGATGCCGGAGCGGTGAAAAAAGATCTCCTCGCCGCTGGGATGGGCGATAAAGCCGTACCCCTTTCCGGCGTCGAACCACTTGACGGCGCCCTCGTGGGGTCCCGGTCCCAGGGCGACCGTCGCCTCCATCTTGCGCTCGGCCTTTATTTCCGGTTTCTTCGTTGGCTCGGAGCGGCGCTCCGTGCGGTGCTCTGAGCTGGTTACACCTCGGCAGTCAGGGCACAACGCGGGTGGTGTGACCTCTTCGCCTCGCGCTGCTAAATTGCGCTGCTCCTCTACCCTGAAGATGAACTCTTTTCCGCACTCTTCACAAACAACCATTGTGTCTCGATAAGGCATTCTGATCCTCCTATGATTCTTCGTCCGGTTCGACGGACGGGCGCGGGACGAACGTGTCTGCGACGACGTCCCGTCCTCGCAGCGCGATCACCGGCTGGCCCTGCGTGGCGCGTCCCCTGCGCGGCGCGCTCCTACCGCGGATCGTCTTGGCCGCGCCCTTGTTGGTGACCAGCACGATGGGGTCGTTCGACTGCACCACGCACGCGCCCGCCAGCTTTACGTCGTCGCTAAAGCGGGCGCTGATCACACCCTGCCCATAGCGGCTCTGGGTGGGGTACTCGGCCAGCGCCGTGCGTTTGGCCCGCCCATCCTCAGCGATGACGAACAGATCGGAGCGCGAGCGGGAGATGGCCATGTCCACGACGCGATCCTTCGCGCCGCTCAGCTTGACCCCCATCACGCCCCCGGCGGGCAGTCCCATGGCCCGCACCTCATCCTCTTCAAAGCGGATGGCCTTGCCCTCGGCGGTGACCAGCAGGATCTCGTCGTTGCCCTTTGTGATCGCCGCCCAGCCTAACTCGTCCCCGTCCTCGACGCCGACGACGACGAACGGCTCGCCGCTCACGCCGGGCAGATCAGCCAGCGCCACGCGCTTGACGGAGCCCTGTTGCGTGGCCAGTACCAGGAACCCTTTCTCCAACGCGGGAGGAACCGCCAGCGCAGCCACCGGGTGATCGCGGCGGCTCAACGGCGTCAGATCGGCGCAGTGAGAACCCTCCCCCTCCCAGGCCACGCCCTCCGGCAGTTGATGGATCGGATAGGCGGCCGCCTTGCCGTCGGCGGCAAAGATGTAGAGCGTATCGCGGGTCGAGGCGGCCAGCACGGCGATCGGTGCGTCCTTGGGCCGCGAGGGTACCCTCGGCGCCGAACCCTCGTCGGGCATGCGGGCCACCAGTCCATCGCCGCTCACCGCCACCCATACCTGCTCGTCGGGGATCAGGTCGCTGGCGGTGAGTTTTGCCTTGCCTGCGCCCACCACCTGCGTGCGGCGCGGGTCGGCGTACTTTTCCTTGACCGCCACCAATTCGTCGCGCACGATGCCGCGGACCTTTTTGGGGCTCTTGAGCAGGGCCGTGAGGTGCTTGATGATGCGCTGCTTTTCCCGGTACTCGTCCTGGATCTTTTTCCGCTCCAGGGCGGCCAGTCGCTTGAGCGGCATATCGAGGATTGCCTGGGCCTGGGCCTCGCTGAGCTTGAACTTGCGCCGCAGGTTCTTGCGCGCCGTGTCGGTGGTGCGGGAGCGGCGGATGGTGTCGATCACCTCGTCCAGGTTGTCCAGGGCGGTGAGCAGCCCCTCCAGGATGTGGGCGCGTTCCTTGGCCCGGGCCAGTTCGTACTGGCTGCGGCGGGTGACGATGACCTGCCGATGCTCTAGGTAGGTCACCAGGGCCTTTTTGAGCGTCAACAGGCGCGGCTCGTCGTCGACCAGCGCCAGCATGATCAGGCTGAAGGTGGATTCCATCGGCGTGTGCTTGAACAGATCGGCCAGCACCGCCTCCGGCTCGACCGTGCGGGTGAGTTCGATCACCAGCCGCATGCCGCGCCGGTCGGACTCGTCGCGCAGGTCGGTGATGCCCTCGATGCGGCCATCGCGCACCAACAGGGCGATGCGCTCGATCAAGTTGGTCTTGTTGGTCTGGTAGGGCAGCTCGGTGATGATGATGCGGTGCCGGGAGCGCGTCATCTCCTCGACGTGGGCGCAGGCGCGGACGGTGAGCTTGCCGCGGCCCTGTCCGTAGGCGTGGGCGATCAGATCTTCGCCGTCCTCCTCCTTGCGCCGGTAGACCACGCCGCCGGTGGGAAAGTCCGGTCCCTGGATGAACTGCATCAGATCCTCGACGGTAATGTCGTCCAGCTTGCGCCAATTGTCGAGCGTGTAGATCAGCGCGTCGCACACCTCGCCCAGGTTGTGGGGCGGGATGGAGGTGGACA